>JAYTQQ010000243.1:0-19704 GCA_043746635.1 Bdellovibrionales bacterium | reverse complement strand
AAACTCGAATCCAAATTCGGAATCGACTGGGTATCGGGCTTCAGTAAACTGTCACGGTAAATCTTAAATTCGACTCTGCGATTGAGTGCTCGACCTTGGTAATTCGCGTTGCTCGCGATCGGCATCGTGAGCCCGAATCCTTTTGCTTCAACTTTTTCTGCCGGCACTTGATCACTCTGCACGAGGTAAGTTTTAACTGCTTCGGCACGTCTCAAAGATAGATTTAAATTGTAGACGGCGCTACCGACTGAATCGGTATGTCCTGAAATAATAAGTTTGTTAAATATGGGTGGCTTATTCAAGTAACGAGAAAGCTTGTCGAGGGTTTCTTTGCTGTCGGCTTCGAGCTGATCAGAATTAAATTTAAATAAAACATCTTTTACGACAAAAGTTTCAACAGGTAATTTGGGTGTTCCTTCGAAAGGATCGATCGGAAAATTGTGATCAATTGCCGGATTGATATCATTTTCGGTAATGGGCGGAGGTGGATCGGATTCAACCTGCTGCACCGGATGCGAATTTCCGAAGAGCGGGCCAAAGCTAAAATTTAGTCCCGCGTAGACGCGCCAATCAGGATCTGCGTTTCCTCTGATGAGTCCGACGCCGCCTCCCACATGGACTGCGAGATTCGTCGTGATGTCATGTTTGAGACCCAGAAGGCTCTCGAGCGAAGACTCGTAGCGATCGGTATTATAATCGGTCGATTGAACGGGCGCCGCTCCAAAAACTTCTCCGATTATTTTTGTATCGATTGAACTGATCAGATAACTGGCCGCCACCGAACCGGTATATTGACTACTAAAGGGTGAAATTCCCAAGCTCTGAACAGCCGTACCTGGCGTTCGGACACGGTACCCGACGTTTGCTCCGAGAACGATTTTGTCGATCGTAACGTGACCGACGAGCTCGAAGTTATAAATCGGATTCGCCGGATTGCCCGTGAAGGGGCTGTTTTGAATGAGCGGAAAGTTGATTGAAAAAACGGCGCCTAGTGCGTTTTCAGTGTTGCCGATCAGACGCACTTTGGTATTGGGCCTTAGTTCGGTCACTCCTATTTGTTCAAATTCTCCGTGGGGTTGATCCGAATCGACATTTTGTCCAATGATAGATGGCATCGAGAGACCGACGTCCCAACCCTTCATAAGTCCTACGCCCATATTTAAATCCAGACCGGTTACGCTATCCCGAAAATTATTGGCGGCTTGATTTTGGGTTGCTTGAAAAAAGGGAAGTGTATTGACTGCGTAGTTCACAAAAATTCCAAGGTTGATGACCCCGGGCTCGAGAGTATTTGCCGACTGTACTGTCACGAAATCAAGTCCGCTCGTGATGGGCGCAAAATTTTGCATATCGCTGCCGACGATATTCGCTTGAGATTCTGCCGTGAAGATGAGCAAAATTAAAAAACTGAGTGTCCTGATTTTCGACCGAAGATGTACGCCATTCATAGGGTGTTGCCTCTACCTCTAAGTGCCCCACAGAACGGATGTCTTTGTCAATCCTTGAGACCAAAAATTTACTGCTTCGTGTCCAGGATGACGGGAATGAAAAAAAACTTTGCACAATCTGAATCTATCAAGTGTAGTCAGTTCTTATGTTAAAAACAAATTTCGAAATGATTATTTGCGCATTCGTGTTCGCTTCTCTCTTTTCTCAAAAAACCGCGTTTGCAGAAGAAATGCGTAAAGGCGAAAGCTCTGCCTCAGCGGGGATCAACTCGGAACATAATAGAAACGACAAATGGTTTTTTTATTTCGGAGCGGGCATCGTACCTCAACCAAAATTTGATACCGGTATCCAATCGAATATCGACTCTTCGAAGCAAAGTAACGGCTGGGCTGGCGAATACGGCGGAGTCCTAGAGCTCCCAGGAATTTATTACCGCGTAGGTGAGTCGACCGTTGTCGGTCTCATTGGTAATTTTATTTTTGAAAATTATGCGAGCGATCGCACGAAGAGTGAAAGTCTTGGTTACGACACTTATAATATTTCGGCCAGTGCGATGACTTCGACGGGTGATCAGCCGGGTCTTGGTTATTTTGCGAGACTTGATTTTGGGCCTACGGATCTCGTTGAGATTACCGAAATTCCTGCGGGCTATAGTCGTCATTATTTTCCGGGCCTTTTTGAACAGCTCGCTCTCGGCTACGGTATGCAGTCATCAAGTAACACGCGTCTTCTTTTTCATATCAATACTTTTTATGAAGATGTTGTTGATCATTATCAACTTGGGATCTCATTCAACATCGGATTTTTTCTGTGAGAAGTTACATCCAATTATTTTTAATTCTTGTTTTGAGTTTTCAGAGTTACTTCGCGAAAGCCGACGATCTCAATGATGTTCCTAAACCCGGGCTTTATGACGTCGTTACGAATATTCCTGGAGATATGACTACTTGGTGGAAAGAAACGTTTAGCAAAGATAATGTTCCTCTCCTGGTCGGAATTTTAGGAATGACCGCAATCGGAACGGTGACTGATTACGAAACCTGGCAGGCGGTCAGACGTCCTTATCTCGAAAGTGGAAGTTTTAAGAAATTTTCAGATTACGGTGAAGTGATCTCCAACGGAAATTTTCAAGTCGCTATGACAGCAGGCTTTTTACTTGCGGGCACAGTTATGACGAATCATAGGGCCCTTCGGACCGGTGAACAAATTTTAGAGGCACTTCTCGCAAGCGGGATCGTCGTTCAAGTCATAAAGCATTCAACGGGCCGAGAAAGCCCGGTGAGTTCATCACAACGTGATGGGCACTGGAGCGTTTTTCCGAACCAAGCAGCTTACCAAAAAGATTATCAGAGCCACGATGCAATGCCCTCTGGACATCTTTCGACAGCGATGGCGGCGTTTATCGTCGTTCAAGAAAACTATCCTGAACAAAAATGGATTCCTTACGTGGGTTACCCCTTGATGGGTTGGGTTTGCGTTGGTCTCGTCGGGAGCGGCATTCACTGGTGGAGCGATTTCCCGATTTCGGCGGCGTTGGGTTACCATTTCGCGAAGATCGTTACGCGAAATAATTATCCTCACGGTGAGGCTGAAAAAAACGGTTTATTTCATCCCGATATTGCTCCGTCGTTCACGGAAGAAGGGGAGCCCCTCGTCGCCGCTCGTTGGTCGTGGTAATGAAGAAAATATTTTTGATATCTTTGCTTCTGGTAAGTTGTTTTTCTCAAGCGAAAGAACTCTTGCCTGATTCGGATGAATACGAATTAAAATACATGACAAGTGACTTGGCTTCACCCTTTACAACCAAGGCCGACCGTATTCTTTACACCGGCACCCTTTTAAGTGTTGCGAGTCTACTCTACGAAACTGGCTCGAATGAAGATCTTCAGCGTAGAATTTCGAATGAGAGGCCTCTTGGCAGCTTTTCACAAATTGGCGACATTGCGGGTCAGCTAGTTCCGAACGCGGCCTACACACTGGGAATGGTCGGCGCTTATTATTTGAGTGATGATCCTTTTATCAAAGCAAAATCACTCCACCGGGCGTTTTATATGTTTGAAACTTCACTCTACGCAGGAGCAGCAAGCATAGTTTTAAAAACGATCGTGAACGAACGTCGACCGAACCTTCATGATAATCATTCGTTTCCAAGTGGGCATTCAACCACGGCATTTGCTTTTGCCGGTGTCATTGGCCTCGAGCACGAGTGGTATTACGGAGTACCGGCTTATGTTCTCGCTGCCTATGTCGCCTTTAGCCGCCTGAACGACAACGCTCATTATCTTCATGATACAATCGCCGGTGCGACGATTGGTCTCAGCTACGCTTTCGGTATCTGGTATAATCGTCACCCAGGAAACGATTCTCAGACTCAGCAAAATCTTTTTATTTTACCGACCGATGATTTATCGGGATCGATCGTAAACTGGCAATACCATTTTTAAGATTGATGTATGATAAGAAATCTCATTTTTACAACTTTCATCTTTTCTTGTTTTGCCGCTCATGCTGAAACAATCGAAGATTCTCACTTTCGCTTTCAAACGACCGCTATCAGTCAAATGCATGACGAGTTTTCGAGTCCGTACGCTGGTAGAAATAGTTTCGTATCGGTTGAGCCCTCGGCAACGAGTTACACCCTTACAATCTATTTAGCGAAACGGTTTTTTAGAAATACTGAACTCTATATTAATCCCGAGCTCGCAGGCGGCAGCGGCCTTAGTCAAACTCTCGGTATCGCCGGTTATCCCAACGGAGAAATTTACAGAGTCGATACCGCAAGCGCAAAATGGAACCTATCGAGACTCTATATCCAGCAAGTTTTTGATCTCGGCGAAGAAACTGAAAAAATGGATGCCGAATACAATCAACTCGGTGGTCAGAATGCCGTGAATCGTTTGACTATCGTTGCCGGACATTTTGCCCTGAATGATTTTCTAGATCAAAATTCTTATAGTCATGATCCGCGCACGCAGTTTTTTAATTGGTCGCTCATGGATTACGGCGCTTGGGATTATGCGGCCGATACCAGGGGCTACACCTGGGGACTCCTGTTCGATTACAATCAAAAAAACTGGGCGATTCGTTATGTCGTCGCTCTCTTGCCTGCCGAGGCAAACCAAATTAATTTCGATTACCAAATTCCGAACGCGCGGGGAGATAATCTCGAACTCGAAACGAGATTTAAAATTGCAGAGCATAAAGGTATTGTAAGATTTTTAGCGTTTAGCAATCGGGCCCACATGGGAAGTTACCGCGAAACGGTCGGCAATCCTGCATACAATTCTGATATTACAAAGACGCGAGACTACCGAACCAAATACGGCTTTGGCGCAAGTCTCGAGCAAGAAATGAGTTCTGACTTGGGGATTTTTTCAAGAATTTCTTGGAATGATGGTCACGAAGAGAGCTGGGCATTTTCGGAAATTGATCAATCCGAAACTTTTGGTGCGAACCTCAAAGGAACTCTTTGGCAAAGACCAAACGATATCCTTGGTTCAAGCGTGATGGTCAATCACATTAGCAGCGATCACTCGGCTTACCTTAATAGTGGTGGCTACGGATTCATGCTTGGAGATTCAAGACTCAGTTACAATCCCGAATTCATCTGGGAAACTTACTATTCGTTTGAAGTTGTGAAGCAAACTTTTATGTCGCTCGACTACAGCTACGTGATAAATCCGGCCTACAATTCAGACCGCGGGCCTATTTCGATCTATGGATTTCGATTTCACTACGAAATTTAGTACTCTGACACTGTACTAGAGTCTCGCCTCACGAAATTCTTTAAGCACTTCGCGGGGTCGTCCTACCATTTTAATTTCGCCATTTTGGAGCCACAAAATTCGGTCGCAGTTTTCAATCGTCGAGAGCCGGTGGGCAACGATAATCTGAGTTCGCTTCGCAAAGAAGTCATTCGTTGCTCTCACAAGAATTTCTTCGCTGTGCGGATCGATGTTACTGGTTGCTTCGTCCATGATGACGATCGGGCAATCTTGAAGCAAGCATCTCGCCATGCAGATCAATTGCTTTTCTCCCTGACTTAAATTACGGCCGCGCTCTTCAATTTCGGTATCGAGCGCATTCGGAAGTTCATTGAACCACGACTCAAGACCAACGCGACCCAGGGTTGAGACGAGATTGGCGTCCGTTTTTGATTCATCGAGTGAGAGATTTTCTCTGAGACTTCCTTTGAAAATTGTCGGTTCTTGCGAAATAAGTGCGATACTTTTTCTATACGACTCAAGATCGATGAAACGATCGTCAATATCGGATTCATGCACCTTTGCTTCAAATCCGTCAATCTGTATGCTCCCTTGTTCGATGGGGTATAAATGAAAGAGCGCTTGAATGAGGCTTGTCTTGCCGCTCCCGGTACGACCGACGATTCCGATTCTTTCTCCTGGCGCAATTTCAAAATTAATATTTTTTAAAACGTACGGAAGGTCGTGACGGTATCTAAAATTAAGATTTTGAATTTTAATCCCCGCCGAAGCTTTCTTAAAAGTTAGATTTGACCTTAAGCTCTCTTCGGTTAATTGCATGTACTGTGGATGCGAAGTTTTAAACTTAGCCCAAGACGGTAGCTTTGCACCCTCTTCTAGAGGGTGTCTCAAATATTGATCGAGTCTTTCAACCCCGATCATTGCTTCTTCAAATTGCGCGATCCAATCAAAAAACATTTGAAGCGTATTTCCAGATATAGCGATAAAACTAAACGCGACCCCGACGGATCCTACGGATAAAAAGGATTTTTGAACTAAGATGTAGGCGGCGCCGCCAGTCACGAGTAAAAGAAGGGCTGTGAGGGCATTCATTTGAAAAGAAAAAAGAAGAAGTTGAAAAGTCGTGGCCAAGCGCTGATTCAGGTAGAGCAGGTTTAATTTTGAAAAACGATTAAAGAAGGTCGATTGTCTTTGAAATGTTCGGATTGTTGTTGCACCTTGGGCCGTTTCAGCAAAATGGGCAATGGACGGAGAGCGATTGCGCGAAAGATCTCGGCGATAAATTCGCAGACGATTGCGATTTAAGCGGTAAACAAAATAGTTTAAACATGCAATCAAAATGCAGATTAAGAGGTAGAAAGGGTTCGCGAACGTCACTAAAAATATCATCGCGATGATGTCAAAAATAATTCCTATGAACTCGGCGAGCGGTCCGCCGAAGAGTCTGAACACGTTTCCATAGTCGGAAGAAAAACGCGTGACGATTCGCCCGACAGGCGTACTGTCGTAAAAAGACATCGGAAGTCGGCTCGACCTTAAAGTCACCTCATCGTAGAGGTGACTCACTGCGTGCGCACTCATTCGTGAAAACCAAATCCTAAAAACTAAAGTGCAGGCGAGGCCAAGAGTGGTCACTGTGCATAAAAGAACAAGGTAGTCTGCAGAGCCAAGTCCCTGCGCGAAAACCGGGAGGGCCTTACATTTGTTTGGATCGACGCAAAGACTATCTACCCAGAGTCCTATCAAGTTTGCGTTTGACATAAGTAAGACGCGGCCAAGTAGACCGACAAATAGTAGTGCAACGCATTTGCCAATGTAGGGTGTGTATGCTTGTCTCAGCGTCGCCAAAGCGTCTTTTGAAAACTTTCCTGAAAATTTAAATTCTTCGTCGATAAATTTTACCGCCCGCTGGCTCATTTCCCGCTCCGATCAATTACTTCTGGATTGTGAGACGCGTACTCGGCGAGTTCTTGTTTGATGTCGACGTGAACATTTTGAGTGGTGGCCGTAAAGTTTCGAAAACTTTCAGATCGACTCATCAGCTGAGGCAGCGTGCCGATATCTTTGATGCGTCCGTTTTCAAGAAAGACAATGCGATCAACTGATTTCAAAACTGATAGACGGTGTGTCACCAAGATACGGGTGCGTTTGCTCCAGGTGCCTAAGAGCAAATTCTTAAGCAGTTCTCTCTCGGTGTCGACATCCACAGCGCTCAGGCTGTCGTCTAATAATACAATCGGGCGGTTAAAAAAGATGGCGCGACCGAGGCTCACGCGCTGTTTTTGGCCTCCCGAAAGATTGACTCCTCGTTCGCCGATTTCGGTTTCAAGTCCGTCGGTGAGTGCCTCTTTATCTGGATCGAAAGAGGCTTGTTTGAGCACATTTCGAACCCGTTCGTCATAAGCGTGAGATGCTTCGTATTCAAAGACAATGTTCTCTCTTAGGGTTGAGCTCATCACGAAGCCGTCTTGAGAAACAAAAGTGAAATAGTCTTTCGCTCGTTCTGTTTCGAGTTCTAGCATATTTTGATCGCCAATATTAAACTCTTTAAACTGCGACGAAATCTCTCGCATGAGTGAAAACAGCAAGAGAGATTTGCCTGAACCAACTTCACCAACGATTGCCAGAAACTCTCCCGACGGAATATCGAGATCAATGGCGTCTAAGATTTTTTGGTTTTGAAATGTCAAATTGAGTCCACGAATTTTGATGTTCGGTGATTTTTGGTTGAGGACTACGGGCTCTTTAAAAATTTCGAGACCTTTTGTCGCCTCTGACGAATCGCCGAGTTTTAAAAAATCTTCGACCCTTTTGATTGATGAATAAGAATCAAAAGCAAATGTAAACACCCACGGAAGCGCCCGAAAGGGTCTGGTTAAGAAAACTCCAAAGATCCATAGAAGAGCTAATATTTCTCCGGGGGTGACAGGATGTCTGCTTAGATAAACCATCGATATCATGCCGCTCAAGTTAATGAAAAAACTGACGCTCGAGGCGACCGAACTATTGACCTGTCCGTTTGTAACCATATCGATACGATTGGAAGTTTCTTCGATACGTTTTGCGAAGATCTTTTTTTCAAAACTTTGCGTCCAGGCGAGAATTCGCAGACTTCGAATATTTTGAATCCATTCGTTGACGAGGCCCGCCCTTTCGGCCGCAAGCTGTTTGAAGCGAAAGAAAAATTTCGACTGTCGGATAGAAAGCAAAAAGTGAAAAATCATGAGGCCCGCCATCGTCACCAACGTTGGCAAAAGAGGCACGTCGTAAAGAGAATGGATAAAGAGTGGAGCCATCACCATCGGAAAAAAAATTGCAGCCCCCATGGGTAGGGTTTGCTCTAAAAGCGTCGTCGCGCTCGCCACATCGGTTGCGTAAATTGAAACCACTTCGCCGATCGGTTTATTGTTCATGGTGTCTCTTCTGAGCGACAACATTTTTCGGTATAAAATTTGGCCCAAATTTTTCTGAATGAAGTAAGCTTCGCGAGCGCCGAAAAAAGTGGCCGATAGACTGAGGCCTTGTGCGATGAGCGTGGCACCAAATGCTAAAAAAATATTCACAAGTGCGCTTGAGCTCACGGTATAGCCTAAGTAGTGCATGCTCGGCTGCCCCGTTAAAATGTCAATGAAGGCCTTTTGAAAAAACGGACTGAGCAACCCAAAAACTGAAGCGGCAAAACTGAGGCATAGTAAAAAGACCCGCGCGTGAAATCGATAAGTCACGATGTAGGAAAGCAAAGTTTTATTGTTCAGTTCGTTCATGGATGAGCACTAGTCTAAAAACGAAAAGACCCAAAGGCTAGCTGTAAATCAATTAATTACAACCGGATAAGACTTGCGAAACACTTAAGTCATGACTAAAATTGATCTGAAATGAATCCAAGTGTTGCTTACTCGATATTAAATCCATTCGATTCAACGAAATCTCATCCGTTTGATTTGCGCGCGCGTGCCACATGGACCTCGCCTTTTGTCCTGCATCTCGATTATGTTTTGAAGGCTGATTTGAGAGAAATTTTTTTGCCTGAACCCGTAGATGGAACTTCACGTGCCGATAACTTATGGGAGCACACGTGCTTCGAAGCATTCGTCGCTCTTGAAAATTCTTCTGAATATCTTGAAGTGAATTTGTCGCCAAGCGGACAGTGGAATATTTACGATTTTAAAAGTTACCGTGGCAGTCGTGTCGAAGCCGATCAGATTTCTTGCAAACCCATGATTCTGAAGGCGAAAACAAATTTCAATATGCAAACCGATTTGGATTTGAGAGGAGTGAGTTGGATTAAAAATTCAAAGAAATATGCCGACTTAGTTTTAGGCCTTACCGGAGTCGTCGAGCTTAAAGATAAAGTAAAATCATACTGCGCACTGACTCATAAGAGCGACAAACCTGACTTTCATCGCAAAGAAAGTTTTATTCTTCGTCTTAAAAATCCTGCTGCCATATAAGTTGGAGTATCCAAATGAGTTTTTGCTTTGGTATCGACGTTTTAATTCAAGATTCAAAATTAATTTCTGAACTCAAGACAAAGCGTGTGAGTTTACTTGCTCATCCCGCATCGGTTACGCGTGATCTGACTCATTCTATCGACGCACTTTACAAAGCCGGCGTCAAATTGTCATCGGCATTCGGCCCCCAACATGGCATCTACGGCGAAAAACAATACAACATGATCGAAACTTCTGATCTAGTTGATCCGAAATTTAAAATTCCAATATACTCTCTCTACGGAAAGGTTCGAAAACCAACCGACGATATGATGAAGACTTTTGATGTGGTACTCGTCGATTTACAAGATGTAGGTACACGCATTTACACCTATCTCACTTCGCTGTTCTATATGCTTGAGGCTGCTCACGAACACAAAAAAGAAGTTTGGGTTTTAGATCGGCCAAATCCGGCGGGGCGGCCCATCGAAGGAAGTTTGCTTACTGCTGGTTTTAAAAGTTTCGTTGGGTGCGCCGAAGGTTTACCAATGCGTCACGGTCTGACCCTCGGAGAATTTGCGCTTTACTTCAAAAAGAACTTGAAACTTGATTGTGAAGTCCGAGTGATCAAAATGCAGAATTACATGATTGATTCTTCGCCGGGTTTTGGATGGCCCGAAAAATCTTGGGTGAACCCTTCGCCGAACGCAGCGACTCTCGCTATGGCGAGAGCCTATCCGGGCACTGTCATGATCGAAGGAACCCATCTCTCCGAAGGAAGAGGGACGACTCATCCTCTTGAGGTGATTGGGGCTCCCGATATTGATGCCGAAAAAATTATCGCGAAAATGTTTTCTCTGAAATCATCTTGGCTCGAAGGCTGTAAGTTGCGAGCTTGTTTCTTCGAGCCGACTTTCTATAAACACAAAGAGAAGACCTGTAGCGCGATGCAAATTCACGTTGATGATCCTTCACTTTATAGCCACGAGAAATTCAAACCTTACCGGGTGGTGGCTCTTTGGCTAAAAGCACTTCGGCATCTCTATCCTCAGTACGAAATTTGGCGTGATTTTCCTTACGAGTACGTTACCGATCGTCTCGCAATTGATGTTATTAACGGCGGAACGTTTTTGAGAACCTGGGTCGATGATCTCAGTGCGAAGCCTGAAGACCTCGAACAGCTCCTCTTAAAAGATGAAAAAACATGGACCGACGAACGTCGTGAATTCTTACTTTATGAAAGCCAAAATCGGTAGGAACACTTATAAGCGCCCGGATATCTTCTTCTTCCATCAAAAAAGAGAATCAAGATTTATAACGAGAAAAAAAAGACCGACTTCACAGTCGGTCTTTTAGACAATCAAAAGATCCGATTTTAATTACGGATTTTTTTCGTCGTGGTGTTTTTGTTTGCGATCTTGTCTGAGGCGTTTTTTCTCGCGTTTTTTATCAGATTTAGCCTCTTTGCGAGCTTCGTTGTCTTTTTTAGCATCGACGGTATCGCCAGCCGCTTTATCGGCTGCGATTTTTTTATCGTCTGCGCGGATATTTTGGTTATCTTTTTGAATGTCGTTTTTGTCTTGGTGAATTTGCTCTTGATCTTGTTTCACTTGGCCGTCATCAGCGAAAGCGCCGACCGTACCGAGAGAGAGAGACAAAGCCACGACTGCGAGTGCGAGGTTACGTAATTTCATACATGCTCCTTTGAAGTGAGGTTCTTTAAAGCCTCGTTGGTTGCACTCATAGAATATGCCTCGTGCTTAATGAGGACATGATTCTAAAATGAAAAGATTTTTAAATTCGGAAGTCAAAATGACTCAAAATGAGATGACCTTTGCCGTGGTGCTTGTAAGTATATGATTTGTCGTGAAGGGAATTTTTTAATTTCGCAAATCTAGTTAGTTGAAGATGATCCCCTTATTGCGAAGAGTCTCAAAATGAGTCTCGAACTTCGGGATTTGAATCTCATCCATAGCGAGATTGTGAGTGATGCACGAGTTGTTCTTCAGAAATAAATAATCTTAGGCAGATTTTTTCATCTTAAACAATACCGAATACATCGCCTCTAAAATATCGGGATCATATCGACCCGAAAGTTTAGATTTCATGAACTCAACTGCATCTTGCGGCATCATCGGAACGTTGTACGAACGTTTGGTGGTGAGAGCGTCGTAGGTGTCGGTCACCGCAACGATGCGGGCCATAGGATGAATTTCAGGGCCAGTGAGTTGCTGCGGATAACCGTTGCCGGCGAAGCTTTCGTGATGCTCAAAGCAACAGGCGCGCATTGATTCGCTACAGGCGTAGTCGGTGAGGATCTTGAGACCATACTGAGGATGCTTCTGCATCTGTGCCCATTCGACTTCACTGAGTGGACCTTGTTTCGTGATGATATCGACGTGTACGTTTCGTTTACCGATATCGTGAAAGAGTGCTCCGCGACCGAGCTCAGCTAGGTCTTCGCGGTTGTAACCACAGGCTTTGCCCAGACCGAGAGAGTAAACTCCGACATCTAGAGAGTGATTGTAAGTATAGAAATCATGGCTAGAGAGAGAGACGAGATGCGCCATTCCTTCGGGTTCTTGTTCCATAAAGTCGATGAATTGGGTGATCAATTCTTTAGATTCTTCGAGTGCTCGGCTCACATCTGGCTGCTCGAAAATTTCTTCGGCTAAGGCCATCGAACTTTCTCGTAAGATATGAGCCTTCGTTACGACGTCGATTTTGTCTTCATTCATGCGCTCAAAAATAAATGTTTTAAAATTTCGCCTGTGTTCTTCTAAAATATAAAATACGTCGGCGCGACCGAGCTGCGCAATTTTTTCTTTCGAAAGGCAGTCGCCGCCGCGGAGGTAATGCACGTATCTTCCGTTGATCATGATAAAAAGATCGAAATCAATCGGCCGATCCGGAATAATAGTGCTCACTTTAATCTTGAAGTATTTCGCTGTTTCCATTCTTAAATTGTCTCATGCTTTAGTTGACTGGCCAAGTAAACAGCACTTAAATGGCTCCACATGGGACAAAAACCTCAACACAAACCAGGCCTAAGATTAGACACGCAGATTCAGTTTCTGAAAGGTGTAGGACCAAAGTTGGGTGAAGTCCTTGCTAGAAAAGAGATTCGGGTTGTTCAGGATTTATTAGAGAATTATCCGAGAGCTTACGAAGACCGGAGGGCCGCGAGAAACATCGCGTCCTTGAAGCCAAATGAGCTCGTGAGCCTACAGGCTCAGATTCAAAATGTGAGCTCTTACGCCATGGGAAAATCGAATCGCAAAATTTATGATGTGACTTTGTATGATGGCTCCGGAAAAATTCACTGCAGATATTTTCGTGTCCCTTACCGAGGATATTTCGAAAGATTTAAAGTAGGACAGCCCGTTCGTGTCGTCGGCAAAGTTACTTTCTATCGTAGCATGATGGAGTTTCACCATCCGGATCTTGAAGAAATCAAACCCGAAGAAGAAGAGACGAAAGATCAAGTCTTGCCGATCTATCCCGAAACCGAAGGTTTATCGACGAGACAAATTCAGAAAATGCTTGCACAAGTTATTCGTGAATTTGATCAAGCAGTGCCTCCAGAGATTGAACGTTTGCCGAAATGGATTGAAGAAAAGTATGATCTCGTCAATCGGTGGAAGGCGCTCAAAAATATTCATATCCCCCCCGAAAATGCCGGTGCCGATTTTGTTGAACTGAAGTCTCAGTACCATCGACGCATTATTTTCGAAGAATTTTTTTGGCTCGAGCTTTACCTCGCGAGTAAAAGATCAAGTTTTAAAGATATAATTGCCGAAGCACTCAAGTCTGATTTTGAGCTTGTCACGCAGCTTGTTCAGAGTTTGAGTTTTAAGCTAACCAACGCTCAGCGAAGGGCGTTTAAAGAAATTGCTGACGATCTAGCGAAAAATTCTCCAATGCATCGACTCGTTCAAGGAGATGTCGGGAGTGGCAAGACGCTCGTAGCGTTTATGAGTGCCCTCATCGCGATCCAAAATAAAAAACAAGTGGCGTTGATGGTGCCGACCGAGATTTTGGCGGGTCAACACTTTCTTAACTCGCAAAAATACCTTGAGCCACTCGGCGTTCGCGTGGGTCTTTTGACGGGCTCCATGAAGGCGAGCGAAAAACAAAAAATCTATGATCAGCTCGCTAATGGCGAAATCGATATTTGCGTTGGCACCCACGCTTTGATTCAAGAGAATGTTGAATTTAAAGATTTAGCACTGGCGATTATCGATGAGCAGCACCGATTTGGAGTCGAGCAAAGAAGTATGCTCAAATCGAAAGGCAAGAGTCCACATTTTCTGATCATGACCGCCACTCCTATTCCGAGGACGCTCGCCATGACCGTTTATGGAGACCTCGACGTTTCGGTGATTGATGAGCTGCCGGCGGGCCGAACTCCGATCGTGACGAGAGTTGTTTACGATAGCGCACGTCCTAAATTTATGACGTTTCTAAAAGAACAAGTGCTCGCCGGGCGACAAGCATACATTGTCTATCCGCTTGTCGAAGAGAGCGAGAAGATCGATCTGAAAGACGCAATTTCTCAGTTCGAACGACTGAAGGTCGATTTTCCAGACTTTAAGATCGCGCTCCTTCACGGAAAAATGAAGCCTCAAGAAAAAGAGGACGTCATGATTGCTTTTCGTAAGGGCGACTACCAGATTTTAGTTTCAACAACTGTCATCGAAGTCGGAGTCGATGTTGCAAACGCCACCTTAATGGTCATCGAACATGCAGAGCGTTTCGGGCTTTCGCAGCTCCATCAGTTGCGTGGCCGGGTAGGCCGCGGAAACTTAAAAAGTTACTGCATCTTATTTATGGGAAAAGCTGTTTCGATCGAGTCGCGTGAGCGAGTTAAAATTATGGAGACGACTTCAGACGGTTTTAAAATTTCGGAAGTCGATCTTGAAATCAGAGGACCTGGGGAATTTTTAGGGCGGAGGCAGTCGGGGCTGCCAGGTTTTAAACTCGCAAATCTCATTCGCGACGTGAAAATTTTATCAGAAGCGAGAGAAGCAGCTTTTTCACTCCTCGAAAAAGATCCGAAGCTCAATCAGTCCGAACATCAAGCGCTTAAGAGTGAACTCACAAAAAACGGGGGATCACTCGCGTCGGTTGGATAATGAATTCAAGGTCTATCACACGTTGCACTGCCGACCGAGGCGGAGCCAGCTGAAGCTAAACGGTCGACGGCTGCCTGCTGATATCTTCGTTTCATGGGAAATATGTTCATTTCATCCGTAATCAATTGATTGAGAGTGTCATAGGTGATATAACCACGTCTCTCATGGGGTATGTCTTTTTAGGGAGGTCAGTTGATGGCATCTTTCAATGTTGGTGATAATGCGGTTTATCCTGGTCACGGTGTCGGTAAAGTGACCGCCATGGAAACCAAAGAAATTTTCGGCAACAAACAAGTTTTCTACACCATCCAGATCATGGATAGCGGTATGAAAATTATGATTCCTAAAAATAACGTGGATACCGTAGGACTTCGTCCGATTATTTCAAAAGAAGAGGCCGGCAAGGTCATCCAAATCCTAAAAGAAACCAACGTTAAAATTGATAATCAAACATGGAATCGCAGATACCGCGAGTACATGGAGAAAATCAAAACCGGTTCAGTTTACGAAATCGCTGAAGTCCTTCGCGATCTGTTTCTCTTGAAAGTCGATAAAGAATTAAGCTTCGGCGAGCGCAAAATGCTTGATACTGCGCGCAATTTGCTCTTAAAAGAGCTTTCTCTTGCGACCAGCAAAGATGATCTCGAACAACAAGCTGAAGTAAAATCAATTTTCGGATTATAAAATGTTTTCGAATCGAACCTCGGCGCGGTTCTGACTGCGCTGAGTAGATCTCATCCTTTTCTTTCCAAATAAAGTATTTCCTTGATAGTCTGCAAGACACTGTTTTCATCAAGGAAGTGCCATGTCCCAAGCTCCACGTAATTTAGAAAATGTTCGTGTCCGATTTGCGCCTTCTCCGACGGGTTACCTTCACGTGGGCGGAGCACGGACGGCACTTTATAATTATCTTTTTGCAAAAAGATATGGCGGAAAATTTATCTTAAGGGTCGAAGATACCGATCTCGATCGTTCGACCGAAGAATCGATGAAAACTCAAATTCATGCTTTGAAATGGCTCGATCTTCCGTGGGATGAAGGTCCGAATGCCGATACCTTGATCGATTCGGGGCCGTATCCTCCGTATCGTCAATCTCAACGTAAAGAAATTTATTTAAAGCATGCCGAAGATTTGATTGCGAAAAATCTTGCGTACTTTGATTTTCGAACCGACGAAGAGCTCGAAGTTTTAAAACAAGCAGCGATTAAAGCGGGAGCGGGACAACAGGTCGAAGCGCCTGAAAAAATCGTTGCGCCCGACCATGCTCGAGCAAGGATCGCTCAAGGAGAAAAAGCCGCGATCCGGTTCAGAGTTCGTGAAAAACGCGATTATATTTTACACGATCTGATTCGTGGAGAAGTCAAATTTCCGAGTGATATGGTCGGCGACTTTGTTATTTTAAGATCGAACGGAATGCCGACTTATAATTTTTGCTGTGCAATCGACGATGCGATGATGAAAATCACGCACGTGTTTCGCGCCGAAGAGCATCTTAACAATACTTTGAGACAGCTCATGCTCTATGAAGCTTTCGGCTATTCATTACCCGAGTTTGGTCACCTCTCTATTATTCTGGGAGCCGATAAGCAAAAGCTTTCGAAACGTCACGGAGCTACGAGCTGCCATGAATACGAAGAACGCGGTTATTTGCCAGAGGCTCTTAATAATTTTATTTTGCTTTTAGGTTGGTCGGCCCCGAGCGGAAAAGAAATTCTCACACGTGAAGAGATGATTGCTGAATTTACTTCAGAGCGTTTTCATTCGGCCGCCGCAGTTTTTGATGAGACGAAACTGAATTGGATGAACGCGACGATCATGCGTGCCCTTCCTCATCCTGAACTTTGGAAAAAGCTGCAGCCGTTTTTTAAGAAAGCCGGTTTAAAGCTGAGCGAAGATACTCACTGGCAAGACCAAGCTTTGACCGCGTTTAAGACTGCGATGTCGACTCTGGCGGATGGTGTCCCTCTCTTTAGACATTTGAGTGACGACGATTTTGAAATTAAACCTGAGGCGGCCGAGGCATTCACTTGGCCAGAAGCAATGACCGTATGGAAGAAATGGCGTGAGCTCGTCTCAAGCCATAGCGGAGAAGTTTTCACCGAAGCCGAATTTAATTCAATGCAAGAACAAGTAAAGACAACAACGGGAGCTAAAGGTAAAACCCTGTTTCAACCGATTCGCGTTGCGATTATCGGAGCGCCTCACGGCACAGAACTTCAATTATTAGTACCTCTCATGAGCAAGAAATCTTTACTCATGAGAGTTGATCAGTGCATTGCACGCGGAGAAAAAAAGTAATGTCGATTCAAATCTATAATTCGCTCACTCAGAAAAAAGAGGAATTCGTTCCGCTCACGCCTGGTGTTGTTAAGATGTATCTCTGTGGTCCGACGGTATATGGTTTGCTCCACATCGGAAATTTTCGCGGGCCTATTTTCTTTAATCTCGTCCGCAGTTGGCTTGAGCGTTCAAAGTACGACGTGAACTTCGTTTACAATTATACCGACGTTGATGATCGCATCATCGACAAAGCGATTGCTGAAAAAACGCAAGCTTCGGTGATCTCTGAAAGATACATCGAAGAATTTAAGAAAGATTTCGTGGCTCTCGGTCTTAGAGCTCACGATAGTAATCCAAAGGTGACCGACAGCATGCCAGCGATCGTTGAAATGATCGGTGCCCTCGTTAAAAAAGGTGCCGCCTACGTCGTCGAAGGTGAAGTTTTATTTTCAGTTCGAAAATTTCCGGAGTACGGTAAACTTTCTCACCGTAATATCGATGATCTCAAAGAGGCTGCGAAGAGCGAGATGAATCAGAAGAAAGCAGACCCTCTTGATTTTGCGCTGTGGAAGCCAGCAAAACCCGATGAGCCGAAGTGGCCTTCACCATGGGGCGAGGGCAAGCCTGGTTGGCACATTGAATGTTCAGCGATGATTCAAGAGTTACTCGGCGATTCGATCGATATCCATGGCGGAGGAATGGATCTTTTGTTTCCGCATCATGAAAATGAGATTGCGCAGAGTGAAGCCTGCAGCGGAAAAGCATTCGTCAAATATTGGATGCACAATAATATGATTAACTTCGGCGATAGAAAAATGTCGAAATCTCTCGGCAACATCAAAACGACTCGCGAATTTTTAAAAGAGTACAACGCAGAGATTTTAAAATTTATGATGCTGTCTGTTCATTATCGTTCGGTCAGTGATTTCTCCGAAAGCGGAATCGGAAATGCCATTTCAGGACTCGCCCGAATCTATTCGGCGATGGCTCTGGCGCATCACCTTCATTCATCATCGGATATCGTTCCCGGAAACGTTTTGCCTGATTTTGATAAGGCGATGACCGCCGAGATGGAACAAATTAAAAAGGCACTGGATGATGACTTCAATACTCCAGAAGTGATGGCGGCCATATTTAAGCTCGTTCGTAGTTTCAACACAATCTTTCGTTACGGTATGAAGGTCACTCCGGAAGTGCGCGCAACTTGTTTGAGCTTTGAAGCGTGGATGAGAGACAAGGGCGAGATGCTCGCCCTTTTTCAAGAAGACGCCGGACATTATTTGCATATTCTCGATGATATGCTTTTGCAGAAAAAAAATCTCGAGCGTTCGGCAGTTGATAAACTAGTCGAAGAACGTGCGTCGGCCCGTAGAAATAAGGATTTCAAAAAAGGCGACGAGGTGCGCGCTCAGCTCACCGCACTCGGTATTAAAGTTTTTGATCTTGGCGATACCAGCAAATGGGAAGTTGAAAAATAGAGGAGGGCTCTCCTGTCATGGCAAAATTTAAATTAAAATCAGACTTTAAACCTTCGGGAGATCAGCCGAAGGCAATTGAATCCATCGTTGCAAATATTAATAGCGGAGTAGGGCACCAAACTCTTTTGGGCGTCACCGGAAGCGGTAAGACTTTCTCGATGGCGAACACGATTCAACAGACGGGCTTACCAGCGCTTGTTCTCGCTCCTAATAAAACTTTGGCGGCTCAGTTGTACGGAGAGTTTAAAGAGCTTTTTCCTGAAAATGCGGTCGAATATTTCGTAAGCTATTACGATTATTATCAACCTGAAGCTTATATTCCGACGACGGATACTTTCATCGAAAAAGATTCGGCGATTAACGATCAGATCGATCGGATGCGCCATTCGGCGACACGTTCACTGTTTGATCGCAGCGACGTGATCATCGTGAGTAGCGTTTCATGTATCTACGGTCTGGGTTCGCCTGAAGCTTACGAAGGCATGATGATTCACGTGGTTGCGAATAAGGAAATCAAGCGCGATCAGTTTTTGCGCGAGCTGGTACGCATTCAGTACAAACGCAATGACGTTGACCTTCATCGCGGAACTTTTCGTGTTCGCGGCGATATTGTCGATGTCTTTCCGCCGTATGAAGATGAAAAAGCCATTCGCATTGAATTTTTCGGAGACTTTATCGAGAAGATCACTTGGGTCGATCCGCTTCGTGGTGTTGTTCTCGGTGAGATTGATCAAATTGCAATCTATCCTGGGAGTCATTACGTAACGAGTGACAATCGCATTAAGACCGCGATCAAAAACATTCAAGATGAACTTCATCTTCGCATCGCAGACCTTACGCATAACATGAAATATCTTGAAGCGCAGAGAGTTGAGCAGCGCACCTACTACGATATCGAAATGATGGAGGAGCTCGGATTTTGTCAGGGTATCGAAAATTATTCGAGGCATTTGACCGGTCGAGCGTCGGGTGAGCCGCCTCCAACTTTGCTCGAGTATTTTCCCGATAAATTTATAACTTTCATCGATGAGTCTCACGTCACCGTTCCACAAATTGGTGGCATGTACCGCGGAGATCGCGCCCGCAAGACCACGCTCGTTGAGCACGGGTTTCGTTTGCCGTCGGCTCTTGATAATCGTCCTTTGAACTTTACCGAGTTCGAAGGATTGATGGATAAAGTCGTTTACGTTTCGGCAACGCCTGGCC
>JAYTQQ010000242.1:0-8419 GCA_043746635.1 Bdellovibrionales bacterium | reverse complement strand
GGTAGCATTGGTCGCAATATCGAAATCTTTCGGTATCCGCAGCATGACCAGATCACGGACGCAACCACCCGCTAGGTAGGCGACAAATCCGTTTTGATTTAAATTTTCGCAAATCTTAAGGACCTCGGGCCACTCACTTTGGCTCTCAAAGAATTTGAGATTGCACGCTACTTTCTGCATCGAAAATAGGCTACCCTTAAAAAACCAAACTCACAAAGAGTAAAATGAATAAAGAAATCGTGAGCGACATTTTAAACTCTCAAGGCATTGATCGATTCGGTTTTGCTGAACTGACTCGGCCCATGACGATGGATTTTTACCTCAACTGGATCGAAGAATCTCAGCACGGCGAGATGGAATATTTGAGAGCTCATTCAGAACGCAAAGCCAATCCGACAATTCTGCTTCCGAAGGCTAAATCTGCAATCGCGATTGCATTTCAATATCTTCCCCACCCTGAACCTACGAGCGAAACACATTTCAAAGCGGCACGCACGGCATTCTATTCTCGCGGAAAAGATTACCATCACTGGGTAACATTGAAGCTTTCTGAGATTTGTACAGAGTTGAAAACAAAATTTGAAGGTGAAGAGTTCATAGGATTTGTCGATTCTGGCCCGGTGCTTGAGCGTGATCTTGCGAGACGCGCAGGCCTCGGCTGGGTCGGGAAAAATACCTGTTTGATTCATCCAAAAGTTGGGAGTTTCTTTTTTCTATCTGAAATTTATACAAGCCTTGATCTTAAGTCCGAGCAAAAAATTCAGCCAGATCATTGCGGGACCTGCACCCGCTGCATAGAAATCTGCCCCACGGGAGCGCTCTCGGAGCGGAGTCTCGATGCTCGCAAATGCATTTCGTATCTCACAATCGAAAGTAAATCGGTTGCGCCACTAGACTTAAGGTCAAAAATCGGTGATTGGCTTTTTGGATGCGATCTCTGCCAGACGGTCTGCCCCTGGAATTTAAAGTTCTTCAAAAACGAAATTGCGTTCGAAAATAAAGAAAAATCTCGAGAGGATCTGGTCTGTGATCTCAAATTCATTTTTAGCAGCTCTAACAAGCAGCTGACAAAAGCCTTTCGCGATTCGAGTCTCTCGAGGGCTAGTGGCAATAAGCTTAAAAGAAATGCGTTGATCGTCGTCGGAAATAAAAAGTTAATTGAGCTTAAAGAACTCGTCATTTCGTATCAGACTAACGCCTATTTCAGTGAACTTTGCGAATGGACATTGAAACAATTGGATGCTTAAATAAAAGCTCTCGAGAAACCAAAAAAGAGAGCAAAATTTGATATTTAAAAAGACCAACGAAAAATTATTTTTCAAAAGTCAAAAGGCCAATGACGATCGATTGGGCGTGCTCTCAAAATCGGTTGATTTCGAAAATCTTCCACGTTCAAAAAATGCTTTCGTTATTGCGGGTTATCCCGACGACGAAGGAATTCAGAACAACGGCGGGAGACTCGGAGCAAAGCTTGCCCCGCCTAAAATTCGTGATTTTTTCTACAAGATGACTCCTGCTCCAAAAGCGAAAAATTTTGAAATTTTTGATATTGGAGATCTTGATCCGTCAGCGCTGTCACTGGCCGAACGTCACCAAAAAGCCATTGAAGTAGCCACTCACGCTTATAAAAATGAACTTCGTTGGATCGGGTTAGGCGGAGGGCATGACTACGGGTATCCCGACGTCGCAGCTTTCATCAAAACTTGTTCTGAACGCCCGCTGATTATTAATTTTGATGCCCACCTCGATGTTCGTGCAACCGATAAAGGAATCAACAGCGGCACTCCCTTTTACAGGATTCTCGAAGAATTTTCAGACATTGATTTGGTTCAAATTGGTATTCAGTCTCAGTGTAATTCACTTGAACATTTAAAATATTCAAAAGACCACAAAGTCGAGATTTTGAATTATGATGAACTCAGACTTTCAGGTGAGGACCTATCACGTTTTTGCCTCAAGAAACTTTCTCATTTAGTGACGAAACCTCGAAAATGTTTCTTATCGATTGATATTGATAGTTTCTCGAGCGCCTATGCGCCAGGCTGCAGCCAAAGTTTTGCAACAGGTTTTGAGCCGAATGAATTTTTTAAATTTGTGTCGATATTAAATCACAAACATGACATTCGTGGAATCGGAATTTATGAGTGCTCGCCTCCTCTTGATTGGGATGACCACACTTCGAAACTTGCAGCACTAATCATGCATAAGTTTATTTTTGGAATATAGAAATATGGCATCTGAGCAAACTCATTTTGGTAGTGACAATCATTCTGGCGTTCATCCGCAAATTATGGCCGCGCTCGCTGGGGCGAATCACGGCCACTGTGCCGCCTACGGAACCGACGATTATACTTCTGAAGTGATCATGAAAATTAAAAAACTTTTCACAAAAGAGGCCGAAATACATTTTGTTTTTAACGGCACAGCAGCGAACGTACTTTCTCTTTCTTGTTTTGCAAACTCGTATCACTCGGTTTTGACAGCGCACACGGCCCACCTTTGGGTCGACGAATGTGGTGCCCCCGAAAAGATGCTGGGCTGCAAACTCATCACCGTTGATAGTCCTGACGGTAAAATAAAAGCTTCTAATCTGGCCGAGCATTTAGTTCGTCGGGGCGATCAACATGCTTCGCAGGTCATCGGCATTTCGATTACTCAACCTACCGAATACGGAACTGTTTACTCGCTTAATGAAATCAAAGAAATTCATGAATTCGCGTTAAAACATTCTCTCTACCTCCACATGGATGGATCTCGTCTCGTCAACGCCGCAACCCATCTAGGAGTGTCACTTCAAGAAATGACTAAACACGTCGACGTGCTTTCTCTTGGCGGAACCAAAAATGGTCTTCTGTTTGGTGAAGCGGTCGTGATCCTAAATAGAAATCTCGCAAAGGATTTTAAATTTAAGCGTAAGCAGTTCATGCAGCTTGCGAGTAAAACACGTTTTATCGCAGCCCAATTTGATTCTTGGCTGTGCGGTGACCTCTGGCGCGAGATCTCTCAACATAGCCTTCAGATGGCCCAAAAGCTTAGGCAAGTTCTTTCGGAAATTCCGCAGGTGAAAATTACGCAAGCGACACAGTCGAACGCAGTTTTCGCAGTTTTTCCGAAAGAAATTATTCACGAACTCAAAAAACATTATTTCTTTTATATATGGAATGAAAAAACTCTTGAAGCTAGACTCATGACAAGTTTTGATTCAAGAGAAATAGATATCGAAGCTTTCGGAAAAAAAATTAAAGAACTCTTAGATCAAAAGGCGAAATGAAAAATTTCTTGATCTACATTATTGTTTCGTCAGCGCTCAGCATTACAGGTGGGATGATCTACGCTAAGTATTACCTTTCTCCGAGGGTGAAAGAAATCGTTCAGAATAAAGCAAGCGAAGTTCTGGGAGTGCCCGTACAAATTCATGACCTGAGGGTGTTGATTCTGCCGAGACTCTCGCTTGCCGCCACCGGAATTAAATTTACAATGACGAATCCAAATCTCAAGGTCGAAATTCCGAAAGTTTTCATTACGGCTCCGCTAAATAGCAGCCTTTTTAGTCGAACATCGACTTTTGGTCCGATTAAGATTAAACTTGAGTCTCCTCACGTTGTTCTTGAGACAAAGTCTGCTGATCCTAAATCGCCAAATAACGGCGCTTCATTTCTGACCAACGCGATCAAAATAAATTACACTCGCGATGTCTCGATCGAAATGAGCGTCGAACAAGCGAAGCTTAAAATCATTCATCTCTCACATACGGGAGAAGTCGAAAACGAAACGAATATCGATCCGCTCGATATTGAAATGGTTCTGCCCGGCATTGAAAAGGACTGGAGAGTAAACCTACGTACGAATCTCTCGATGAGTCACCCTCAGTTCAGCATTCCGATCGAGATTCAAAGTGATTTTTCATACAAAGATCAAAACTTATCTTTAGCCCAAGCTATCGGAAATATCGCCGGCATCTCTTTTGTTTTAAGCGGTGAACAAAAGTTTCTAGAGAAAATCGGCAATTGGAAAGCTGTCGTCGACACGCCTGATTTTTCTAAAATGAGGACTCCACCCCGGTTACCGTTTCTGAAAAATCTCGGCGGAGGAATTCATGCAGACCTCAGCGCCGTTCTCGCTCCCGGCCAAGCATGGCAGTTCTTTGGTGGGATCACTGCAAAATCCCTTATCGGTGATATCGATTGGTCCCACGAAAATCTGCTCGTTCGCGGACCATTTAAACTGGATTGTGACACGAAGTTTTCATTTTTCAAAACGCTCAAGATTGAGCACCTAGCACTTCACACAAAACTCGAACAACTTGAAATGACTCATTCCGGACTTTTTTCAAAACCGAGAGGTACTCAGTTCTTTGTTGACATGAATTTGACTGGCCGAAATCAAATTCTCAATATTTTAGATTTTACTTTGGGACTTGCGAACCTAAGGGCATACGCAAACGGTTCAATCGCTCTGTCAAAGGATCAACCGTCTGAAATAAATATTCACATTGATCCGCTCAGCCTCACCGGCTGGGAAAAGTACTTGAGTCTTTTTTCTTCGGCACCCCTCATGGGTCAAGTGAGCTCGGACTTAAGCATTCGGGGAGATTTGACGAAGGATTGGTACCTTGATTTTCACTCTCTGAAAATCGATAAAATGAAGGCCGTTGTGAACTACACTTCGGATGACAAAAATTTCGAAGTCAGCGGACCTATCGAAATCAATACCGAGATAAAAGGTTCTTATGATTTAAAAAATCTTTCGTCAAGCACCCTCAGTTTTAACGGGCTTGCGAATTTAAATTTCTCTAGCTTTGAATATGTGAGCGATACGAAAAGCCTACTGTCTGTGCAGCCGACAGTCGCAATTTCGGCCGCTGGCATGGCAACAGGAGGCATCCCAAAATGGTCTGGATTCAAATTTTCTCGATTTAAAATGAACGCACAGATCAAACAATTTCATTTTGATAATTTAATGGCCGATGATGTCGTTGCCATTGCTTCGATCAACGATCAGCGGCTTGCCGCTGATATTAAAATGAATAAATTTGCTGGCGGCGAAGCCGAGATCAAAAACATATCTGTCGATCTTAAAATGGCAAAACCAGAATTCACAGCACTTGCTGACCTCAAAAGTATCAATGTAAATGAACTCATTAGCGGATTTTATCCTGAGTCAGTCGGTCTCGTGAAAGGCGATGCCTCAGGACAAGTCGCATTTTCTTTTCTTATCGACCAGGGAGATCTGGCAAAAATTATAAAGGCGAACGGCAAAGTAGATCTCAAAAATGCGCTCATTGCCAATCGAGGTCTCGATGATGTGATTAACGAAAAGCTATCGCAACTTCCCGGCGTCGGAAAAGTAAAGGCATCACCAAACAGTGCCGGTTCAGAGATGACCTTGTTGTTCGGTCTCGCCGATATGAAATTAAATGTTTTAGATTTTAAACTTCTTACCCCCTTTAAAAGTGAGTTACTCGCAAAAGGATCGGTGATACTCGACACCAAAATCGTCAATCTTTCAGGCACCGCGTTTTTAGCCGACGCCCCCATCGGCGGTGACATTCGTGTCGCAAATTCTGATTCTCAAGGGCGTTTCGTGATTCCCTACACCGTGCAAGGAAACTTAAGAAACCCTCAGGCAAGTTTTGCGCAAAAAAGTGTTGAAGAGATTCTCAAGAAAACCATGTTGTTCGTTGCAAAACGTGAAACTGCTGACCAAGTCACGCCGTCGCCGACCGCTCCGCCCGTGCTCAAGGCAGAAGAGACACCGAAACCGACACAGAACAAGGTAGAAGCTTTAAAGAATCGCCTGCAAGGGCTTTTCAACAAGCACTAGCCCCCTGATCGTAATATCAGAAGCCAAGCGACCATACGTAACATACATACGTAACATCATAAAGAAGTAACAAATTTTGCGACTCTGTCTAACAAAACCCAGTTTTCAAAATCGAGCAATGTCGGTATTCTCGCTATTTAGCAGAACAATACTTTGGCCCCGTGATTGCTTTATAGATTTGTAACGGATGCATTACCCCCTTGCATCTGGGACCTCCTTCACCTTGGCTGGGCTGAGTCGCTACCCCTCGACTCAGCCCTTTTTTTCATCAAGGCAAAACACCATGGCAAAATTGAGATCCTTTTCATTCCCCCAAGAATTAGAAAAAAAAATTTGGAACGAACTCGAAAAATTAGGTTGTGATCCCGATGCAATTTCTCGCATCAAAGATACCGTGATCAGACTCTCTGATCATTTTATCGGACAAAAAGCAAAAAGCCCGCTCTCAGAGCGTTGGGCACAGATCGCTTACTTATCTTATTATTTTCCGATGAATTACTTAAGGGCCCGGGCCGTCTGCGAAGAAGCCGATCGTCTTGGATTTTTTCAAGGCCTTAGCACCGCAGTCGACATTGGATCAGGAATGGGTTCGTTGACTCTCAACCTATTAGACGCAAAGTCGGATTGGCAGAAGCTTCACAGTATCGATGTTTCGAAGGACGCAGTGGATATTCAAAGACAAATGATCTCGCCGGCCTCTCCGAGCGTCAAAATTATGAAGCAAGACCAACTCCTCAAAGCCGAAAAATTTGATCTTGCATGCTTATCTTATAGTTGGAATGAATTTTCGGAAACCGAGAAAGCAGATTTTTTAAATAATCTTGAGAACTTTCAGGCCCTCATGATTATCGAACCTTCTACCCAACTCCACGCCAGAAATTTGATGGCTCTCAGAGCAGAGCTTCTAAAAAAAGGCTTCTACGCGTGGGGTCCGTGCACGCATCAAGCTGGATGCCCCCTCCTCGTTCATTCAAAAACGGATTGGTGCCATGACCGTATCGAGATCAAAAAAACTCAGTGGCAAAAAGCAATCGAAAAACAGCTTCCTTTTAAAAACGAAACGCTGACGTTTTCGTATCTTCTCATGCGAAGAACAAAACCAAATTTTGATCTGAAAGAAGTCGATGGCATCAAATACCAGCCGACGCGCGTGATTGGTGACGAGCTCATTGAAAAAGGTAAAAACCGACAGGCTATTTGCAGATCAAATGAACGCGAATTCTTTGCATGGTTCCCACAAAGAGTGAAACATAATATTTTTAATTATACTCACGGTGAATTAGCCTTTCTTAATACCGAAACACAAAAAAAATCCAATGAATTACGCATCAACGAAAAAGACGTAATAAAACAGAAATTCTAATTTTAATTCGTTTCTGCAGAGCTTTCGGCCAAAGCAACAGGCATTTCTGTCTCAACTTCTTCAGAAGCCGTGTCGATGATATCGAGATCTTTGAAGATCGAAGCATCTCGCTTAAAAGGAATGAGCTCTGCAGCCTGAGTCTGTATCGACTCTATATTTTGGTAAGCACTCACCGCCATCGGCATTGATTCAAACACTTCAATGCAGTTAAGGCTTGTTGCCGCAAAAATTTTCTTAAATTCAGAACCAACATGACAAAATTTAAATCGATTTGGATTTTGCATCGCGAAGTCTTGAAGTGCTTCTAAAAATGCTAAGATTCCGGTGCTACCGACAAAATTGAGACCGGATAAATCAAAGATCACTTTTTGACCCATCAAATTTTTCAAAAGGTTTTGCTTAAAAAATTCCGAACCTTCAATTTCAACTCTTCCAAAAAGTTCGATAATCTTGATTTCAGCTTCTGTTTTTAAGCGTGCCTGCATGGGGCCTCCAAAAATAATTTGATTGAACTTTTATTAGGATAACACTTCGGACAACGTTGTCTCAATGTTGTCGTGGCCCAGTTAGACCTAATACCTACTAGAGGTTAGTCCAAAACCTAGTTTAAAATTCTTTGCTTCGTTCCCATTTCTATTCTTACAATAGTCTCTACAACGAGATAGGACGACGAGAGAATGAATAAGAAATTTAAAAAATTGTTCAAGATGTTGATCTCACCGGTGACTCTCGGTCTAGTCGTAACCGCATTGTTTTTTTACATTCTCACTCACTATTACAGCCAAGAAAATAAAGACAAATCAAATTTCAATCTGATCTACCACGCGATTAATTTGCTTCATGAAAAATCAATAGACTGGCGACTTCTTGATCGCGGAGCTAAGTACGGAAGCGAGCAAATCGCGATTGTGGCGGTTGATGATCGCTCGATCGACAAAGAAGGTCGTTGGCCATGGCCGCGAGAAAAAATCGGACAAATTGTTTCGAACGCGATCGCCGGCGGAGCCAAAGTTATCGCGTTCGATGCCGTGTTTTCTGAAGAAGATCAGAACTCATCTCTGCCCGTCTTAAATAAACTCAAATATTTTTTGCAGCAAAATGCTGTATCTAGTCCAGCGCTTAACGACTTCGTCGGAAAAGAAATGCTCTCGGCAGCGAGCGACCAAAAATTTTCAGAAGCCATCCAAAAGAATGCCGGTCACCTTGTGATGGGCTCATTCTTCGCTGAAAACA
>JAYTQQ010000241.1:0-5520 GCA_043746635.1 Bdellovibrionales bacterium | reverse complement strand
ACAAAATTTTTATAAAGTGAGAGAAGGATTGAACTAAAAAGAGCGACCCCAAGCGCAACCCAAAGCATTGTCCCGTACATATTCGTTACCGGAGCAAATCCCGTAATGTAAACTCTGGTCGCAAATCCAAGCACGTGCAGACATAACGGAATCGCGTACAGAGCCCAAGAAAACATGGGGTTGAGGCGTCTTCGGATCGACGCGGTTAAAAAACAAATTCCACACAAGAAATAAAAAAATGCTGCCCATAAAAATATATGAAGATGGTTATGAAAAACCTCGAGCTCGAGTGTTTGCATGTAGCGGGTAAATAGATCTGGCGTCTTTTGAAGCTTAGCTTTTTCGACGAGAGATTTTGACAAAGTAAGAGTAGATTGATGTTGCGCAAGTGCCGTCAAATACTCTTTGGCGGTATTGATGACCTCCGTACTGGCGTTTGGCGTATCGTTAATAGTTGAAAAGTCTATGCTACTTAAGAAGTGGTTACCCGTTATCATTGCCCTTGCAAGATTGTACTGATTTGACAGCTCTAAGAGTGACTTTTCAGAAGGCGTCAACGATCTCTTGTTGGCCCGCTCTTTTTCAAGTATTGGCTTAACTCGTTCATCGAGATTTAACTGATCTAAATCAGCGACCGAATAAAACTGGTGATCTCTTTTAAATCCCAGATTCTCTCTAAGATCGGCATCACGCATTTCAACAATTTCAAGCGCACCATTATATTCAAAAACGATCAGACCAATATAAAGTTGAATTGGGTCGAGTCCCCACTTTGATCGGCTGCCAAAAATATATAAATTACTTTCGCGAGATAAACTATCTAGTGGCTTAATACGGCCGTTATTTTGAACCGGCAAACTCTCAATTTCTCTTGAGTCGATTTTGGCGGCAAAAATTGCAAACGCCCGTTCGGCTTCCTCACTCGATATTTGAGTCGTCGTAGGAATAGCATTTTCTTGAGTCTTTTTCGAGGATGCACTTAACTCTTCGGCCTGCGTGACGGCCGGCGCCTGCGAAGTCCCATGTGGATTTATTTTCTGGATCTGAGACCACAATTCTTGCGATAGAAAAAACAGAAACGTACAAACTAAAGACTGCCGGATAAACTTCATGCTTGGTTTCTCCATTTTTTAAATTTACTCGTTCTCATAAGCGTGAAAATTACGATGCCTAATACGAGAATAAGACTACCCGAGTATTTGATACTGCGCCCGGGATCTTGATTGACTGAAAATATTGAAGCCGGCGGTTGCCCAGGGTTGAGTTCAAAACTCGACTGATAAAGCACAAAACCTTGGTACTTAAGCGGCTCATTCATCGCAATTTTTATCTTGCCCGGTAGGTTATTGACGTGAATATCACTCTCGTATGAAATCGGAGTTTGAGTTCCTGGATAATCTTTTTTGTAAAACTTTTCTAATCCAATACTAAACGGCAATCTTAAACTTCTTCTTCCAAAATAGACTTCTAAGTCGTGGCCATTTTGAGATATTTTCTTTGGCTCTCCTTCGACGAGCCAAAATGGCGGCGAATTGCCCGGCAGCTTCACCTGCAGTGCTGCCGGGGGTAGGTCTGATCGGAAGGGCGGCTCAATCGGCGTGACGATATTTTCAGATGCACTATTCATCTGAATACTCCCAACCGTAATTGTGATCCCCATCCAAGGAGTTTGGATGACGTTACCCGAAACTGCCCACTCATTCATGATTTCTTTTTTATCTTTATAAAGAATGACTCGAACCTTATCGGGCTGATCTCGATAGGTGTGAAATTCAATTTCATTCCCTGTAGAGGTTGGGCCAGAAGTGACAGTTTCTTCGTGTCCCATCGAAGCTCCGGCGCCGTGAAGGCTCGCTTCTTCTGTTGCGGCAGAAACATCAGCAACAAAATCAGGCGTTACGAAGTTGAAGGTATATCCAAAAATGCCACCGGCATTCAAAGTAAAATTTGGAAATTTGGAGTAGATGACTTCTTTTAGGTTTTTCTCGCCTTCACTTATCTCAATTTGAATAGCCGGATTTTTTGCTTGCTCGCCACCCTCCGAAAGTCCACCTTGCGCGACAACCGCCTGCTGAAATTGCTTTTTTAGGACTATCGTCATCGCTTTAAATTTCACGGAGGATTTTTCAAGCTTCGAAATTGCAAAATGCGCTAAAATATCGGCCGAACCTTTTTTTCGAATTTGTAACTCAAGACCCTTCGTGGTTTTTGCAGACTCGACTCTTTGCGGGACCGACTTTGGCTCGCGCGAGCGAGTTGGCGAGCTTACTTCATGCGCAACAATCTTTAAGTGCGCGGGGCCTAGTTGCAATTCGGTCCTTTCTTTTGAGTGCAGCCATTCGCTGACATTAAAAAATTGACTCTTTAAAATAAAGCCTAACGCAGTCCCATGCTCACCCTCGGTTTGCGATTTAAACTCTGAACTCACGCTCACGTAAGGTACAAATTTGAGGACTACGAGACGGTCGGCAGTTTTATTATTTAGAAAATCAAGGTCGTGGTTTATTAAGGCTCTATTAACTCTTTCAATGAAAAAAGATTCGTCTTGTTCAGTTGTGGGATCGGCAATCTCTAAAACCAGTTCCGGAAGAATGATCGTATCGTTTGACGTGCGCTCAACTACTCTCAACTGGCCATCCACTCCGTATTGTGAGGTAACCATGGCCCCGATTAAAAGTGTGAGGAGTCCAATATGAGTAACGACAAATCCAAGATGATGAAACTTGTACGGAATTCTCGAAATTGTTGAGGTAAAAATATTGATCCATAGAATGCAAAGTAAAGATTGAAACCACCAAGACTGATACACCACCATTTTGGCAAGCTCCGCGTTGTAACGACTCTCGACAATCGTACCGTAAGCCACGCTGGCACCAACGATTAACATTAAAGGGATCGCAAGTTGCACCGACGAAATGAATTTGAAAACTCGATTTGCTTTCAGATTTTTAATAAATGAAAAAAACAAATCCAAGGAGTCCCCCACTTTAATTTCAGGTTTGTTAAAAGGTGAAAAAATCTTGGCTTTATGCCAAAACCAGATTTAAAGTCATGCTTTCATCAAGAGCAAGACGCAACGTGATTCAACAATAAGGAACATTTAATTCGAGCGCTACTTAAATTTGCTACATTCATGCTTTTAAGCTCGGCAATGCTTTGTCGTGCTGCCGACGTCAGTGGCCGCCTGATGGTGGGTGGATACATTGCTGATGAACAAATTAATTTACCCACTGCTTTGGCGGGCCGCAATGACGTCGAAACTTTATCCTCAAGGGCTTTTTTAAAAATCTCAGACTGGGGATTCTCCAAAGATGAATTTATAGCAGATTTGCGAGACAAAAACGATTTTTTTGGGAATGTCGATAAGGAGAATCTGAGCCTAACTCCCAAAAATGACTTTCAAGTCCATCAACTCTCATTTCTTATCCCGAACGATATCGGCTTCACTCGCGTCGGTAGATTTTCGGTCAATGAAGCTGGGGCCGTCACCGACGGTGGCGAGATCGGCTATAAAATCAATAATTCGATGGAAACGGCTATATTCGGAGGATTTAATCCTTGGGTTCCCGGCCAGAAATATTATGTTTTCAATGGCAATGCTCAAGATTTTGGCGCCTACTTCGTTTACCAGCCAAGACCAACAAGTTGGGATCGCTCGATTTATTTTTCGAATGCCGTTGTAACTGAAAAAGTTGGCTCTGAAACCGATCGCACGTACTGGTTTGAAAGTCTTATTTACCAGTGGAATCAACAGAGCCGAATTATTTTTTTAAGCTACCTCGACTTCGTCCCCAGCACCTACTTACAAAATGGAAGCTTTCATTGGCAGCAAGGTCTTTCTGAAAATTGGTCTATCAGCTCGAACCTGTTGTCGGTAGATGTGATCGAGTACGTTCGAATTCAAAGTCTACGTTCGTTATTGCCCGCCTCTCCCTACCACGAGGAAAATCAGAACCTGCGGTATAATTTTGGCCCCCTTTTCTGGAGCGAATTTCGCTTTACTTCGGGGCAAAGACTCGCGGATGGATTGAACCGCACTGAGTATCGCCTCGTGACCGACTACGGAGATTTTAAGAGTCATAAGTGGGACGTTAATTTTCAGCTAGGCTATTCGATCGACTTTCAAAGCATCGACACTTTTATTAAATCAGGCGTTGCGTATTATTCTCGCAAATGGGAGTTTAGTCTCGATGAAGAAGTGCGTAATGCCGCCTACAGTGATGGCACTTATCATCCAGTTACCACCGAGGCCAGTATCGCTCGCAGTTTTCAAAATGACTTCTTCATGACCTTGAGTGGGCAATACATTCTCGATGAACGCGTGAAAATTATGGCTGGATTTTTTGAACTCACATACCGCTTTGGGCATTCAGCTCTTGCACCCATTCGCGATTCAGCTCCCGTTCGGGGTATGTTATGATTTCAAAACTTGCGTCGCTCTTTTTTATCTTTTTGATTTTCGTGCCCAATCTCGCCATTTCAGACGACTCCGGCGAAGGCATTCTAAATCGACTCTTAGCACCGGGCCCGCTAATGTCCGGGCATCATAATCTCGAGGGTAAAGATTGTCTCAAATGTCACGATGCCGGCAAGGGAATTTCACAAACCAAATGCCTTGCCTGTCACAAAGTAATTAAAGTTGAAGTCATCGCAAAAACTGGCTATCACGGTCTCGCAAAAGAAGCCTGCATCGAGTGTCATGCAGACCACAAAGGACGAGACTTTGATTCTACCAAGTTAGATCGTAAAATTTTTGACCACAATTTAACTGGATACCCTCTGGAAGGAAAGCATGCTCAAATTAAGTGCGAAGAATGCCACACTGAAAAACGCACGCAAAAGGCTACTCGTACGCAAGACATCCTTTTTACGGGAGCTAAATCTTCATGTATCAGCTGCCATAAAAAAAATGACATTCATTCTTTTAAAGGCGACTTTGCAAAAAAAGACTGTGTCACTTGCCATAGTTTAAAGTCGTGGAAAGAAGGCCTCAAGTTTAACCACGATCGAGATACAAAATTTAAGTTACAGGCTAGGCACGCTGAGTTAAAATGTGCCACTTGCCACGGGCCAAACAAAAAACAAGCCACTTCGCAATACCGATGGTCAATAGCTGCTAAACAATGCACAGCCTGCCATGCTAATTTTCATAAGACTAATTTAAGTCCGAGATTTTCATCCGGAAAGTGCGATGCGTGCCATTCACAAAACGCCTGGAAAATAAATGACTTCGATCATTCTGCTGTTCATTTCGAATTACGCGGAAAACACGCCCAAATTAAATGCGAAGAGTGCCATAAACAGAATCCCAAAACTTTAGCCGAGGGGATTAAGTCATTTCACTTTGCCGGACTCAAGTCTGATTGTCTGATTTGCCATAAAGATTTTCACAAATTTGCAAATCACAGTTCAAAGACTCTCGGAAATCTCAATCATTGTCTTAGTTGTCATACAGAAAATAGCTGGCAGAAAACCCACAACTTCAATCACGATACCTCAACACGATATCCAATTGACGGC
>JAYTQQ010000240.1:0-5958 GCA_043746635.1 Bdellovibrionales bacterium | reverse complement strand
AAGAAATGCGGCCCTCGATAAAACGATTTCGCCCTGAGCTTCGGCCCTGCGCCTCGTTGCTAGTTTTTCGCCGACGTCGATCATATGAAAAGAAGAGCGATCTTTTATAGCCGAAGGATTATCCGCCCATGCTTGAGAAACTGAAGTTGTTTCCATATTTGCCCTCTAGTAAATAATGTGAAATTTCTTTTTTCTGCAGTAAAGAAACGAGTCTCATCTGAAGTTCTTCTTTTTGGTCAGGCGACTGCAGAAGGTCCCGAAGTGAGTGATTGCCCTCTCCGAATAAACAAAGTCTCAAGTCTCCACGACTGGTCACACGTAAGCGGTTACAGTTAGCGCAAAAATCTTTAGCGTAAGGTGCGATGAATCCCATGCGTCCGCGGTAATGAGGATGAGTAAATTCTTCTGCGGGACCGTCTGCTTCTCCGCGCATTTTTGGAGACCAGCCACGTGCGAGTAAGTCATCACGCAAAATTTTCGAACTGATGTGGTGATCTTTGAAAAGCTGTTTGTTGTCATGCGTTGGCATGAGTTCGATGAAACGAACAACGACGGGTTCGGTCTTCGCCCAATTCATGAAGGATTGAAAGCTGTCGTCGTTAAAATTTTTCATTAGAACGGCATTGATTTTTATTTCTTCAAATCCAGAATTAAGGGCTAAATCGATTCCGTCGAGGATATCTTGGAGTTGGTGAGAGCCCGTTATCTTTGAAAACACTTTTGGATCGAGGCTATCGATACTAATGTTAAGTGAGCTGATGCCGGCATCGCGAAGCTTCGGAGCAAGTTCTTTCAGACGAAAAGCATTCGTCGAAAGAGCGATTCTTTCTATCCCTGGAGTTTCAGAAATCGATCGCGTAACTTCTAGAAAATCTTTGCGGAGAGTTGGCTCACCACCGGTTAAGCGAACTTTATAAGTTCCGAGTTCGGCGAAGCAACGAATTAAATTTTTGATTTCACGTGGGCTTAAATATGCGACTTCGCCGAGTGTTTTTTTATACCCGTTTGGAAGACAATAAGTGCAACTAAAATTGCAAGCATCGATGATAGACAAACGTAGATAAGAAAAGCGCCTTCCGAATGAATCTCGCAGATTTTGCATGACTCAAAAATGATAGCAATTGCCATCGTTGTCAAGAATGTATAGCATCTCTGTTATGCAATTTAACCTCGAAGAAAATGAGCGCTACAAAAGACATTTTTCACTTTCTCAGGTGGGAATTCAGGGGCAAATGAAGCTGAAATCAGCGAAGGTGCTGATTATCGGGGCCGGCGGCCTCGGAAGCCCCATTGCGCTTTATTTGGCTGCTGCCGGGGTGGGCTGTCTTACAATTATTGACCACGATAGAGTGAGCCTTTCAAATCTTCAGCGGCAAATTTTATTTTCGAATGGGGATATTGGAGCGTCGAAAGCCGATACAGCCAAAGAGCGTCTTAAAAGTTTGAATCCCGCTATCGAAATTCGAGCGATCAATGAAAAGTTTTCGGATTCAAACGGTGCAGACCTCGTTAGGACACACGATTTTGTCATTGATGGAACTGATAATTTTGAAACAAGATATCTGGTCAATGATTTATGTGTTCGAGAAGATAAGGCTCTTATCTTTGGAGCGATCTACCGATTTGATGCGCAGATTTCAGTATTTCATTATCAAGGTGGGCCTTGTTATCGATGCCTGTATCCGCAGGCTCCGCCGCTTGAGGCTGTTTCAAGTTGCAGCGAAGCAGGCGTACTTGGAGTCTTGCCGGGCACGGTCGGTACCCTCATGGCAAACGAAGCGTTTAAAATTATTTTGCAGATTGGTGAGATCGCGAGTGGTAAACTTCTTATTTACGATTCACTTAAGTCTGAAATTTACAAAAGAAAACTTGCAAAAAATAAAGATTGTCCGAGTTGCGGGGACGGAGTTTATCAGGCACTTACGCCTACGAAATTAAAAAGTCTCACGATGAATCAGATCAAGAACATTGAAGATTTTTTCGTTGTCGACGTGAGACAAGAAAGTGAATTTCAAGAAAACCATTTGCCGACGGCACGTCATTTCGCGCTGCCTGAATTGAAAACTCAAGCTGAGCAAATTCCTCGTGAACAAAACCTTCTCTTAGTCTGCAAATCTGGAAAACGGTCGGCGAGGGCCTACGAAATTTTAGATTCGTTGGGCTATCAAAACTTGTTTCAGCTCGAAGGCGGAATGGATCAATATGACAAAGATTGAAGTTCAACTTTTTGGCGCATTTCGAGATTTCGACGATTCAGGAATTCTATCTATTGAAGTTCCTAGTAAATCGAGCGTACTTGAAATTAAGAATACCATCATGAAGGAGTTACAGAAAATTGCAAAGCCCGGTGTCGACCTTGAAGCTTTGCTCAAATTTTCGGTGATCGCGAATGAAGAAAACCTTCTTCAAGATCAAGATTTTGTTGATTTAGAATCTCTCGCTGATGGCAAAAGACTTGCTGTTTTGCCGCCGGTTTGCGGCGGCTAGCGAAGCTAGCCGAAGGCCGCTGCGAGCCCGAGGCAAACAATCTTGGTATTGCGATTTCTAGTGGCGTTCTCGTTGATGGTTAAACCCACGCATCCTCGCTATCACGGCATCTGCTGATAAAGCGCCGGCGCCCTCCACGATCAGCCAAATCAATAAGACTAAATAAAGAAATTCGCTAAATCCGAAAACGTCAGACCAAGTATTGATCTCTGAACTTTTCGCGGTGATGATCGCGACGAGCATAATTGCAGAAAGCGGGATCGAAGCAAGTCGTGTTACGAGGCCAATCAGGACTAAAGCACCTGCAAAAAACTCTGTTCCCGCAACAAATGGGGCTTGGTATTGGGCTGCAGGAATTCCGAGTGACTCAAAGTATCCAATGACCTTCGGAAGATTGTGTAATTTTCCCCAGCCGCTCTCGATGAATACGATACCAATCGTGATGCGAGCGAGAAGTGGTCCAAGGCAAGTGAGTTTTGATAAGGCTCTGATTGCTTGTGCGTATAAAGCGTCTAATCTTGTCATTGTGAAAGCTTCTTTCTAAGTTATAAAATTTGAAATCACGGCATCGCTCATCCAGCGCCCAAAGCACGACATAACTTGCTCAGAAAGAGTGTCGGGTCGTCCTAGCTTCGAAAACTTCTCTTCAATATGTTCGAGAGCTTGAGAGAGACTTATCCCATCTTTCAGAAGCCTCAACGCTTCGGCCTCAAGTTGAGTTATTTCACGGAACTGAACTTGGTAAAGTTTTCGCCACAAAAGAAAATGCCTCTCACTTTTCGTTTTCGTGAACATCGATTCGGGAGTTTCGTTTTCAAGACCCCAGAATTCATCAAGGGGCCAAAAAGAAGTAAGCACTTCAACCGAAGGATCGATTTCAAGCTTGAGATTCGCCCAATCGTCCTCTGACAGTGATTCGAAAGCTTTCGGACTAAGAAGAGGTACGTCGACAGAATAAAAGCTTTCAATCAGTCGAAATTCAAAATCAGCAATTTCAATGAAACATGACTCTGGATGTTTTGTTTTTAGAAATTCTGGAAGATGTCGTCCAACTTCGCCGATGTTGAAGCTCTTTGATGGATGAGCTTTTAAATATTCAGATATGAGGATTTGAAACTCCAATTCACCCATAACCAGACGAAGGCGCTTGAAATCGACTTCTAAAGACTCAAGGAGACGAGAAAAATAGGCTTCTGCGTAAACGCTCAATCGCGTTTCGACCGAAAGGTCTGCATTCATTGAAATAGAAGAATAGGCCGATGGCTCTGGTGCTAGGTAGCGTTCAGGATATTCAAGCGTGACAGGCCTCGGATTGATGAGTGCATCGTGCACACCGCGAGGATCAGTAATCACCCAGCGCATCCAATTTTGAAGTTCGCTCAATGTGATTGGTGACGGAATCTGTTTCATGAAATCGTGCTCCAAATTTTTTTGGCCGTTTGTGCTTCTTCGAGCAAACGACCAAATTCTGGAATTTTATCATCCCACTCAATCAGAGTCGGAACTTTGGGGAAAAGCCTTATCGCTTCTTGGTACAAACTCCAGACCTCATCTTTCACAGGAGCATCGTGCGTGTCGATGAGCATTCCATTTTCTTCAGAATGGCCGGCTAAATGCATTTGCTTAATTCGGTCTTGAGGCACGCCTTTTAGAAAATCGCGTGCTTCAAAGCCCTGATTTACTGAACTCACAAAAATATTATTGATATCGAGAAGTAAATCGCAGTCAGCACGCTGGGCCAGCTCTGTCAGAAATTCCCATTCGGTCATTTCTGAATGTGAAAATGACAAATACGCAGAGACGTTTTCGAAAGCAAATCTGCGACCCATAAAGTCTTGAACATATTTGATTCGATCAGCAAGATGTAAAATAGTTTCGATCGTATAGGGGAGAGGCAAAAGGTCGTGAAGGTTTTCGCCTTGAACGCCAGTCCAGCAAACGTGGTCTGAGACCCAGCTAGGTTCAATTCTTTCATAAAGATTTCTAAGCTTCAAAAGATAGGATTTATTGATCTCGTCTGTTGAGCCAATCGAGAGCGAAACACCATGCATAACGACCGGATAATTCTCTCTAATTTTCTCTAGCGTATAAAGAGGCCGACCGGCACCGCCACCTTCGATTCCCATATAGTTTTCTGAGATCGCTTCAAACCATGAAACTTGTGGTTGATTCTCTCGAATATATGAATAGTGAGGAGCACGCAGGCCCAATCCGATATCTAATTTCGAATTTTGCTCAGTCATGCTCCCTCCAATTTAATTTTGACGAAATTATTTCGCCATAGCTGTTTCGAAATGAATGTCTTTATTCTTTTTCGAAAGTTTATCGCACTGAGCTTTCGTTTTTTCGAGAAAACCTTTGCCTTTGCAAGCATTTTGTCCAGCGCATTCATTCTGACTGACCTGCTTGCATCCGCCTTTGCCTTTGCAGGCATTCGCACCAATACAGTGGCCTTTGTCACCTGCGTCGGCTGCGTGAGCGGGAACGACCGCAAGAGCAGCAGCCCCCATTAAGCCCACAATTGCTGCTTTCATTAGAAGTGTGTTTTTGTTCATTTTAGTCTCCTCCCAGAGATGGTTTTTTATCAGCAATTTAAGAAGCTGATTGTTATGATGAGTGTAACGACAAACGTTTTTATTACAACCTCCTAGCTATATGAAATCACGCTATTATTTAACGCGTGACGAAAAATCTCAAAGAATAGATGGATGTCTGGAGTTGCGGCAACAAGTGCTCGAGATTTTGAATCGACTCCCGGGCAATTTGCTACCGCTCACTTTTCTCTTCCAACTTTAAGAATTTTTCGAATGACGTCTTCTTCAAGATTTTTTATTTCTACAGAGTCGGTCGCTTCAGTTTCAGAAAATAGTTTCTTAAAACCCTGTTTAAGCATCGTAAGTTGCGCCGCATAGTTTGAGCAATGCCGACACATCATCAAATGCATCTTCATTTCTGCCTTCTTCATCCAAGGCAGTTCAGAATCGGAACTTAAAATTCGAACAATCTCTTTACAGGGAAGCATCATGTCTTTCTTAAGTGATTTGTCTTACTTTCGATGCATTCACGAAGCCTGTTTCGTGCACGGAATAGGATCACTCCTAGATGAGTGTTAGTAACTTCTAAAATATTACAGATTTCTGTCGTTTCTCTTTCGTCGATTTCTTTGAGAGAAAATGCCATTCTCTGGTTTAAAGGCAAGGCATCAACACAGCTCTTAATGAGTTGCATGGTCTCAGATGCGATGAGGAATGATTCAGCGTCGACGGGTGGCTTAATCCAGTTGCCGTTTTGATCAAATCTCGCGTTTAGAACTTTCTCAATTTCATCACCACTTGGCTCTGCGCGCTTTTGTTCGCGCCGCATCTCAGAAGCTTTGTTATAAAGGATGCCGAAAATAAAAGTCCTAATATGGGACTTAGCTTCAAATCTCGGGGCCACATCAAAAAATGTCGTCCAACAATTTTGCACAAG
>JAYTQQ010000239.1:0-15740 GCA_043746635.1 Bdellovibrionales bacterium | reverse complement strand
AACAGTGTTACGCATCGTTTTTTTGTCGCGGCCCTCGAGAGTGAAAAATTTTAAATCGACCTTAGCTTCTTCACCAATTTTCATGATTCGGTAACCCAGATTAATATAGACATGAAGGTATGAGGCATTGATTTGATAAAAAACCGGCCAGCCGCCATAAGCATCAGCAGCCAGTGAAAAATCACGAATAATCGCTTCAAACGAAGCCATCTGGCCTATGGGATTTCCCATGCTAATCCAGCTTTGGCCTTGTCTAGCATGCATGAGAAAGCTGCACTTATCTTTTCCTAAAAATATTTTTTTATCCCCTAGAAAAACAAGAGATGTCATAGTTTCAGAAGATTGACCAATCAGTTCGTGCACTTCTGAAATTGAGATATGCCTTCTTTTAGCTTTAGGTTTTTTAGGAGGAGAGAGGAGCTTCCACAAACTAACTAGTGAGATGAGAACGAGTGCCGCGAAGGAGGCGGCCTGCACCTGTGGGACATTTGATCTGAAATCTATTTGCCACCAGGCCAAGTTTTTATCTAAGACGCCCTTTGTACTATAAAATGCGTAAGCGCTGATCATTAGGACGACGGTTCCGATTGAGATGAGCCATTGAGGACTTAATGAATCACTAGTGAGACAGGATTTTCGAAAAAACTCATCTTTAGTAAGAAATAATCCTGCCGCAAAAAGACTTAGCAGTGATGCCTCTTCAAAATCGAATCCTTTACTAATAGAAAAGAAAATTGCGACACCAAGGGATAAAATAGTGAGCAACCAAGCTGACGAACTTCGTTTTCTAAGTCCATCTGCTAAAATGAGAAGGATGACACCAATAAGACTCGCAGCGAAATACGAAAAGCTAAGTAATGCCTCGGGAATATGTCTCGCTAGAAAACTGAGTCGAGACGGAATAGCTGGCGTCGCTCCCGAAGCCAATAGAACCGTTCCCGAAATAAAAATAGAAATCGAAGCAAGATTCGGAGCATAAGAGAAAATAAAGGATTTAATTTTTAGAATTCCTTTTAATAAATCAGACTGGCTTTCTGAAAACTCGATTCGCACGAGAAAGAAAAGCGAAATAGCAAAAGGAATCACATAATAAATAAAGCGAAATACCAAAAAGCTAGCAACTAAATCATTCGATATTTGCTGATTTGCAAGCAGTACAGACACAAATAAAAACTCTAAAATTCCGATTCCTCCCGGTACATGCACGACTAAACTCAAAATTTGAGAGAATAGAAAAACTAAAAAATATTGCTGAAATTGAAACTCATAATGTGCGGGCAATAATAGATAGAGGGCGATGCCGACGACCGTCCAGTCGACTAGCGCAATCGAAATTTGAAGGAGAGCAATTCTGATTGTCGGTGCACGCAGTTCAAATTGAGCGATTTTAATGTGAAAAGCTTTTAGACTACTAAATAGGTACGTGAGAATGAGAGCTAACAATCCGACGCCAAAAGCTTTCATCGCAATTGGCTCTATTTGAATGACTTTGGCAGTAGGTAGTTCAACAAAAATACTCATGAGTCCAGCAAGAAGAAGGAAGCCTAGCCAGCTGCCAACGCTACTGAAAGCAATGATACTGACAATTTTTTCCGCACCTAGCTTATATATTGAGTAGAGCCTGAGTCGAATCATACTTGCTGCTAATCCGCCAAAGGGGAGCGTGTTGCTGATTCCAAACGCTAGGACTGAGACTTTAAGAATGTTTTTGTTTGCAATACTTTTTTCTCCGATGGAATGAAAGGCGAGAAGCTCCGCGCTCGTGAGGAGAATGAAAGAAATGGTTGAAAACAGTACGGCTCCGATGAGGCTCCCAAAACTGATCTGCTTAACACTAGAAATGACTTCGTGTAAGCTTGTTTGGCTGAAGCTTTGATAAAAATACCATAAGCCAAACGCCAGAAATCCGATTGAAAAAGTTCGAAGTAAATGTTGTTTAATTTGGTTTTTTGTCAATTTTAGCATGCGTATTTGATCGGCAAAAATACTCCCTTTCGTTAGTTTTTCAGTGGTGCCTAACACTTTTTTTGTTCTGGCCCCAGGTCCAGTTTAACCAAAATGGCCTTAAAGTTTTGCATGCGCCAGTAGCTTTTTAATTTGTCTTTCTTCAAAGGATCGTAAGTAACTAGTACTAGTCTTTCGTGGATCAATATCAACAAGGTGAAGCTACGGTTGGAAGCAAGGCTTATGCGGTCGGTCTGGGTCAATTGCATATCTCTGGCGGAACAGGCTGGGGGGCCGGCGAAATTCGAAGATATTGGAGTTTATAGCGGAGGCGGAGTTTTTAATCCGTGACGACATTGAATCGCCTGGTAGAACTGAGGAAAATCGAACTGCGGCCTAAAGCCAAGACGTCGATTTTGCGTCGAGTCTCTGCTATTCTCTTCGAATCCAACTCAATGGCAGCTCTACAGCCAAAGTTCTGCCATCAACCAAAAAGCGTTCTGGGCAGCAAAGACATTTTGTCCCGAAATTTCACTACGTCCGACATCGGCAAGCTCATAGCGTGCCATTAAAATTATATTTGAATCCGCAAAATATTTGAATCCCATTCCCTGCCGAAAATAACGATCACCATTGTATGCAGGATTAAAGGTTAAGCTTTCAAGTTTATACTGTGCAACCCACCTCGTAAAAATATTCAAATTGAACTGAACATTCCATGCGATCGCTGGGGCATCACCTATGATTGCTAAATAACTTGTATCGGATTGCGGGACAAAATAGGCTGTAATATTTTTTGAATTTACCAGCGGATCCGCAAAATGCTCAGCATAAACTCCTTCGGCGAGAATCGAACCCGACATCCAATTGTTTGTCGCACGATCGAGCGACAAACCGAAATAAGCTGCAAGTGCGTAAGGATTTTTCTTAAGAATCAAGCGACTTTGATAGTCCGCACTCGCGCCGACAAGAATCGGAATACGACTTGGCATCCAGCGAACATTCAAGAATCCTGCAGAAGTTGAGTCTTGGGAGGTCGATGTACTTGAGTTAAATTGTCCGCCGGTTTGCTCACCATTGGTTGTCGCAAAATCAAAATGAAAGTTGCCGAAATCCTTTGATACGAGTCCACCCATTTCATAATCAAAAATTTCAGTGAGCGTAAGGAGTTTTGTGAAGGTACGATGTTCATCAGTCAAAATTCCGAAGGGAGCATTAATACGCCCAATGAGAACATAATAAGGCGATTCTTCTTTTACTTTCGACTGCCACATTCCATAGATTTCTCTGGGGCCCTCGTAGACGGCACCCAAACTATAAGCAGCCACGAGACGAATTTCACTCGAATCAGGTCTCTTAATGACCGGAAGGTTCGCCGCTACCGTTGACGTCATCAGCGCCGTCCCCTGTTTTGAGGTTGTACCTCCTGACGGGTAATACGAAATCGCTCTAACATCAGCACTGACTTGATCTTGATGGCTCCATTCGCTTGGGACATCAAAGCGAGAACCATAGAGTTTACCGTCAATATTCCGAGGGCCACCGCCAAGTGGGCTTGCATGGCAAGCTGTGCAACTTGTAATATGATGTTGAAGCGCGTACTCCATGCGAGCATCGGCCAAACTTGTTATCAATAACAGCCAAAATAAAACTAGATATTTTATCATTTAGTTATTTCTGAAAAGTAGCTTGCAAGATCTTCAATATCTTTGTCAGATAGTGTTTGCGCCATCGGACTCATTATAAGATTTTTTCGAGTAGCTTCACGAAATTCGTGAAGCTGTTTCACTAAATAATCTTTCTTTTGTCCGGCTAAATTTGGCCAGAACGAATTGACACTTACGCCATGGGCTCCGTGGCAGGCGACACAGGTCTGCGCGGTCGATTCGGCGATACCTTTTGCTTTCACTGAAATAGAAATTTGAAAGATGATCGCTAAGATCGCAAGCCTAACTAGTAAGGTCATATGATTTTCCTCGGGATTTTTTTAAAACCACTATTTATAATTGTTGTTGCATACCAAAGTATTTATACGAAGCAAAGTCTTCGTTTATGGGAAAAAAGGAAAAAGATGGGCGCGCAGAATTTACCGTCGGACATTTTGTCCCATTTTCAATTGAGAAAGAATTCTCGATAATTTATTTCGATAGCAGGTTTGGCATAGGTATTGCTTAGATATTGAGCTTACCAGTGAAGTTTTGAAAGGAATCTTGTGAAACTCTATCTTTGTGTCGAGGTTTTAATTGCCAGCTCTTTAGTTTTGTCATGTGGTGGGTCACATGCTCCTGATTACCCAGCGACAGATTCTCAAAAAAGCCCGGGATCTCAAGACTCTGCGAATAGTCTCAGTTATAAAGGAAGCATCTTACCGATTTTTATAAACCGCTGCGGTAAATGTCACGCCCCAGGTGGACCTCTCCCAAACTGGCAAGATTACAATACGGTCTTTGCAAAAAAAGACAAAATTTACAATCGTGTTGTGGTTGATCGTTCAATGCCGCCGAAAGATCAATCGACAATCACTGATGACGAAAGACAAATCATCGGTAAATGGATTATGACTGGGGCGCCAGAATCAGCCAAAGGTACTACCGTAGCAGATCCGCAACCGACTCCAGCTCAGCCTCCCGTACAACCACCGACAACAACTCCGCCAACTCCCACTGGTTTACCTGACTATTCAAGCGTTAAAGCAACGATTGCAACCTGTGTTGGTTGCCATGATCATGACGGCAACAGCACTTACCCGAGCTTTCCTAAAATTGCCGGATTACAATTGGGATATTTGCAAACTACTTTGAAAGCTATTCGCGCTAAAACTCGTCATGATTCGGATGCAACAACTTTTATGTATGCCCAAGTACAGAACCTTGATGACAAGACCATAGATCTTGTTGCTCAATATTTTTCTTCACAAGCTCCTGTCGCTGGTAAACCCAATAATTCTGCACCTGGCAAAGCTCTATTTGAAAATGGTATCTCCGCTCAAGGCGTGACTGCTTGTGCTGTTTGTCACGGGATGGATGCTTCAGGCTCTAGTTTGGCCCCAAGAATTGCTGGGCAAACTAAAGATTATATCCTTAAGCAGATCAAAGCCTTTCAAGTTGGGGATCGTGCCGAGGCACAAATGATGCCCGCAATTGTTAAAAACCTAAGTGATGCGGACGCCAGCACAATCGCAGAGTATCTTTCAACACTGTAGTCGGAGTGTTGCTCGGCAAGAGGCGGAAAGTTCGCGAGCCTTTTTTTTTATCAGGACCGTGACAAGTGTTGCACCAAGCATTTGCTGCGACACTTTTACCCGGAAAGATTTGGCAAGGTGAATCATCACTTCGTTTGCCATGGAGCTTTTGGTGTACCCGGCCATTTATTTTTCATTTTTGTCACAAAACAATTTTTTGTAACGTAGTATTTAAGTAGAATTGAAAAAGGGGATCCTTTCAATGCAAAAACGGCAAATATTTGTTTTATGGATGATCATTTTTTTTATTGGGCACAGTTACGCTCATGAAGGACATCACCACGATACCAAGAATACGTCAGATGATAAAATAAAGCTGGCTTCGGCGTCAGAGAAGTTATCATTGCAGAAAATAAATTTGAGTTATAAGCAAAATGTAAAATCTATTTTTGTTGAAAAATGTATGAATTGTCATTCTGCTGAAGTGAACTATCCCTTTTACTATTTTCTTCCTTTGGTTAGTAATTTAATTGATAGCGATATATCAGAATCTAAAAAACACATCGATATGACAAACGACTTTCCATTTTTTGGGCACGGGACGCCAAGAGAAGATCTTGTTGCGATTAGAAAAGTTACCGAAGAAGGTTCGATGCCACCGCTGAGATATCGTATTCTTCATTGGGGCTCAAAGTTAAGCGACGACGAAAAAAATAAAATAATTTCTTGGACAAACGTGAGTGAACAAATTTTAAAGGAACCAGGTCGGTGAAAACATTAAGCGCGAGCTTAAAATTCGGCATATTGATTTTATGCAGTCACCTCGCGTTGAGCGACCTGGCATTTGGCGAAGATTCTCAGATGAAAATGATTGATTCGAAAACTGCAGACATGAATACGGAGGCGCAGACTACCAGTAACATTGTTAGAAGTTCTGACTGCTCTCATATGGAGACCTACGATATTTCGATGGGAATGTGCATGCCACTTCCAATGGCTGGAATGCCAATGACAATGCTCATGATTCATGGAAATAGTTTTTTTACCGCAACGACTGAAGGCGGACCGCGCGGAAGAGATGCGATTTCGCTTCCGAATATGTTTATGGCGGATCTTGGTACATCAGTTAGTGCGCGCCATTATTTGAATCTTGATTTTATGGGTACGCTTGAGAAATGGACCACTCCAGATCTTGGTTATCCAGAGCTTCTGCAAATAGGCGAGGACAAGGCAAATGGTCAAGCCTACTTGGATGCTCAACACCCGCATAGTTCGCCGATTATGGGTCTGACTTTGAGTGATACGATTAGTTTTGGTTCTCATAGGGATTATGTAAAAATATTTGTGGCACCGAGAGGTGAGGCGACAGACGGGCCGATTGCATTTATGCATCGAGTGACCGGGATGGTGAATCCTGATGCTCCACTCGGACATCATATTGGTCAAGACGTCGGTCACATCACGAGCAGCGTGATCGGTGAATCTCTTAAGCTTAGAAGCACGACCTATGAGTTTAGCACTTATCATGGTGGTGAGCCTTCGCCCACAAAAGTTGATCTTCCGCTTGGGAAAATAGATTCTTATTCAGTAAGAATCATTGAAGAATTTTCTTCGAAAATGACTTTGATGGCATCCTATGGCTACGTGACTGATCCAGAGCCAGACAGTCCAGAAATTAATTTTGAGAAAAGATATTCGGCTTCAATTTATAACGAAATGAGCCTGTTTGACGATTGGGACTTAGACAACGCTCTCATTTACGGAAGTGTTCACAATTACGACCACGCAAGTACTCTCAATTCATTCGCCGAAGAGTTTTGGGTTCACAGTAAAAGAGCGTCGCAAATCTGGGGGCGGGTAGAAGTGCTTCAAAGAACTGCGAGCGAACTTCAAATTCAGAATTCTGATGACCCCTTCGTCGGAAAATGGGTTAGCGCCGTCACACTTGGATACACCTACCGAGTGGTTCAATGGGATTCAGCTCAACTCAACATAGGCGGATCAGTGACAAATGATATTTTGCCAGATGTTTACCGTGCCGTTTACGGCTCCAATCCATGGACAGAAAAGATCTTCTTACAATTGAGCGGAATGAAGATGTGGTCTCTTTAGCAACTTGAACTAGTCCACTTTAAAAATGCCTTGGGTTTGGTCTTTTGAGCCATGAACACCACACGAAAAAGGAAATTGACCTGAAGAATTCGGAGCGAATATTTTTTTACTGAGCTCGCCGGGCATAGCCATTATATCGAGACTAAATTTTTGGAATATAAAACGAAACATTTTGTCTTTGGTTGATTTTAAAATTATTTGAGTTCTTTGATTTTTCTTGAGCTCGATATTTATTGGTGAACAAGTGCCGTCCGCATGACCTACGATATTTATGACGATGGAAGGCGCGGCTAAAAGTTCGTAAAGATCTTCATAACCAAACTTCAAAGCGATATCATACGCCGTCATTTGAGCTTTATTTTTGATCGTTAAGTCAGGTGATGCATCTAGGATGGTTTGAACTAAAAGAGTATCAGCGGTCATTGTGCCGATCATAAGTGCGGTATCGCCCAAATTATCTTGTGTATTTAAGTCTGCTCCCGCGTCAATGAGATATTGAGCTGGATCAAGCTCTTGCTGTTTTACAAACTTCATTAAAGAAGTTTCGCCGTTAACTGGATCTAACGATTCGTAAATCGCGCCGTGATTTACCAGGAGATCAAGTATTCTGACGGCTTCATTTCCGTGGCGGCTTGAGCTAAGTGTTCTTTTGACAGTTGTTTGTCCGCAGGTAGAGTCGGCAGTATACAAGATGGGCGTACATCCAAGAGGATCAGAAAAATTGACATCTGCACCACAATCAATCAATTTTTCGACGTAGTCAGGACTTGCATTTTTTACGGCGTCTATGAAGAGCATGTTTAAGTTTGTCTTATCTGCAGCCGCTCCAACTGGGCACAAGTAAATTGGTTCGAGAAATTGACCACTGAGATCGCAAGATAGGCCATCAAATTTCTTTTCAGTGGCGAAGCCATCATTAATAATAAGTGAAGCTGGTATATCAGTGCCGCTCGATTGAGAAGTTTCGACGATGAGAGAAAACTCTTTATGATGATCTTTGTCTTGATACTCCGTTTGCTTTTCTCTATTAATTCTTCGCAAACTAAAGTTTGCACCTTGTGTAACACCATCAAATCGATATTCAACCTTGGCAGTCAAAAATCGGAGGCTGCTGTTGATGCCCTTGCTGTCTATTGAAACTCTAACCGGAGAGCGAGGATTCGCTAAATTTTTGACCTCACAAATAATCGATTCAGCTAAGCTCATGGTACTGAATAAACTGATACATAAAAAAATACCTCTGCTTAAATGAAGCCTCATGTGTTCTTGTCCTCGCAAATAATAATCTTTACAACTCTACCCTGGTATAGTATGTCTTGTCTTGAGAGTCTACGTGAATCTTAGGAGAATAATTTTGCAAAAAGAAAGTCGTTCGCTACAATCTGTAAATCGGGCTGTAAATCGGGCTGTAAATCGGGCAGTAGACCAGGCGTTAAGTCAAAAATCTCCTTCGAAAGTAAATACAACGAATTCTCATCCGGATCACTCCGCCGGAATTGTTCGTTTGAAGAAAATTAAAGGACAAATTGAAGGTGTTGAGCGAATGATTCTAGAGCGAAGATATTGCCCTGACATTATTATGCAGGTCAGAGCGGCATCTTCTGCTCTTAAGGCTTTAGAGAATTTGATTTTACAAGGCCACTTGAGGGGCTGCGTGAAGTCAGCCATGCTATCGAAAGATGCTTTCGAATCTGAAAAAAAGATACAAGAAATTTTAGAGCTTTTTTAATGTCGATCGTCTTAAACCTAATGAAATGGAGCAAAAATGAATAAATTAATCGGAGCTGCAGCGGTCACCTTAGCCACGAGTTTTGCGTTTGCCGCAGATCCAGCGACTTCAGCAAAAGCAGTTGAACTCGCATGTCATCGCATTGAAAATCTGGTGACCCTTAAGAAAATAGATGATGCATTTGAAACAAAATTTGCCGGGATCACAGTTGACGTTCTTCCTCAATCTAAAGCATCTGATCCTGTTTTTAGAGTTACAGCGTCTGTGTATGCGGGAGCTGATGGCAAAAGCACTCAAATCATTATTCTTATGGACAATCAAGCTAGGGCCCTTTCAAATGTGGTGGTTGCAGGCTCCGCTCCCGTGAATGCTCCAGAGTGGCCAGATACAGATTCTGTCAACATGGCTGAAAACTCGCTTCATTATGTTTTAGAAGGATGGCAAACCACAAAACCCGAAGTGAAACCCTTTTATACTGATCTAAAAGCGATGCGATTGACTCAGGCAAAAGACTCTGCTGGCCAAATTCTTGCTAAGGCAGAATTTTTATCAAGTGTCGTGTCGACAACCTTAACGGTTTACTTAAAGTCAGACGGAAGTTTTCTTTCCGCTGAAGTTAAGTAAAATCGAGATGTGATGATTTGGAATAGGTGATTAAAATCAAGAGAATCATTTTAGCACTTATTTCATCTCTCAGTTTATTTTCGTGCGCCTATAGGATCGATAAGCAATCTGGACTTTCAAATCAAGATTTCGATATTCCGCAAGCGAAACTTCAGGCGTCTTCTTTCAAAATTGTCTATGAAAATGTATTGCGAACAAGTTGTTTGTCTTGTCACGATTCTGGCAAACTACCACTTACGAATTACTTAGAAGTAAAAGCGAACCTAGATAAAATTTCAAAAGTAGTGTTAGGTGACAGGACGATGCCTAAGAGTCCGACGCCGCCCCTCACTCGAGAACAGCTTTTAATTTTGCTAACATGGATTCGAGCAGGAGCTCCCGATGCTCCTAAGAATGGGAATCCTGAATCACCAATTGCTCCGCTCCCTGCACTGACTCCAAGTTACGCTTCGTTAAAAGCAAATATTTTTGATTCGAAATGTTTGCATTGTCATTCGCCAGGGAGTGAGGCTGCGCGAATTCCGCTGGTGACTAAAGAAGATTTTCTCAATTCGCCGCTCGTGATAATTGATCCGCAAAATCCTGACGAGAGTGGGCTCCTTATCGTTCTCGATCCTGTCTTTAAATCCAAAAAGTTTATGCCACCGCCTAAGTCTGGATATACCGCGGTAACCAGCGAACAACTCGAAACAGTTCGAAAATGGATTGCAATCGGTACTCCGGACTGAATTTACTGCTATTCGAATGGCGCTCATGATGGTGCTGTTGATTTTTATGAGTAATGTTTTTAACTTAAGCGACATCTTTCCTGAAACAGGGGGATTCTATGCTCTTGGTAAATAATTTTCACTTTGCCTCACTGGTATTATCGTAAGCTTTTTTAGGTTGCACTGTCCATTTATTTACTCTCTTAAGGGAAAGCTTAAATTGATGTCGTCGTCATATCTCAAATTGATACAATTAAATTTTGGCTCTATGATTATAAAATCTCAACTTAGGATTAATGCCGTTGCGAGTATTTGTTGAAAAAACGGATCTTGATTAATCTGTGCCTCGGACTTGATGGAGAGATCAATTTTTTGATCTCCTAAAACCATTTTGATGTCGACAAGAATACTCAGCTTATCTTTAAATTCAAGTTTTTCGCTGATCACAAACAGGTCGATATCGCCACCTCTGAGGTTTTTATCTAGACGAGAACCATATAGATAGATTTGTGCATCGGCATCTAGGTTGAGAATGGTTTTTTTGATTATATCGATTTCAGATAAAGAGAGTCTCATAGTTTTTTTTGAAGATCTAAAATCGCAGATGTCAGTTGAGCCATTTCTTGATAAAGTTTTTTGAGTTCATCTCCCGTATATTCATGTGCCGCAATATTTCTGAGCTCTCGAATTCGATACCAAATTTTGGTTGACTCGATCAGATTCAATTTCTCTGCAAGATTTAAAAGGTCAAGAAAGGAACCTCGAAATCCGGGGTCTTGCTCCAGAACGAGAATTCTCAAATAATGAGAGGTGAAAATATCGCTGCTTCTAGCGAAGCGTGCGGCGAAGCTTTCAAATGTTTCGAGGGTTTCTTCATCTGACTCCGAAAAGTGAGGATTCAACATTTGAATTTTTTTGAAACTATATTCGAGATGCACCAAGGATTTTTTAAGATCATTCTGAAATTTTATTTTGAGAGGGCCTGAAGTCAAATTTGTTCTCCATGAAATTCGTATTGATTTAGTATATCAAGCGGGAGCGCGAGAGCAATGCTTGTCTTGTACTGAGCGAAATGCCAATGACCTACCATGCCAACGTGCCCGTCGGAGAGGGAGACTGGTCTATACCTAAATCGGCGGATAGCTTTTTAGCCGAATCGCCGTAAGCCATATTCAACGAAGCTTTGATGGAACTGGTTTGAAATTTTAGATTCCAGCCCCGACCGCAGGCAACTGATCAGGATCACCAATAAAGAGAACTTGTGCACCGAGAGGCACTCCTTAAGTAAACTTGCTGCAAGACTGACATCAAGCATAGAAGGTTCATCAACAATAATAAAATCGGCCAAAAATGGAGACGGAATTTATTTCACTGTCATGCTCGGCATTCTCAAGTACCTCGCGCTACAAAATCTAATAGCCGTGAAGCCAAAATTGCGCGTGATCACCTAAAGGTTCTGGCGCCAATTTTATGGGGAAGAGACGTGAGCTATGCTTCAGATTGAGACATTAGTCAATTCACTTTTATTTTGTAATCTCTTTTTTGCGGTGAGCTCTCTGACGTTTGGCCCTTTGAATATCCTTGTAGGAACTCAACCCGTTAGCTACGCTTCATTGCGAGGAAATTCATGAAAACTGATAATATACGGATTTTAATAGGCGCCGTGGCGATTTTAATTGCTTCGGCATTTGCTTCGTTTGGTCAACCGCATTTTAACAAATCACTTGTTGCTTCAATCGTTAAGTCTCAACAAAATTTATCGTCGACTTCTCCTGCAGATGTCGAGTGGACCAATTACGGCAACGGATTATCTGCAAAGCGTTTTTCGCAATTGACCGAAATTAATAAAAGTAATTTGACTCATTTAGAACGCGCCTGGGTTTTTGCTACCGGGCATCTCACAAGAAAAAATGCGAATCCGAAACTCAATAAAGCAAAGACCGCGTTTGAGGCAACGCCACTCATGGTCGATCGCAAACTTATTTTTTGTGATCCATTGAATGTCGTTTTCGCACTTGACCCAGTGACCGGCAAAAAGATTTGGTCCTACGACCCCGACATCGATGGACTCGTTGCGTACAGCTACGTTTGTCGCGGCATCTCAACCTGGAGAAACCCCATTGCTCACGCTGGCGAAATGTGCGCTCGAGAAATCTTTGTCGGCACGACCGATGCGAGGTTGATCGCGATTGACTCAGAAACTGGAAAGGCTTGTCCTCGATTTGGAAATCAGGGGATCGTCAATTTAAAGGAGGGTCTTGGTGACGTCAGGACGGGCGAATATTATGTGACTTCTCCGCCGACAGTTATTAAAAACTTAGTGGTTACGGGAGCCCTCATTAAAGATAATTTTCGCAGTGATTCTCCGTCGGGAGTTATTCGCGCTTTTGACGCGCAATCTGGCAAACTGGCATGGGCTTGGGATCCCTCCCCTCCAGGCTACGTACGGCCGAAAAATGAGAGCGGCAATTGGACAAGAGCGACGCCAAACGCTTGGTCTAATTTTTCTGGCGATGAAGAAAATGATATGATTTTTATTCCAACTGGAAATCCAGCACTCGATGTCTATGGTGGTCTCAGAAACGGCCTTGATTATTACGGGAGCTCAGTCGTTGCACTTCAGGCATCTACAGGTAAATATTTATGGCACTTTCAAACTGTTCATCATGACCTTTGGGATTATGATGTCGCGGCACAACCTACACTTTTTACCCAACGCACTCCAAGGGGAGATATTCCCGCACTTGTTGAGGCTTCGAAGGTAGGTCACATTTTTGTTTTGAATCGAAAAACCGGAGAGCCCCTATTTCAGGTGATCGAAAATCCGGTGCCGCAATCAGACGTGCCGGGCGAGAAAACCTCTTTGACACAGCCGTTTCCAGTGCGGCCGCCACCACTTTATCAAGAAGCAATCAAAACACTTTTTCATTCCGCAGATTGTTACGGGGCTGCGAATGACCTGCGATTTGATGGTGTCTTCACGCCGCCGGCACTCGGTAACGGCAGCATTACTTTTCCGGGCCCCATTGGTGGAACCGATTGGGGAGGAGTCGCAGTTGATCAACAGCATCAGATCATGGTCGTCAACCAAACCGTCATGCCGGTTGCGGTGAAGCTCATCAAAAAAACCTCATCATTTCGTGAGTATGCAGATACAAGTGAACCTGGTGGTGGTGCCAATTTGGACGGTGCACCTTACGCGGTCGTGCGAGACCCACTCACGAATTTAATTGGTATTCCATGTGTGGGTTCTCCGGCAGGAGAAATCATCGCGATTAGTCTTGTAGACGGTTCCATCGTCTGGAGAAAGCCTCTAGGCTCCATTTACGGCATCATCGAAGGAAGTCCGAGCGCAGGCGGTCCACTCATCACTGCGAGTGGGCTTGTTTTCATCGGTGCGAGTTTGGATTCAAAATTTCGCGCGTTTGATTTGGGTACCGGAGAAATTCTTTGGACCGATAGCTTGAACGTTCCTGCGACGGCAACGCCCATGACTTACTCAATTGACGGAGAGCAATATGTCGTCATCGCGGCCGGCGGGCACGCGGCCATGCACACAAAAGAAGACGACAAAGTTATCGCCTACAAATTAAACTCCAAACATTGAGATTCCACATATGAATTCAAAGGTCGCATTTATTACTGGAGCCTCGTCGGGAATTGGCTTAGCACTCGCTGAAGAATTCTTAAAACAGGGTTACGGCGTTGCCTTAATGGCAAGGCGAATCGAACGCCTGAATGAATTCGCTGAACGCTTCTCTCAATATAAAAATAAAATTTTACTTTGTCCCGGAGACGTCACTCAAGAAGAAGCGCTAAAGAGATCGGTGAATTCGGTGATCTCTCGATTCGGTCGGCTCGATGTAGTCGTCGCCAACGCCGGTATTGGGGTCACCGATACTTTTTTAAAATTAACTGCAGATGATTTTAAAAGACAGTTCGCAACCAATGTCGATGGAGTGGTCTTCACTTGCAGGCAGACTCTCCCAGAGTTACTTAAAACCAAGGGCTGCCTGGCCATCGTGGGGAGCGCCAGTGGTTACGCCAATGTTGCCGGGGACTCTCCGTACTCAATGAGTAAGGCCGCAGTGCGGGCACTTGCGGATACACTATATCTCGAGCAAAAAAAAATTGGGGTCCACATTCTGCATATCTGTCCTGGTTTTATCAAAAGCGAAATTCGATTAAAGGATAATCAGGATAAACTCATCGCCGGGGCAAAAGACAAAATTCCATCCTTTATTGTTATGCCCGCATCGACCGCTGCGCGAAAAATCGTGAAGGCCATTCGCTGTCGTCGACGAGAACTTGTTTTAACTTTTGTTGCGAAGTTTGCGGTTTTTGTGAGAATGAAATTGCCCCGGTTATATTTCTTTTTAGTGTCGAAGTTTTAAGCAACTGGACTACGTCGGTGTAACATTTGCCGATTCGACAATTCTGTCAAAGTTGGATCAACTTTTGAGTTGAGCAGGCTTCCGATGAAAACCTGGTTTTATGCGATCTGGTGGATGACCTCGCAAAAAACTGGGATTAGCGCATTTCATCTAAGATGATTCTCTTTGAATCAAGTATTATCCGCACGCCCGATTTCAGAATTTTACAATTTGATTTTTCTTTTCGAAAATGAAGGATCGGAACCGTGAATCAGCTTTTGTTGTGTCGCGGTTCCAATATGGTTAAGGTGGCAGAATTTATTGACAGAGATAGGTTTCGTATAGGTAAACCCCGTCATTCGACGCAAAATGAATTTCAGTGGCGACAAGTCCGGAAGAACCTTGACCAATATAAACTTGGATTCTCAAGTATGACTTTTCGTAGTAATCTTGAAATCTACCGTATTTTCCTGGAGCGAATGAAGTACCAAAAATTGTTGTTGGCCAAACAGACTTTGGGTCTTTCATCTCGTTTGCTTTCGGACCAAGAGTCATTTTAGAAAGTGTGATGTTATTTTGCGATGGTGACACTTCAATTTCAAACTTCGAAAAGATGCTGTTTTGTACTTTAGGAACGCAGGTCTTAGCTTGTGAAGCTCCAGAAAAAAACATTAAAAGAGCAAAAGCGGATATTTGGAACGACTTCATGGCGAAACTCCTATAAAAAGATTTTTAGAACAACTTGGAGTGACTTATATCGCAGTTCGAAAATTCTAATTATAGTATTCGAGATAAACTATCATTCGTTAAGCGTATGATTAGAATGATTGAGATGGGATGGCTGATTTTCATATGGATGGAAAACCCGCACGCACGGTTCCGAAAGGAGCAACGAGCGGCAAGGCTCGTTGCTTACTGAATGAAAACGGTCTTTTTATTATTGCCATCACATGACAAAACTAACGAAACGAGTAACTGGCCAGCCCACACATTATTTATTTTCGCGATGAATAAAATAAAAATAATTTAAAAATACAGTTGACATAAGTTTTTACAAGAATTGGTTGTTT
>JAYTQQ010000238.1:0-5614 GCA_043746635.1 Bdellovibrionales bacterium | reverse complement strand
TTTTTGTTCATCACGTGCCGATTCCGTGTGGACATCCAAAACTTTTCCACTGATGGCGTCTACGTGTACTTCATGAACACGTTTATCGCTTTTCGACTTAAGATCGAACGAGTAGATCCACTTTCCACCTTCGAATTCAAGCTCCTCTCCCTGTATTCCTCCATGGTAGGCCGCAGTTGCTGCGGCACGAGCTTTTTCAATCGGAACGCGATTTGCGGGCGGTGTTTCTTTTGCCATTGCAAAACATGGTGTTAAAGCAAAACCGAGAATGCTAATCCAGCTTGAAGAATTACTAAATAATTTCATACGAACTCCTTTGTTATGGAACTTCACTATACTCTCGACAGATGAACAGGGCATGAACACCGAATTGCTAAAATGCGACAAATGAGAAGTGCTGACAAATACCTAAATTCGGACTATGAATTAATTAGGATAGGAAAATTACGAAATGCGTCTACTCGTCGTCGAAGATCAACCGCTCATAGGTAAGGCCCTTAAAAAGGGTCTTACTGAAGAGGCGTTTGCTGTCGACTTGGCAACGAATCGAGTTGATGGAACTCATCTTATCAATGAAGTGGAGTACGATGCTGTGATTTTGGATCTTATGCTCCCTGACGGGTCTGGATTGGATATTTTGACTGAGCTTCGAAAAAAAGATCATACGACCCCAGTTCTAATACTCACGGCAAAAGATACGATCCAAGATAAGGTTTTGGGCTTTAATATGGGCACCGATGACTACATGACAAAGCCGTTTGTATTTGAAGAACTCTTGCTTCGAGTGCGCGCGTTGACAAGACGCAAGTATCAATTTCATGGGATTATTCTGATCGCCGGTCCGCTCAAGCTTGATACGAACGCAAGAACGGCTAGCGTAAACGATAAAGCTTTGAGTTTAACCGCTAAGGAATTCGCGGTTCTCGAACTATTCTTGCTTCGCAAATCGCATATTCTATCCAGAAATAAAATAGCCGAACACATTTACGATAATGACGCCGAACAAGGAAGCAACGTTATCGACGTTTTTATTAACAAACTTCGACGTAAACTCGAAATCGCTCAGGCTGGTTCGCTTATCGAAACCGTGCGTGGCGAAGGTTACGTGATTCGGTGAAGGCTCTTCGACGCTCAACGAAGTTTATTTTGGTTTCAGGAATTCTTCTTTCGATTTTTTTTCTCGCCAGTGCCGGCGTTTTATATCGAGCACAAAGCGAGCAGGCTTTAGATGAAATGGATCTTCTTCTTAAAAATCAATCGCTGTCCTTGTCTGCGCTTGTCAACACGACGGCAAGAGGGACGCTCGACTTTGAGATGAACCCAACTTTCTACTCTCAATATTCAGCGAAAAATCAGAATGGTTTTTTTCGCTTTTACGATCTTCAAGGACACAAGATATACAAAGAGAGTTCAAACGCTCCCTCGGTAGATTGCGATAGTGCCACTCAGAACACGAATCAAAATATTAAGCAGACACTCTTTCGTATCTTTGCATATCGGTTTAGTCCGGACATGGACGGCGGAATTCAGCCACCAAAAGATTTGGTATTGCCGAAAATATGTTTGATCGTTGGCATCGATCAATCCCCTTACCGCAAACTAGTCACCCAAACCTTATTGTCATCGATTCCAGTATTAGTAGGACTAGTCGTTTTGCTGATAGCGGCCTTGCTCATATTGGTTCGCCGATTAACAGGTGATTTATCATCACTAACGACAGCTTTAGAAACCGCCGATTTTGGTGCAACACATGAATTTCCAATATTGCAACAGGCAAACACTTTAGAAGTGAACACCGTCGTAGAAAAGCTCTCGGCTCTTCATGCAAACGCAGCCCGCGTGTATCAAGAAATGTGGCTCTTTCTCGGCCGCGCCTCGCATCAGCTAAAAACACCAGTTACGGCTATGCAGGCTACTCTCGAAGTTCTGCTTCGTAAGGAGCGGACAAAAGACGAATTAGTTGCGGGCCTTGTTGATGTGCAAACGGCCGCAGCCCAGCTTGGTCATTTAACAAAACGCTTGATCACTTCGTCTCAAATGTCCTACGAAGCTTCTTCACTTGAACAAGTACCATTTAATTTACGAGACTTTCTACAGTCTCAGCTTAAAGCATTTAAAGCGCAGGCAGAGCAGTGCAGAGTTACGCTCAAGATCGGTTCTGCTTCAGACATCGTAGTTCGCGGCAATTTGTTTCTTTTGTCTGAAATTTTCGGAAATCTCATTGAAAATGCGATTCTTTATTCTCCTCGAGAACGAACTTCCGAAGTTTTCATTTCTTGGTACGTTGAAAATCAAGAAGTCGTCGCCATCATTTCAGATCAGGGACCTGGTCTGCCTCGGCAAGTAATAGAATCTCTTTTTGAGCCATTTATTCGAGGCGACGAGAGCCATATTTCGGGCTCGGGACTCGGCCTTTCGACCGCAAAAAAAGCCGCCCAACTTCTTGGCGGCGACATAGTTGTTCAAGAAACGGGCCCCATGGGCTCGAGAATTGCTGTCAGGTTAAATGTCGCCGTCAAAAAGCTTAACTGACCTCCGCTTGTCGACTCAAATTTGACCGCCAGAGATATCTCTCTTGAATTCAGAGTGAAACATTCTAACTAGACGAAAAAATAACGACGCGCAAGCTCGTTCATTTTGGATTCATCTGCCAAAGGCATAATATGAACACTGCTATGAACCTCAAATAATTCTAAAATACGGAATGTCGACATGACAGGAACCGGGCAAACGGATATTCGAAGAATGCTAAACAAGGTTCCCTCTGTCACGCTTGGTTTCTGGATCGTGAAAATCATGTCGACGACGGTTGGTGAGACTGGTGCTGATTACCTAGCGGTCAATGTCGGATGGGGTACTGCGATTACGAGTATCGTGATGGCGATCCTTTTCTGCAGCGCTTTATTCATTCAGCTTAAAAGCGTTCGCTACACTCCGTGGGTTTATTGGTTGGCTGTCGTTCTTATCAGTATTGTCGGAACGCAGATCACAGACATATTAACTGATAAGCTTGAAGTGAGTCTCTATGTCAGTACCGCCGCGTTTAGCACTTCATTGATCGTGATATTTGTCCTTTGGTACCGAAGTGAAAAGACCTTGTCAGTGCATGCGATTGTTACGCGAAGACGAGAGCTTTTTTACTGGGGCGCGATTCTTTGCACTTTCGCTCTGGGTACTGCCGCCGGTGATCTTGCAACCGAAGCCCTCGGCTGGGGTTTTAAGATTGGTGTCATCATCTTCGGTGCCTCCATCGCCATTACGGGGGCCGCATATCGTTTCGGTTTAAATTCAGTCTTGGCCTTCTGGATTGCATATATTTTGACACGCCCTCTTGGTGCTTCTCTGGGTGACCTGTTGTCACAATCTCCGGAATATGGCGGTGTTGGACTTGGGACGGTCAAAACAAGCATTCTATTTTTAAGTGTGATCTTCGTGATCGTCGCGCTCTTCACTGTGATCCAGCGCCGCAATTTGAAGATCACGTCGCCGAAATGAAAATGAATTTTAAATTAAAACAATAGGAGCCTTTAATGGATTTGAAAAAATTGGTTTTAACTGGGCTGTTGACCAGCGCGTTTTATCTCGGTACTATTTCTTCTTTAACACCGAGCATGCTGGTGTCATTTATACCGCAAGCCTTAGCGGCGACAAAGCTTGGCGACCTTTCGAAATTCAAAAAAATCGCAAGCGAAACAGAAAGCCTCGTTGATAAGGGTGATCTTTCGGCGATAACGGCGGGATCACCTCAAAAGTTAGAATGCAAAAAGGCTCTTGCAAACCTTCGCGCAATTTTCGAAAATGTGGCGACGAAATCAGGGAGTTAACCAACGACAAACTCGCAGCAAAAAAAACGAAACCGTTCACAGCATCCACCCAAACTGGGGGGGGGGATTGCAAAATTCATATCGCGCGTAAAGGGTTGATCCAATCTTCGATATTTTGAATGCTCTAAGTGTCATAAGTAAATTAATGACAAGCTTATCTACTAAGCCTAGGCTCGAACAATATATTATATTAGGAGGAACTTCATATGAAAGCAGTCTTTGCAACTTTATTGACACTCTCTGGATTTAACGTCATGGCAGCGGATCCTCAGGTTCAAATAACATCTTTTGACTATACTGATAATTCGGCTCGAATAGCTGAGCTTTGTGGATTGGTCAGCGACGCCAAAACCTTCCCTACATTTGTTAAGGTCATTGTTGACAATACAAGTAAGCATCCAGCAAATTATAACACTTTTGCTGGAGCAGATGGAAAATTTTGTCTTCTCGTCAATACATTTTCTGGATTGGCAGAAGTTAGCCTTCCTTGAAGGAAAATCCTAATTAGGAGCAAATTAAGTCACCCATCCATTTTGCGACGGTTTCGATAGTAATACCAGAAACGTATTTAGCTTTCTCTAGGTCGCTCCGTTCGCATCGCCATAATTTGTCTTCCGGATTCCAGAATGAAAAATTATGTGGTCGTTGGTAGTCAGTTCGCCTTCGAGCCAGCTCAGCCGCGACAAGCACCGTTTTTTTTGATTTTAATTTCGTTACTTGAGATGGTCCGACAAACTGGACAAGCTTTACAAAAAGCTTTTGAAAAAGAGAGTTAGGTTTCATAGTCTCCTTCATGATGAGCCTTGGGAGCGTTCTGCGACAGCCGTTGATCCTGACGCTTATTCGGTGAAGTTTGTTGAAGGCAAACGCGGAAAACTTAAACCCGGGGGAAAATCATAAGTGACCTCCAGGCTAAGGCCATTCAAGATCACACGTCCGTAAGCTAGGGATGTCCATCAGTCTTTGATAAGAGTGAGAATGAGATGAATGTACTTTGTGATGACTTTCTGATGATGAAAAATCATCGAGATTCATCGGCAAAACAAAAAGCTATGAATGCTTAATGACTTGCCCAAGCTCTCAATTTTTCAAAGGCATCTTTTTCGTCATAGGTCATGTCTTTCCAAGTTCTTCCGGTAAGTTGTTGGTAGGATTCAACCACTGATTGGACGATTCTTTGTTTGGCCGTTTGATTCACATCTAATTCATCAATAGCGCTTTCAAGTCTTTGTAAGTTCAAGATCTCGTTGAGACCAGATAACTTCTGAATATCGGTCTTTGTAATTTGAATTTGTGATATTGCTTTATCGATAAGAATTTTATCAGCTTGCTGTCTCGGATCAATATTAATTTTTTGGAGTTGTTCGTTGAATTCAGCTAGGACTCGCCCAGATAATCTTTCTTCGGTTGCAAAAGCTTCGGGGTCATATTGCACGGCAACCGACGCGATCGATTGCATCATTTGTGAGTTTAATTGTTTAAACGTCGGTTTTTTTAACGAAACCTTAGAATTGGTTGCGACAGCTTGCAAGTTCTCGTTGACCTGATCTCCTATCGACACAAAATTAAGATTTATATCAACCCTTGGAGGTAATTTTTTACGGGCCTCTTCGATCGAATTTATATCGACCTGATAAATTCCGTCAGTAAATAATATCATATTTGCTTTTTGAAATAATTTTTCTCGGCCTTGCTGTGATTTCTTTGAATAACTTGAAGCAACTAATTCATAAAACTCTTCTACGAATTTGGTATAAGCGTTTCCGTCGGGCGTATTAGTTCGAAAATTC
>JAYTQQ010000237.1:0-14168 GCA_043746635.1 Bdellovibrionales bacterium | reverse complement strand
GCAATCGGGATCATTGATGAGACCAAGTTTTTCGAAACGTTGCGACCTCGGAAGAGTTAAGAGCAAGCGCAAAAAATCGATCTTAAAATCAGTGTAATTATGTTTCGTACCGGTCATCTTCGTGAGATCTTCCCAAAAACCAGGATTATCGACACCGACCCACCAATGCCAAGTATCCATTCCGTCGCCGACTTGATCTGCCGGGAGATTCATGTTTTCAGCAGCTGATTCAGCGTGTTGCTTGCGATAAATATTATAAGTCATTTCATTGGGCCGAAGAGGTCTTCCAAACTCATAGTCGAAATCGTAAGCTTGGCCGGTATCAGGTTTCGAAAGCGGCCCGGGCTTATCTTTTAATTCAGCAAAACTAAAAGGAGTCAAAAGTAGCAGAAAATAGAACATGTATCTACGGGACCTTTGAACCATAAAAACTCCAAAAATTTTTTCGGCCGACTCTTCATACGATTTTTAAAGACTTTATACATATCTAATATAGAACACCGAGTGAAGAAATATCTTCACTCGGTAAACTTATGAATATTATTTTTGATTGGGTTGTGAACGGCCCTGTGGCACAGAAGCTTTTTTACCGCCAAGATCTGTTCTAAGATCTTCAGATGCGTACGGATCAAGCAAAGCATTTTCGCCAACGCTACGATGCGGGCTTTCGACTTCAGAATCATAGTCGCGATCTCGCTCCTGTTCGCCCGAAAAACCTCGATTCTCAGGGGCACTTTTCACCTCGTCTGAAAAATTGAGTCGACTCCGTTCGCGAGTTTTTTGACTTTTTGTTGTACCATCATCATCTGTGCTCGTATCCTGAACACTTCTTTTTTCGGTATTATTTGCGTTCGTTCTTCTACGGGCTTTCTTTGATCTAAGCTTTGGTGTTGTCATACTCTCTCCTTAATTTGTCTTATGAAGGAGCAATGTAAATGCCAGTCAGGATGCAATCTATACAGATACAATGTTTTTGGTAGAGGCATTTAGGTGCGGCGCTCAGAAATTTGCCTCAAGCCGGACCGTTCTAGTATTTTAAGAATTAAAGCGCTTGGGCCTTTATGAACTGGATATGTTCAGCACTTTGTAAAATCCGAGCAGAGAACTGCGACCCAATCGATAAAGAAACGACGACGGCCGCCAAATCTTTACAGCCAAGGTCACGACGAAAGATTTTTTGCTTTTGACCTTCTTTGACAACTTTTTGAATCCACTCGGTCTGCTCTTCATACATTTTGGTTAAAGCCTTTACCATAACTTTAGAGAGTGAATAATAATCTCCGATAAGCGCCGACATTGGACAAAAGCCACCCCCGCATCGAGAATTTAAAAAATAAATCGAAGAAACCCGCAATCTTTTCTGGCGGAGAAAAATTTTGTATTAGAATAGTTGAAAACGATTACTGAATTGTGGCAAAGTGAATTCTTTTATGTCAGCTTCATACAAAAGGCTTAAGAACTATGAAAATCAAAGTTTACGAATACAAGAACTGTAGCACCTGCCTGAAAGCATTAAAATTTCTTGCCGCAAAAAAAATAGCTTACGAAAGCTTACCCATTGTGGATCATCCACCCACGCTTTCAGAACTTAAAAGAATGCTCGGATACCTGAAAGCAGAAGGTGGTTCGCTCAAAAATCTTTTTAATACCTCTGGAGTTCAATATCGCGAGCTCAAAGTAGCCGACCAACTCAAAAATGGTCTCTCCGAAACAGACGCTCTCAAAATGCTTTCAATCAACGGCAAATTAATTAAGCGTCCTTTTATGATCGGAGATGGCTTCGGCCTCGTCGGATTTAAAGTCGACGAATGGGCAAAGGCGATCAGTAAATAGGTTCGCCCCGTGCAATCTCGATTCGCTGAGCGTACTCGGGATAACCCGCAAGGCGAACCAAAGTTTTTCTTTTCGCCTCGTATAATTTTTCAATTAAAGACTGAATATCTTCTCTAGGCTCTTGCTTGACGACGATTTCTAAAACTTGTTGCGATTGAACGGCGAACTCTGCCCATTCACTAACGGGAATGCGGTACGCCGGAGTCAAAAGATCCGTTGCTTTATGAACAACGGTTTCGATCTGCCGCCAAACTTTCAGATCGAGCCAATCGGGCTTAAAGTTTGCCGAAACCGACATGAACCAGCGAACCTTTAGTAAAATCGCGGTGTACGATTCAAGATCTTTGAGTCGAGCTACTTCTAGTAAAAAACTTAACAAAAATGTCGGGTCGGATTTGATCTCTTCATCAAAGGGACGTATCCAAACATCACGCTCTTTGAGCGGGAGAGGTTGGGACAAACGATTTTTCCATTCGGCGATTTGATTCATAATGACCTCAGTATAACAAGATTGAGTCCAGAAGAATACTGCGAAGGAGCTAAAATTGCGTCGTAACCCGTTCGAATCGCAACGTCGCCTAAAACTTGAGTGATCTGGTAATTCTCAGCCTCGATTAAAGCTTGCGTGGTCAAGCCTAAAGTTTTGACGACCTGGGGATTCGTGAGATCTAAAACTTTTTGAAAGCTCACGCTCTTCGTTTGGAAAAGAAGTTCGGCATCCGAAGAAGCGTCGAGTTCTCGCATGATGATCGACTTCGCGTCAGGCCCGGTTGTAGTGTAAAGACCGGACTCACCCAGATCTCCGCCAATGGTGTAGCGGTGATCCTTTAAGAAGTTCGCAGGCGGAATTTTCATCACGTCTTCTGCTGTTCTCTCGACAACGACCCCATTTTCTAAACCGGTTTTCGAGATGGCTCTAGTCACCTCTCCGCTAAAGGATGATGTCTCGACGTTTTTGATATCTTCTAAAATACGAGCGTGATTCTTAGCAATTTCGCTCACCTCTTCGGCAGAAGAAAAACTCTCACCGGAGACGCCAAGCTTTTCGATGTACGAAGCCGTCCCTTCGGATCCATTCGCAAGGAGAGTCGAGTGAAGACCAGCAAACTCGTTTGCAATCTCGGCGTTACCCATCTTCAAAAGGCTCTGTCTAAAAAGTGGCGAAGCTTCGAAAGATTTTTCTGCCGTTCCAGCGACGACACTACCTACCGCATCGAGCGCGAGAGGACCCAATGACCGAGAGACGGCTGCACCAAACACTTCGCTCGACTTCACCGCTTTTCCTAATGCCGAAAATGTACCGTCGGTGGCAACCGCTACGAGAGCTTCAACGGTCAATTGACCGAGAACTTCTCCACGATCGTAAGCATTTCCGTTCTTGAGTTTGTCGTACTGGCGATAATAATTCATCGCTACGGCCCCCAAAATTTTTGGAGTCTTCAGCAGAAGAGTTGCCGCATCGGCGAACGCGCTCTTTGGGTCTGCACGAAAACTGTGAGCCGCATTCAAAGCTAATTTTTTAAGCGCGGGAGCGGCGGCAAGAATTTGGTTTATTGATTCATTCATGCCGTCGGCATAACCGTAAATACCGTCGATGAGAGTCTGAGCAAGCGCGACCGAAACCAAACCATTCGCGATGTCTCCACGCCCTAAACTCTGGTCACCCATTTGAAGGTAAATTTCTCCCGTCAAAAACTGTGCGACCTGTCCGCTTGAATAATTTTTAAGACCTTCGCTCTTTGCCCATTCGGCTTGAAATCGATTGGCAACTCGTCGTACGATCTCACCTTCTTTGCTTGAAGATTTTGTAGAAAATCCGAACGACTCGAAAGGACCTGCTGGCAAACCGAATGCGCTCGTCTTTAAAATTCCTTCTTGGTTGAATTGCGAGGCGAACTGGTCGGCCGCATGTTTTTGTTGTGAAGAGTCTTTTTGTCTGAGAAGCGGTTCGGCTTGATCAATAAGGGCGTCATAGCTTTTTGCGGCGATGAGCTTCGCGACGCTTTCGCTAAGGGATTTTTGTGCAGGCTCGTTCAAAGAATATTCACGGTACGCGAGCGGATCTTCGGAAAGCTCTCTCGCACGTTCACGCGAAGTAAATTCTTTGACAGGCAAAACTTGCGGAACGCGAAGCGCCGTTAGGTAGCTTGCCTGCTCGAGGCGTCCTTGGGCGACTAAATTCTTTTGGTCGATCTCAGCCCGTTGAGCTCGCTGAAGAATACGAGTGGTCGCGGCTTTTTGATTCGCAATATCCTGATCGTATGCTTGTTGGTAACGTTCTGATTCTCGCTGAATCTGATTGTCCTGATCCCCGATTTTCGATAACCATTTTGCTACGGCCGCGGCATCCGGAAGCGGATTTTTTTCATTGGGAGAGAAATCAAGTCTGCTCACCGGAACGTCTGTGTTCGAAGCTTTATCGTGAACGACCGCAACTTCATCAACAAGTTTGGATTGAACCGGGGCTTGATCTCCACCAGATAGCCAAGATACTCTCTGGTAACGAGGGGCAGAAATTTGTCCGTCCCAGCTTGTGACCTGTTCGAGTCGCTGTTCATTGCCTTGATGGCAAGAAATCATAGATTCAGAATTAGAATTAGAATGACACTGTAAAACAGCTTGGGTACTGACAACACGGATCGAAGGTGAAACACGCTGGGCATGAGCGAGCCCGGTAAAAGACAAGGCGATTAATAAAATTAAATTTTTCATATTATTTCCTAACCAGATTTTTTGTTTGCTCAAAGAGATCACGTACCGACGGGATAAATGCGTATTTTTCGTTGAAGGAAGTTACCCTTTGAAGAAGTTTTGCTTCTGCCGCATTCACGACCGAAAGATCTTCTCTTCCAAAAATTTGTTTAATTTCGAGAGCTAAAACTTGCTGAAATTCGGCCTTCAGATTTACGAAATCTTGTTCAATCGCCTCTTCTTTCATGAGCGCGCTATCTTTTGACCAAGTATCTTTGTTCAACTGAATCTGCAAGAGGTCAACGATTTGTAAGAGCTTTTGAAATGCCTGGGCCTGCAACTTATCAACGTTATCCCAAGTAATATTCGCGAAGCTTTGATCCATCGAATCCATATTTGAAGTTAAAACACGTACGAGATAGAGAGTGACGATTTCGGAGCTTGTCTCTGCTATCACTTTTTGCTGGAGTGTCTTTGCGGCACCTACCTGAGTAGGATCGGCGTTTTTCTCAAAGCTATTAAGAGCCTGGACATCGTTCAACCATTGGTCAATCGCGACAGAATTTTGAATCACTTTATCCGTCCAGATTTTTTTACTTTCGGGATGGCTTTCGATGTCGGTCAAGGCGAGCCGAATTTTTTCAAAATCCTTGCTGGTTGCAACACACGTTTGCCTGTAATACATCGCGACTTTATCGGCGTCGGCCATGTTCAAAAACAAATATGTATTTGCCTGAACGATTTGGGACTGCATCTCGAGTTCATTTTGGTGAGCGATCACTGCCGCAGCTACACCGAGAGCTATCCCGACTCCTAATGTCCAAGGAGCAGCCGCCATCGCTACCGAAACCACTGCCGGACTTGCCGCCGCACTAAAACCAACACTATAGGCCGTGCTGCTTATTTGAAGGCTCGTGTTCGCAGCCTTATTCAAAAAGCTTTCGGTTTGATCATCGGTAGCAATTGCGCCCATCTGCGCACTGAATTGACCAGATTTATCATCCATATAAAGTCTGATGAAAAAGTCTGGCGGAGGAAGCCTTTTTAGAAATTCAGGCGAAGCATTGAAGTCGGCGGTCGAGTGACCAACCTGGCATTCTGATTCGAAACCGGCGAGTGCCCTCGTTGTAAAATGTAAGGCTTGGTTTAAATCTGCAGTCGCTTGAGCCCTGATAAATGAGTCTGCAAATCGGGTTCTCGAAGCCTCACCCAACTGAACGTAGGTGTCTTTCGCTAGTTTTCGCAAATCCGTAATTTTTTGCAAGTCGATACTTGCGATACTTTGAAATGCATCTCCGAGTTTTTTTTGTTCGGTCAAGAGCTGCGATCCCAATGCCTGCGCGTCGGGAGCATTCGCCATCTCAGCTACCGCTTGTCGAAATGCGAATTGGCGATCGAGCTCAACGAGTTTTGCGGCAACACCACTCGCTTCGGTCATGCTTGCCTGTACTTGTCTTTGCGCCTCCTCCATCGGACCGGCGAAGGCCGCCTGATAAGGAACTAAAAGACTCATGATTAAGGTAATTTTAATAAGTGATTTCACTATTCTACTCCAAAAATGCATTGTTGATAAAGGCTTTGCAAATTATCTATATTGTGAAATTTTTTATAATCTTCACGGATGGGTTCGAAATACGGAACCGGAAGTTTTTTCTCAAAAATTCCGACCTCATTTAACAACAGACTGGTAATGACCGCCATGAAGCCGTTGCCACTGTCAGAGTTGTTTCCGACCGAGAGAAATTTAACTTGGCTCTGAACGACTCCAACGATTCTTTGCTTCTCTTTTAAAATGTCGTTTAGCTCCGCCATAAAAGGAGTTTCTAAAACAGGCGTCATGTTATCGGTTTTGAATGAACGTAAGTTTTTAATAATTTTCGACATCAGAGCCAGATGTCTTTGGCTCAACATTTTGAGATCTGCGTCTACTTGTGCCGTCGCTTGAGCCTCTGAACCAAGCGATCCGAACTGTTCGATGGTGCGCTCGATATCTCTAGAAAAATCTATGTAGGGATCAGAGCCGAGGTTGCCGTAATTCATAAGCCTGTCATAACCGGTCTTCAGTTGCGCGAACGCATGAGAATCCCGAGCGACGGCCGCGTACGTAAGCTTATCGTTTTCGTAACGAATGGTTTGGGCGAGCACTTCAGTCAGTGCGCTATAATTATAAGCCGTTAGCCTCACTTCACTTCGATGAAGCCAGTAGTAGCCAAGCGCAAATCCTTTTTTTGTTACGTGGTCGGCTTGAAAGGGTAAATCGATCTGAACATCCTTACAAAAACCTTGAAGATCCGTGAGTAGCTGAAGGGCCATCTGATAAGACAAAACTGCGGCAATCGATTTCACGACTCTCGACTTGGGGACCACTGGGGGGAGTTGTTCATTCGGTAGTTCACGGTCGGGACGCCCGTCCTTATCCGAAATTTCGGCATTTGCAATTTCAAATATTTGGGAAGCAAATTCTGAAAATCTATCTGTACCGATGACGTCGATAGTGTCTTTAAATGCCTCCGGAGATCTCAACAAACTTCCGGCGACTTCGAGAAAAACATCCTGAACCGTCAAGTCGCTGTAGATATTATGTTGCGATCCGCGTTTCATTTCACTGAGGGTCTTAAATGCCTCGAGTCCGGCGGCTGAACCGCCCACAACTTTTCCGACTGGTTGAAATAGAAACTGTGCGTGGCCAAAGTCGCCTGTTTCTAAGCCGCTCAATTCAAAATGAATTTGAATTGTTGCTCCTGGCTCGGCCCAGACATAAAATTTTTGGTCGACCGAAATAACAGTTGGTTGAAGTCCCCCAACTATTGTTTGAGCCATTTTTGCTCCGACGAGATTCATCTTCATTGGAGTAATCGCGACGAGCCAAGTATTAACCGGCATCTGGTAACGTAAATCAATCTGCCCACTGATCGAATGCCCCTTAGCATGTCCGTGGTATTTTTTCTCATCGCAATCGCCATTACCAAAATCAAAACTCGCTGGCACCACAATCGCATCGCTGATGCTCAAGTCTAAGGTTTCAGAATCTCTATTTTGAACATCACTCAGACTTAAATTTGTCGTGCGAGCCGGAACGATAAAAAATTCGGATGTCATCGACGTCATCGTGACCGATGCTGGTCCGCTTATTTCTCCCGCAACGGCACCCGTCGCAGTTTCGTGACCTTTATTCGGATCGAACTCTGCATCTTTGCCGAATGGGTAGCAACTCCACGAGGGCTCGTAACGAGTTTCGAGAGACCAATCAACATCGACATTGGATCTTAAATCATATTTGAGCGATGCCGTCGCAAAGGCTTCAATTCCTGATAGAAGGATAAAGCCAGCCAAAATACATTTATTCATTTGAATTCTCCTTTTTTTGAATTTCTATATAAAGTGGATCGTTTTTATTAATGAAAGTTAAATCTATAATGGCAGATTGGATTTCTGAGATATTTTTAGAAACATACTCACCCATCATAGAAACCTGAGGCCGGTAGTTCGTGCCTAAATCTAGATCAAGATTAAAAGATGCGTTCGAATCAATGGCCACGTCGTAATTGGGATCTTCTAAATTAGGAAGTCGAATATTTCGAATTTTGTCATACTGGTCGATACAAGACTCAGAGAAAATATTAAATCCCAAAAGAGCCGAGAGATTTCCACCTCGTAAAACGCGATCTTGCGTCACGCCAATATATTCGTCGACGTCCTGACCTGCCAATGAACTGGCTCTGATCACGGCGAGGCCTTTCACTTTGAGGGTCGCCGTATTGATTTCGAGCCCGACCGTAAACTCAAGGTCACTCTTCGAAAACGAAAACGCTTTTCGACGGGTTACGAAAACGTTTCCGCGGGTGGCCGGGTCGGCAGCGATAATTTCTTTTGAAAAACGAGAAGATCGGCATCTGGACGTTTGCTGATAGTGATTCAAAAACATTTCATGTTTCATCGAAAATACATCGAGTTCACTTTTGTAGTAGGCTGCGTTTGTTGCAGGAAACCACGCTAAGATATCGTCTATATTTTCAAGCTGCTCTACCTTCGGCACTTCTCCTCGGTAACTAGAAATCTTTAAGGCAGAATCGATCAGTACGGTCAGCAAAACTGTTTTCTCACCTCGAGTGGTATTTTCAGTCCAAAAATAATTTTGAACCATCGTTACTTCCTTAGGCGTTGCGATGATCCATTTTGACCTTGCAAAATTCTGCCGAGAAGAAAGCGGATTCGAGTCACTCGATTTCGAATCCACCTTCGCTTGAGACGGCACAACACCAGATATATCTGAGTGGGCGCCGGGTTGGCAGGCCGTGAAGAGTGACAGAAAGCTTGCGTATAAAAAGATTGATTTTTTCATGATCCACCGTCGACGTCTTGAACAAAAAGTGTCATTTGATTACTGAGACTTTCGACCGAAGACTTAACCGCTTTTTGTGCCTCGTCGTATTCTGGCCACAGCTTCAGAATAAGTGGGACCTTATCGTAGACAGAAAAATTGAGACTTCTTTCGATCAGCTTTTGAACTTCAAGAATCGCAACGACTGCCTTGGTCGCGTTTATATAATGTGAATTATTTATGTTTGAAGGAATATTGGTGAGATCGTTCAGCGCACGATCAAGATTCTGAAGCTCGGCCTGGTTGGTATCGTTTGCGATCAGTTGGTCGTAGGTCAAATTTTCAAGAGTATCAGTCGCTGTCATGACATTTCGAATGACTCCCCAACGCGCAACTTCGGAAGTCGGTGGCTTATTTATAATGGCCTTTAGATCTTTTGATAAACTTTCAATTTTTTCTCGGTTGGCATCAAGAATTTTCGCGATGTAGGCGCCCCAAATCTCTTTAACATTCAAACAAGTAATATCCGAAGGCGCACACTCGATGGCATCGAAATAGGCAAGCGATGCCGAAATCGGGTTTGAAGCATTAAAAAATGCAGAATAGAAAGGAAATCGAATGAGCTCCATATCGTAATGGTCGTCTTTTGAAAAGTAGACGCCTACTCGTTTAAACGATTCGAGAGCTTTCTTTGCGATCGTTCTCGATAAGACAATTTTTCGAACTTGCAAAAAGGCCGACTCTTGTCCAGCGGCCGAGATTGTCTCAAACCAATTTCCGTCGAGGAGTTGCGTAATATCAAATAGCTTAAGAATGCAATCCTTACAGACATCAGGAAATTGGACGAGACTCGCTTTCGAGCCGATACTTTTAATTTGCTCGGCGTAGTCTGAAAATAATTTTGAGAAACTACACGTGATCTCGAGATCTTTACGAATGGCCGGATTTTTGAAATTCGCAGCACTAAAATCTGTTGAGCAAACTTTCGTTATAGCTTCCGAAGTACTCAACATGATTTCTGTCGCTTTTGGAAGACCCATCATCACACGTGGCGGATGCGGAATCGACTCCATCAGATCTTTTACTTGCTCTGGCGTTTGCCCCATGACTTCTTTGCAGAAAAAACTCAGCGCCAGCATGAGTGCAAGGTTTCTTATTTTTACCATTTTTAAAATCCCCATCTTTAAATCCTTCTCGCGATCGTCAAAAGCGTCGCGCACGGATCCATTATTCAAGTCCTACGCCAGTTTCAAATTTACAAAAACTCATGTGGGTCGCCTCTAAAATCGATCTAAGACCTTTGATGGCCGGCACCCGGATCTCAAATCCGAGAAATCGGAGTTCAGCACGCTACGTTCGAGTGGTAACTCCATTCAGGAAACAGCCGTCTCCGGATGGTCTTTTGACTTGGTTGGCACAACCGCGTTTACCGCTATCAATAGCGGCATGACGAGCTACACGATCAACAATACGGCGAACCCCCGGCGCATACTTTGCAAAGAGGTCAGCCCTACACTTTTACGGTGAGCTCGAGCGGTCACCCTTTTCATATTAAGACGATCTAAGCCGGTTTCTGAGCCGGGGGTTTTTTCTTTTTAATTGCTCCCTCTCGCAAAACATCAGTATAAGAGAGCAATGCTTTTTAACTCCTACATCTTCATATTCGGTTTTCTGCCGCTGGTTTTGCTCGGCTATTATCTGATCCCGAAGCGGAAAGCCCAACTCACTTTTCTACTAGTAGCGAGTCTCGGTTTTTATAGTTACTGGAGCGCCAAACTCGTCTTCTTTCTAATCTTCACGGTCGTGGTCGACTTCTACGTCGCACGCGGAATTTATTTGGCGCGCACTCAGTCTCGTAAAAAATTTTTGCTTTTGCTTTCGCTCGTCGTCAATTTATCGATTCTCTTCTTTTTCAAATATTATAATTTGTTCGCCGAAAGCTTTAATGCCATTGCAAGCGTGCTTCATGGCGCTCCGATCTCTTCCCTACCGATCTTGGCGATTGTTCTCCCAATCGGAATTTCTTTTTATACTTTTCAAAGTATGTCTTACGTGATCGATGTCTACCGCGGAACGTCGGATGCCCATGCCGATTTACTATCGTTTGCCGGGTACGTGACATTATTTCCGCACCAGATTTCGGGTCCGCTCGTTCGGCACAACCAAATTGTTCCACAGTTAGAAAGCGAACAGACCTACTTCTTTCATACGGAAAATTTTTGGAAAGGAATTTGTTTTTTCGTCTGTGGACTCTCTAAGAAAGTTTTAATCGCTGATTTTCTTTCTGCGGTGGTGATTCCGGTCGTTGATAATTTGGCACTCGCTTCAAACGCCGAAGCTTTGGTCGCGATGATCGGCTACACCATGCAACTTTACTTCGATTTTAGCGGCTACTCAGATATGGCCGTTGGCCTCGGCCTCATGATGAACATTAATTTTCCACAGAATTTTAACTCGCCTTATAAATCGTTTTCGATTACAGAATTTTGGCAACGTTGGCACATGACTCTTTCTTCATGGCTCAGAGACTATCTTTACATCTCACTCGGCGGAAATCGCGGCAGTAAATTTAAAACTTACCGAAATTTATTTCTCACGATGATGATTGGCGGACTCTGGCACGGCGGAAACTGGACTTACGCTATCTGGGGAATTTTTCACGGCCTATTGCTCGCCATCGAGAGATTTTTTAAAGATCAGAATTTGCCCCGCATCACGAACAAGTATTTTAAATTTGCGCTGACTTTTTTACTCATCAATGTCGGCTGGATCTTTTTCAGATCGCCAAGCTTTTCGATCGCGCTCATTTGGCTCCAAAAAGTATTTTTATTGAATTCTCATCTCAGCTGGGATTTGAGATTTGTTTCCGAACGCTACCGCGGAAGATTTTTCTTAGCTCTCGGTATCGGATCGATCTTGGCTTTCTTCTCTAAAAATATTTGGCAAGTTAAATTCAGAACAAATCTTTGGACGGCGGCAGGACTCGCCCTGATGTTTATTATATGCTTGATGTTCATGAGCGAAGATTCACCTTTTTTATATTTTCAATTTTAGGATTTAAGAAGTGACAGCAAAATTTGCCATTCTTAGTTTTTTTATCATCGCCGGAGCCATCTTCGTTTCGATCGCGACTTTTAATTTTGCGGTTGATCCAATGTGCTACTATCTCTGCAAAAAAATCGATACAAACAAAAAAAACGTCAATACCTACTACCATGTGGGCCAAATCATTCTCGCTCATCCAGATAATGAATCTGTCATGATAGGCTCTTCACGAGGAGAAACGACTTCGCCAGTATGGCTTCAAAAAATGACCGGGCGTAAAACCCTGAACCTTTCCGTCGGTGGAACCGAACTTCAAGCGAAGCTCGCTTTTTTAAATATTGCGCTTCAGAATAATCCCATTCGGCAAGTTATTTGGCAGGCCGATTTTTTCGAGCTTATTCCTGAAATTGTTGATGTCAAAATGAAGAGTACCGAAGCCCTGCGCGCGTATTTAGTAAATGAATTTCCGGGGACGCAAGAGATTTCGCTGGTGAGTAAAATCACTTCCTTGTTTGATCACGCAACTTTTGAAGCCTCGATCGGAAGCTTCAAAAAGAAAAATCAAAAAGCCCTCGATCTCGGAAGTGGATTTGATACGAACTTCACTGCATGTGAAAGCTCAGAGTTTCGGAGCGAAAAAACTCCAGACGCTCTTATGAAAGATATCGTAGGAGATTATGATCGTTACCGTCTCTCAATCTTCAATCATGCCGCTTCTCAGAAATATTGGGAGCTTTTCGTCGATAAAATGAACGTCCTCAGCGCCAAAGGTATCGACGTCACCATCTTGATCGCTCCTTATAATCCAAGCTTCATGAAGAACCTTGCTACCGATTATCCTAAGGTTTATGCCGCCCACCTCGAGTGGGTTCAAAAAATGGAACAACTTCGAATTCCCCACGTGAAGGTTCTCAATTTTTTCGGTGGAATTCCTGGTGATGATCAAACCGTGCAATACTGGGGCGATGGCGTGCACTTCACCTGTAAAGGTGCTATCATCATGCTCAAACCGGCACTCCGGCCGTAATTTTTTCTTGAATTTGTGCTGGTTTTGTCGACTAATGTGTCATCAAATTTGGCGAGGAGTCTTTCAGATGAAAAAAAATCAAACTAAAATTAAAACCAAAATTGAGACATTGATTCGATCACTCATTTTCATTTGTTTAGCAGCTAGCTTTTTAGCCCTTACCGGTTGCCCATCGAATACAGGAACGACTGCTGCCGGTGCGAATGTGACGGCAAGCTTCGCAAGTATTTACACGAATGTTTTATCAACTGCTTGTATCCAGTGCCACGTTCCCGGAACTCCGGCGACAAACTCTGGCGTGACACTTGATTTTAGATCTGCAGCTTCGGCCTTCTCGACTTTACGATCGAGTACGGCTTCGGGCGGATCAAGCGTGGGAACGTGTGGCACGGTACCAATCATAACGGCAGGCGCCGCCAATCAATCTTATCTTGCAGGTGTCTTATTCGCGGATTACCACACTGCAAATTTTGCAGGTCATAATGGTTGCACGCCCTACGCCACTCACCTTCAGAATCAAAACCTAAATTCAAACGAGGAAGTCGCAATCGTCGGATGGATTAACACGGGCGCAGCCAATAACTAAGCCGCCTTGCTGACTTGTTTCATTAAAGAAAGCGGTCTCTCAACCGCTTTTTTTATAACGAAACCCTTTCACCCAACTTCGCAACTTCTTCCCATTGTTTTGGGAGAGCTTCTTTCACGCCCGTCGCAAGCTTTGAACTCATGAGGTTTTGAATGCTCGCTTTCGGGACGACCTGTCGATTCACCTTAGCGAGATAGGCGGCCTCAAGAACCTTGAGCTTCAGATCCTGATAGTTCAAAAAGGCTTGAGAAATCTTTTGGGTCTCGTAAGCACGAACGCAATTTTCAACGAGAGACCGAACATTTTTTGTATCCTCAGTCGAATAAAATTCGGGATGCAAAATTCCTTCGATGAGCGCGGCAGAAGCCGTTACGAAAACTCCATGCGCTAGAAACTGTGAATCTTTTCCGAGCTTTACACTCAAGCTTACGGCCTCACGAATATGAGCTGCCGCCTCACGTGGGGCGGTCTTAGTGATGAGCCAAGCGAGTTGAAGCTCAGCTTCGATCATCGCGCTCGGTTGATCCTCGATGAGCTTTGAATCATTTCTCAAAAGTTCGTAGCGTTTTTGAAGGGCATCGAACTGATCTTTTGGGGCCCCAAGTTGCGATAAAAATCCGTAAGCGAAAACTTTCAAACGGTTTGGATTAAACTCAACGGATCGA
>JAYTQQ010000236.1:0-5454 GCA_043746635.1 Bdellovibrionales bacterium | reverse complement strand
CGCGAGGAGCTTCGGGTGCCGGTGATCGCTAACGGAGAAATCTGGAATCTAGAGGATTTCAAAAACTGCGAGCGCGTCAGTGGATGTCAGACTTTTATGCTCGGCCGTGGCCTGATTGCCGATCCTGCCTTGGCTTTGCAAATTCAAACGCAGGGCCGTGCGTTGTCGTGGCCGCAGATTTTAGAATTTTACCGAGAGTTCATCGACATGTCCGAGTCTAAAAAGTCATCGAGCTTTGCCGTCGCAAGAGCAAAGCAGTGGTGCAAACAATTTGGCCGCAATTATCCTGAGGCCGCTCAGCTGTTTGATGTCATCAAAAGATGTGAAAACGTTGCGATGTTGCGAGAGGCTTTGGCGTAGAGCTCCAGTATGAAAGACCCTCCGCATGCTACTCTCGCTGCGTCGATTGCTGGCAACTCCGACTCCTGCTTCACATTCGCCCGAAAAAATGCTAGGCTAAAACCAAAGGAGTCTATATATGGTGAAAGTAGTCGTTTATTCAAAATCTCATTGTCCTTATTGCGTCCGGGCTAAAAATCTCTTGAATCAGAAGGGTGTGCCTTTTGAAGAGATCAACCTTGATGATAAATTAGACGAGCTCGATGCTCTCAAGAAAAAAACCGGGCAAATGACCGTTCCGATGATTTTTATTAATGATAAACTCATCGGTGGATTCAGCGATCTCTCGGCACTTGAATCAAAAAACGAACTTGATTCGATGCTTAAATAAATCTGAAATATCTCTTTAATTATTACTGTCGCAATTCAGTCCGCGCGTTCATTTCTTGTTCGCGCGAGAAAAATTCACCTAAGAATCGGTGCACTTCTTCAAAAGTTTTTGCTTTCATCATGAGGGCATAGAGCTGGTGGCCAAACATGAGCCACGAACTTCCTGTTTTTACGAAAAATCGAAATTTACGAAGTCCTAGATTTTCTCCAAAATATTTTTCGCATAGAGTAGCCATGCGAATAGCTGCCCGACCATACTCGGCACCTTCTTGAGCCGGCGTACGAGGTGCGAGACGACCGGCCACGGGAGATTCGAAGCCCAAGCGTTCACCAAGCTGCCAGAAGAGCCACGGCCTCGCCGTCAAAGCGCGGCCGGCCATGACCATCTTACACGAGGTTTCACTTTGCATTCTTAAAATATCGTCGCAGGTTTGAATATCCCCGTTGCCGATCACGGGAATCGAAATGCGTGCACCGATTTCGCCGATCTGATCCCAGTCGGCTTGACCACGACGTTTTTGGGCTGCCGTACGAGGGTGAAGGGTGATCCAAGAGGCGCCGGCATCTTCAATGCCTTTAATAAAATCAAGCAAAGTACCCGATTCTGATTCATGAACAGCCCGTAATTTGACCGAAACGGGTACCGAAGAATTGCGAACACTCATGCGCACCACTTCGGCCGCGTACCGAGCATCGCCCATGAGGGCCACGCCGTAATTATGTTTAAGAGCTTTTTGAACGGGGCATCCCATGTTGATGTCGATACCGACGGCTCCCCACTCTACCAATTTTTCGATCGAGGAGGCGATGAACTCCTCTTCATTTCCTAAAATTTGCGGTACTAAATTTTCTTCGAACTCGTGTTTTGAAGTCTCAGGTGTATGACCCAAATGTTCAGAAGGCAGGCGCCTCGAGTTGAGCATTTCGGTGGGCCAAATCGTATGCGCACCCGGTGGCATATAGCCATGACACAACTCGCGGAGGGCCGCGTGACTGAGCCCCACCATCGGAGCCAAACAAAGATTAAAATTCACCGGCTTCTCACCTGAAATCATGACCTTGTCTTGACCCATCCTTTAAAAGCTGTCAAAGAAATAACATGCCTGAATCAGTACAAAAATTTGGAATCATCGGTGGCGGTCAGCTTGCCCGTATGCTCGTAAGTAAGGCCCAACAGATCGGCATGCAGGCGCATGTTTTATCGGCTCAGCAAGATGATCCGGCGGCGCAAGTGACTCGCTACTGGCACCAGGGCGATGCGAATGACGTCGCCACTTTGAAATCCTTTCTCGAGAAAGTGGATGTCGCCACGTTTGAGAGTGAATTTTTAGACGTCGAAAAAGTTAAACTCGCAAGCCAGTTTGCGAAAAAAGATTTGTACCCGTCTCCGCAAGTGATGGGCCTTTTGCAAGATCGTAAAACTCAGAAAAAACTTTTGGATGATTCAAAAATCGCAACTGCTCCCTGGATTTTCGTTGAACATAAGTTTCAGGCGAAAGAAGTTTTAAGAACTCTTGGCCAGGAAATGATATTGAAGAAATGTCGTTTCGGCTACGACGGTTACGGCACGTTCAAAGTGAAATCGCCATCCCAGCTCAACGAAATTTTCGAAAGCCCCGACAGTTACGGGTATATCGCCGAAGCGAAAATTAAATTTAAACGTGAACTTGCTTTCATGATGATTCGTGATCGAAGCGGCAACACGCTTAGTCTTCCACTCGTTGAAAGCTTTCAAGAAAATTCAAAATGTCTTTGGGTTCGCGGACCGATTCGGCATAAGCGATTTCGTAAACTCGAAACGCAGATGAAAAATCTTCTGAAAAAGATAAATTACGTCGGCGCTATGGGTATAGAACTTTTCGATAATGATGACGAGCTTCTCGTGAATGAATTGGCACCGAGAGTTCATAACTCTGCCCACTACTCGATGGACGCACTCACTCACGACCAGTTTTTACTTCATGTCATGGCGGTGGCGGGCCTTCGAATTCCTAAGTCTAATACTCAACAAACGAAAGCCTTTGCGATGTACAATCTCATTGGCAAAAATCTCAATCAAAATCTTGTTCAAAAGGATTTATTTTATCACTGGTACGGAAAGCAGGAAGTAAGACCCGGCCGTAAAATGGGTCACGTCAATGCTCTCGGTTCAACGCCTGAGCTGACACTGCAAAAGATCATCAAAGGAATCAAATGAAACAAGTAGCGATCATCATGGGAAGTGATAGTGATTTGAAAGTCATGAAAGAAGCCGGTGACGCGCTTAAAAATTTCGACGTTAGTTTCGAAATGAAAATCGTCTCTGCGCACCGCACACCTAAAGAGATGCAGGAGTTTGCAGCGACTGCACGAGACAAAGGTTTTCAGATCATTATCGCGGGGGCCGGTGGAGCCGCTCACCTCCCTGGAATGGTTGCCGCAATCACGACTCTTCCGGTGATTGGCGTTCCCGTGGTCACGACTAAAATGCAAGGCCTCGATGCCCTGCTGTCGATCGCACAAATGCCTAAGGGCGTACCGGTAGCGTGCGTTGCCGTCGACAATGCTTTTAATGCCGGTCTACTCGCCGTCCGCATACTAGCCATCTCAGACAAGAAGCTCGCGGCCAAACTTTCAAAATTTCAGATGAAACAAAAAGAAAAAGTCAAAAAGGCAAATCAAGTACTTCGTTTTAAGAAATGAAAATACTTCGCCTCGGTGACATCCATCGACAGTTCACATGCGGCTTCTTTACAAGGCTTGATTTTTTCGAGATCGAAATGCACAGACACATTTCCGCCTTCGACTTTAATTTCTTTACCGATATGAAATAAAACATTTTCTTCAAGGTCACACTTCTCGCAAAAAAATGGGACGTAGAGAGATTCGACTTGGCTTCCTTTTGGTAAAAAACCTTCAACCATGTTAAATTGAAATACTAAAGTCTTTGGACAATTTTTCATCGTGACTCGAGTTTTTTCAGAGAGAGGTTTAATCCAATTGAGCCACTCGCGAATTCCGACGGAGTTAATGGACTTAACGTCCTTCAAATCAAAATTAATTTTTTTGACTGTCGTGATATCAAGAACCGGAAATTGAACGTCTTCATCAATTGTTCCCGAAAGAACGAGATTCAGTTCATCTCCAATTGTACTTTGTTCGACTTTAAATCCTGACATAATGACTCCAAACTTAGATCGATATTAAATGCAAATTTTTTGGAAGAATTTCAAAATCTCTCGTACGCATTCCGAGTGGGTAAGAACAGAATACCGCGGTTCTATTGTTTTTCTCAACCGCAATGTACATATTCATCGCAAAGCTAAAAACTAAAAATGTTCCTATTCCGGCTCCGCCCGTTCCCATGTTGATCGATTGAGCGACACCATTTTCGTAACAAGAAAGAACTTTCGCTAGCAATGCATGAGCGTCAAGTAACCCAAAACTATCGATGACTCCTACGACGAGCGTATCATCGGTTGCGCCCGCTACGACACTCATCGAACCTTGGCGAGCAACGGGCGCCGTGCCTCTGATCCCCCCGATACTCGAAAGGTGCTTATAAAAAACGCCAGAGTTCTTTGAAGCATTCGTGAAAATTTCTTCAGTCGAAGCAACGACTTCGGTGATGATACCTTTTGACCCGGCCAGACCCCGAATAAATCCTTCGAGCTTTTCGAGCGGTTCTTTTTTGTGTTCTTGGGCTGCGCAATCGACGCGAAAGTTGTGAACCTGTTTATGTTCAAGAATCATCGAGACTGGATCTTTCAAAAACTCTTGAGGCCTAAACATCATATTTTCTGAAACAAGAAGTTCTTGTTCGAAACTGCGGCAAGCTTTTTGAACGATGTGGTGGGCGCCTTTTTCAACGGCCATTTTAACCACTTGTTGCGGAGAAAAATCACGAGTGATTGCGATGCTCCCATACTCAATGAGTTGAGACGGAAGTTGATCGAGTTCTAAAATTTTTGCCTTCATGTTTTTGGCCACACTCATCACTGTATTCATCGGATTTTCGTAAAAAAAATATGAATAAAAACACGCGGTAGCAACGCTAACGTCTCGATTTCAGACAAGGCCTGCCTGATCCCCTATGAGAATGCTATTTACAGTCCATCATGTGAATCAGCCGGGCGTTAAAGAAGGTATCGGCCTTTTCGAAGTTCCAGGGCGGGTACGGATAAAGTTTCGCTTCGACACAGTTTCCATCGCTGACCGCAGCCCACTGCCGATCTTCGGTGCTCGACGTAAAGATAGTTCCGTCGGCGGTTTTAATCGCAACCGCAAAAGAATAAACCGCTGAGTTTGGCGGCCCACCATTTCCCATGACGGCGATGGTATCGTTCACACGGCTCACTTTGATCACTTTGCCGACTACGGTTTTAGCGAAAATAAGGTAGTAGTAATTCACCATGACGTAAGTGCCGCCACCGATTACCAGAAGAAATATAAGCGTATAAGTGAATTTCTTAAAAAAACTTTTCATGAAGATGTTATAGGCATGAAGAAGGCCGAGGTCAATACCTCAGCCACTATCTTTCTCTTGGCTTTCTCTTGGCTTTAAGAAGCTTTCATGAGATTTCGGGTCCAACTTGAAATCGAGTTGAGGACGCTCGTCTCGGTATTTGCGAATTGAACTCCGTAATGTTTCTGCTCTTCGCTCCACACCACACGACCCTCGACCTGGATCTGTTCGACCCCGTCTGGACCCGTGATGAGAAGGGACACTGCCCCACCTTTTTCGAG
>JAYTQQ010000235.1:0-3148 GCA_043746635.1 Bdellovibrionales bacterium | reverse complement strand
CCTCAAACCTTTTCACTGACACTATGTCCCCGAACTTATGCGCGTCTGTATATCTGAAATTATTGTCGATCACCCTGAACTAACGGGCCTCTATCAGATTTCTTCAAGCCCCATTTCAAAATTTGAACTTATGAAACTTGTTAACGAAGTTTTGCAACTCAATATCAATATTATTCCGGAGAATGAACCAGAATTGAATAAAACGTTATTTAGTAATAAATTCTATAAAAAAACTAATATAAAAGCTCCTCCTTGGAAAGACCAAATAGAAAAGCTCAAGATGACGCACCAAAAGAAATAAAAGATGAGGTCCCAATGATTCTTACGAACAAAACGATTTTAATTACAGGTGGCACGGGTTCAATGGGCAAGACCTTCTTAAAGAGAGCGCTTTCTGGAGAATTTGGTCTGCCTAAAAAACTTATTGTACTTTCGAGAGATGAAGCGAAACAACATTATTTACGCGTCGAATATTTGAACCGCAAATCACCGACCGACGAAGTGATCTATAAAAATTTTGAAAATATAATTGAATTTCGCATTGGAGACGTCCGAAATTATCACGACGTCGTTTCGGCACTTCACGGCGTCGACATCGTAGTTAACGCCGCGGCCCTTAAACAAGTTCCTGTTTGTGAATATTTTGCTCATCAAGCAGTCATGACAAACTGTATGGGTGCGCAAAATATCGTTCAGGCGATCGTTGAACATCGATTTCCGGTTCAAACAGTGGTCGGGGTTAGTACCGACAAAGCTTGCAAGCCCGTGAACGTTATGGGAATGACGAAAGCCATCCAAGAACGAATTTTCATATCTGCAAATATCTTTACCCAAAAGACATCGTTTATTTGCGTGAGATACGGCAACGTCTTGGCATCAAGGGGCTCAGTTATCCCGCTGTTTCATGAGCAAATTCATGCGGGGGGTCCTGTAACGATCACCCACCCCGACATGACACGATTTCTTTTAAGTCTCAATCAGGCTGTCGATACGGTTATGGCGGCGATCGCGTCGGCACATCCGGGCGAAACGTATATCCCGATTGTTAGCTCGTCTAATATGATGTCGGTGGCCAAGGCACTTATCGGCAAACGTAATATCGAAATTAAAATTACTGGTATTCGGCCCGGAGAGAAAATGCACGAGTCACTCGTGTCTGAAGAAGAATCGTACCGAACTTATCGCGCCGGAGACAATTACGCGATCCAACCCATGTTACCAGAGTTAATAAAAAACGTCGGAATCAAAATAAATGACTTCATCGGAGAATATTCATCTGCGAGCGATTTAATGAATGCCGCTGACACCCATTCTTTACTCTTGAAACACGGTCTTTTGCTGGCAGAAAACCCTGAAGCGATATTAATATACGGAGATACGAACTCCTGCCTCATATGTATCGCTGCTAAAAAGCGAAAAATTCCGATTTTTCACATCGAGGCAGGAAATCGTTCTTTTGATCAAAGAATACCCGAAGAGATCAATCGCAAAATAGTCGACCACCTTAGTGACATCAATATGGCGCTCACCGAACACAGTCGAAGACATCTTCTTGAAGAAGGCCTCCCCGCAAATCAAGTCATGAAGATAGGCTCATGCATGAAAGAAATCTTGACAGGCCTTGAAAACAAAATCAGTGAAAGTGAAATTTTGCCGAGAATGGCACTAACGCCAGGTTCGTATTTTGTGGTCAGTGCCCATCGAGAAGAGAACGTCGACAACCCAGAGTGTCTTCGTGAACTCGTCAAGAGTCTCAATAGTTTGACGTTAAAATATAATAAAAAATGTTTCTTCTCAGTTCACCCACGTACTCAAAAAAAATTGCATGCGGTAGGCGACCTAAAATTTTCTGAAAAAATTATCCTAAGTAAATCACTCGGTTTCTGTGACTACATTCACCTTCAAAAAAATGCATTCTGCGTTCTCTCCGACAGCGGCACACTGACAGAAGAGTCTGCCCTATTAGGTTTTTCGGCGGTCATGATTCGCGACGCCCACGAGCGACCTGAAGGAAGCGACGTCGGGACATTGATTTCTACCAACATCCGTGAAAATAATATTTTAGATGCCGTCGAGATTATCACTTCACAAAAGTTAACACACAAACACCACTTAGTGAATGACTATGAAGTTCAAAACGTTTCAAAAGTTGTTGTACGTATTATCGCAAGCCACATTGATTTTGTAAATCGAGAGGTTTGGAAGAAATACTAGTGCCTCGTACCAATTAAATTTAGGCAACTTCGTCGTAGGCACAATTCAAGACTGTGCAAACAGTTCCTTCATAAACTTCTCTCATGTTTTCAGCCGCTCGCAGAACATCTTCTCGCAGAGTCGATCGATGGTTTGCCACCAGCACCATTAGATTGGAGTAGCTAGAAGCGGCGATTGCTTCGAAGTTTCCTTTTATTGCTGGGGTATCGATTAAAATAAAATCGTGCTTTGCACGCAATTCTCGAACTAAGTTTTGAAAGTAAGCGCTTTCTAACGTATCCGAGAAGCTATGTTCGGTCTGTAGGCTACGTATCAATTCTATATCTCTGCCAAACTTAAAATGTTGAAATGGGCTTGGTAAAACGTTTTTATCTTCAGGAACTACTTCGACCTTTTCAAAGTTTGAAAAATATTTATCAAGATTAGGATTAACATGATCTAAATCTAAAAGAAGAACCTTTTGCCCCACGCTAGCTAGTGCCAAGGCAAGGTTAGCCACGGTAAAAGATTTTCCTTCGCCATTATTTGCGCTGAAGAATGTGGCGACGCGACAATTATGTTCTGACATTTTTTCAAGACGTCGCACGAATCGAAATCGCAAATTTTTAAATGCGTTCGCTTCGATTCCGTCTGGCGAAGCATGTAATACTAAAGGATGAAGATCACCCATTAGCGACAAAGAATTTCGTCTATATTTCGGAATTTCGCCCAAACAATCTAGTCCGTATTGATTCAGATCCAATTTACCACGCAAGGTAGGTACGAAAAAATACCACGCAATTAATAAGCTGAACGAAATAAAAAAGCCCAGAAGAAGACCAATTATCATTCGGGCGTAGAGCCTGAGTCCTTCGGCTTTTTTAGCAATTTCCGGCGCTAAAATTAATAATAAATCATTTTTTTGACCGGCTTCTCGAACTTTCGTTTCTTGAAG
>JAYTQQ010000234.1:0-3021 GCA_043746635.1 Bdellovibrionales bacterium | reverse complement strand
CTTTTCAGCAGCCAACTTAGAGAGCTGCGTATTCCGGCCAATCCGCCACCCTAATTCTGAGTTAATCCGCCAGGGCATTTCGGAGCATTCCGCCACCCCTCATCGGAGTGCAGCGACGCAGAGCCTGCGTGCTGATCTCATTTTGTGGATAACTTAGTCAAGTAGCTCATTGGGTTTTGAATCTATATGCCTATACGGTTGACTAAGGTTAGTAAACTGAGTAATAAAAATAATGGCAAAACCAAAGTACCCGAAAACTCTATTAGAGTTCGTTGCGCAGTTTAATTCTGATGAAGCTTGTATCAAATATTTGATTGAACATCGCTGGCCTGATGGATTTAAGTGCCCTGCTTGTAAAAACACAACGGGTTGGTGGCTTTCAAAATACAAACGTTATGAATGTTCAAAATGTCATCGGCAAACATCACTTTTAGCCGGAACTATTATGCACAGATCACACCTGCCAATTCATATTTGGTTTTGGTCTGCCTATTTAGTTTCGACACATACGCCTGGAATAAGTGGAATTCAGCTTCAACGTCAGCTGGGATTAAAAAGTGGTGAAACTGGATGGTTTCTTTTGCATCGTCTGAGAAAATGCATGGTCTCGCCGAGTCGAGGATTACTCTCTGGAACCATTGAAGCTGATGAAACTCATATTGGTGGTCCCTCAAAAGGCAAGAAAGGTCGCGGGGTTGCGACTGCAGGTAACAAAACACTCATTGCCGGGGCTGTTGAGGTTATTGAATACAAATCTAAATCTGGTAAGAAATTGCAAAGAGCTGGAAGACTTAGACTTCAGGTCTTAAAATCAGCAAGCGCTGCTCAACTTAAGAATTTTTTAAACAAAAATATCGAAAAAACGAGTACTATAAAAAGTGATGGCTGGCGCGGATACTCATCAGATGCTCTTGATGGCTATAAACATGACCGAACCGTTCAGTCTTCAGCTGAAGGCGAAAAAAAATACGCGCCACATATCCATAGAGCGTTGGGAAACTTAAAATCTTGGCTTGTCGGGACCCATCACGGTGTTGATCCAAAACATTTGCAGAGCTATTTAGATGAGTATGTCTTCAGGTTTAATCGGCGGGAACATCCCATGGCTGCCTTTAGTACGTTGCTTGGAATTGCATCAAATGAAAAGCCGCTAACTATGCGTAACCTGATCGAACCTTAGTCAACCGTATAGGCATATAATGTTATAATCATACGGCTCGCGTAACGAATTCGTGAAACTAAATCAAGCAAAAATTTTGGTCTGATTTTCTGTTGGGTTAAATAATCATCTCAATTCTAGACACCTTTATTTCAACCAATTCATTTCGACCTGATTATTTAAATAGTAAAAAACGACGTGCTATCCCGCATGTTGATCTAGGAAATTAACACCATTCCGGCCTGAAATCAAAGAAGGAGAATGGAAAATGAACTCTCGAATTTATGTAGCGTGTTTGGCTTCGTCCAATGCAGGAAAACTTTTCGGCAAATGGATTGATGCCAATCAATCAGCCGATGAAATCCGAGCCGAGATTTCGGCGATGCTTCGCGAGTCTTCCGAGCCAGGCGCCGAAGAGTGGGCCGTCCATGACCACGAAGGTTTCGGGGAAATTTCGCTAAGCGAGTGGCCCGATATTTCGCGAATCGCTGTCATTGCTCGACTTATCGAAGAGCATGGTGACGCGTTTTCGCTGTGGTACGAAGCGCAGGATGCCCAGAACGTAGAAGTGGAGGAGTTGGAAGAAAAATTTCTTGAGCAATGGCGGGGAGCGCACGACTCTAAAGAGGCATTTGCGGATTACCTTCTCGATACGACCGGACAACTTTCCGAGATTCCTGAGTGGGCTCGCGGATACTTCAATTTTGAGGCTTACGCGCGCGATCTTGAGATGGATGGCGATTATTCTTTCGTCCATGCAAATGGTCAAATCTACGCATTCTCGTGCCACTAGGCATTTGCTCAAAATGAGTCAAAATTAACCATTTGTTTTTACTGGAGTTTTTTGCTATGTATTACTGCTATTGTAATCGCCATTATACTCCGATATAATATGAATGGAGAGGTGATTAGTATGAAAAAGAACTTAACTGCAATCGGGGGAAGCCTCGGATTCATCATCGACAAGCCCATTGCTGAACTCTATCGGCTCGACCGCAATACTCAGATCGAAGTCACTCCGAAGGAAGACGGCTTAAACATCCGCTTTCTTAAAGAGAAAGCGCCAAGAGCTAGCGATGACGAAGTGATGAAGGCCGCGAAAGGCATCAACAAACGATATGGCAAGATGATGAAGAACTTGGCAAAATGAGCTTTTCGCCAAAGTTTCTCACTCTCGACCAGGTTCTTGCTCTGCACAAAATGCAGATTGAGCAGTTTGGCGGCTCTCATGGTGTAAAAGATGAGGGCCTTCTTCTCTCGGCGCTTGCGCAGCCGGAATCTGGATTTGGCAACGACTACTTTCATAAAGACCTCTTTGAGATGGCGGCGGCCTATCTTTTTCATCTCGTAAAAAATCATGCTTTTCACGACGGAAATAAGCGCATCGGCGCTTTAACTGCCGCCGTGTTTCTTGAAGTCAACGGCTACCTTGTTACAGCCGATGAAGATGCGTTTGAAAAACTCGTCATGGACACGGCCCAGAGTCTCGTCACTAAAGAGCAAATCGCGGAATTTTTTATGCGCAATACTTCGGAATCTCCTGCGCCATAGGGTTACTCCGATTCTTGCCTGTCTCAATGCTGGTCTTGAATCAGTAACAACCCAAAAACTCGATCAGACGATAGTATCATTTGATACTATCGATGAGTTTCACCTTTTTTGGAATTTTCCCCCATGGAATCCGTAATCCGAAGGTTTCAACCTAGCCTAATTTCGACGCCATCCCTGAGGCACTTCGATAGAAACAAGTAGACACGCATTGTGTTGTAAGCGTCCGCAAGAGCGTGGTGTTGCTCTCCAAACCGCGAATCCCAACCAATCCGTAAAACTTCGCAAGCCTTTCCAAGTCCAACCCGCTGTCG
>JAYTQQ010000233.1:0-3274 GCA_043746635.1 Bdellovibrionales bacterium | reverse complement strand
ATCGCATGAAAGACGGGACGCTTCAATGGGATCCCGAGAAATTTGGCTACTCGAGTGGCGTGATCGGTTTGCAAATTTTTAAAAATGAAAAATTTGATCCGAAAAAATGGTCAATACAAAAGTATATGGATGCTCCGGGCTCTGTTCAGCCACCTTACAAAATCGGAATGGCTTGCGTTTTTTGTCATATTGGATTTAACCCTTTGAATCCTCCTAAAAATCCTAACGAACCTGAGTGGCCAAACTTGACCTCAACGATTGGCAATCAATATTTGAGAGAGGGTATGGCGTTCGGTTTGAACTTGAATGAATCTTCAATGATTTATCAATATCTCAACACTCAAGAGCCTGGCACGAGCGAGACTTCGCGTTTTCCGACAGACTCAATTAACAATCCGACAAATATCAACACAATTTTGCGCTTGAGAGAACGGCTGAAGGTCGCTCACGTTGAAAAGATTACTCCCGATCAGGCCGTACTTATTAAATCAATGTATCAAAACGCAGGAATCACGCTTGATAATATTGGAGGAGCTCTGGGAGGTACTGCAGAAGAGCCAACGATGAAAGTTCCGCATATTTTGACCGATGGTGCGGACTCAATGGGGATTCTAATGGCCTCTGCCCGCGTCTACGTTAACGAAGGAATGATGCACGATAAATGGTACGCGTCTTGGCCGATTAATATTTTCGACTTGAAGTCGAGCATCAAACGGCATTTCGAGCCAAAAGAATTCGATATCATGCATGAGATGAGAAAAGATCCGAACAGCCCTTGGATGCAAACCGAACGTCGAATGCCGAACATGGCGACATTTTTAATGTCTTACGATTCGTTTCCGCTGAAAGACGCGAAAGAAGTTCAAGGCAAACCAGGCCGCGCCTATTTGGATACGAATGAAGATATGTTACGTCAGGGTAAAATTGCTTTTGCCGAAAACTGTGCTTCTTGCCATAGCAGTAAACGTCCCGATCCTTATCCACAAACGATTGAAGAACAGAAAAAAGCGTGGCGCGAGCTTGTATTCAAAAAAGATTTTTTAGAAAATAATTATTTATCTGATGATGAACGTCATTCGGTACTTGAAGTGGGAACGAATGCTCAGCGCGCCGAAGGAACAAACGCGCAGGCGGGTTCAACTTGGGGGCAGATGTCGAGTCAGACTTATAAGGATCAAAGAAAAGAACAAATTCAGCTTGTTGATTTTGATCCCGAAGGAAAGTCCCGACTGCTTTACAATCCCCTGAGTAGAAAATACGATCTCGTCTGGAAGGGCAATCAGTCTTTTTACCGGACCCCGACACTCGTAAGCATCTGGGCGACCGCCCCTTATTTTCATAACAATGCTTTAGGTGCTTATTCTGGCGACCCTTCGGTGCAGGGGCGCATGAAAGCCTACGGCGACGCCATGGAAAAGTTACTATGGCCCGCGCGACGCCTCGGAGTGAAGTCGATAAAAGTTACGACGGCCGAAATAAGTCTTCCAGAAATATTTCCTGAGTTACAAAAACAATTGCGGCTTTTAAATGATATGGACATGAAATTGGTGTCGTTCCCTAAGGGAACTCCGGTGAACTTATTCATGAGTCTTAATCCTAAGTTTGTTCCTGAGTTGGTAGAGGCTTACGTTAAGGGAGTCCTAGCGGGAAAACCTAAGACTCAGTTGAAGGGGCTCATTAACCGACGGAGAGAGGCAGGCATGGAGGCGATGAAGCAGAAAATGCTTGAGCTTAACACTTGCCCAGATTTTATCGAAGATCGCGGACACACCTTTGGTTCGCATATGACCGACGAACAAAAGCACGCGCTCATTGAATATATTAAATATTTTTAGAAAGGTTCTTTGTGATTAAATTCATTTTGGGTTTTTGCATTTTTATAAGATTCACTCAAGTTCAGGGTGCCGACATAAAGTCTCTTCATCAAATTGTTATGAAGAGTATTAGTTTTGACCCTAAGACATTAACGATTAAGTCAGGTGAATCAGTTGAGTGGATGAACCAATCTCTTACTCAGCATTCGGCGACGGCCGACGACGGAAAAAGCTTCGACACCGGTTTGCTAGAGCCTCAGAAAAAGTCAAAACAGATTCAGTTTAACACGGCGGGGACTTTTCTATATCATTGCTCCGTCCACGGAAAGACGATGCATGCCACAATTATCGTTAAGGAATGAACCCCAGGTTGGAGAGAAAGTGGAAATTATAAATTTTTCTCAAAATTTAGATAAGGTTTATACACGCATCAAGCAAAAGCTTGCCGCATCTTCTAGAGATTATAATTGGAGAATGGAGCAGCTCGGCGCCCTTAAAAAAATGCTCGTCGAAAATGACAATCGAATTTGTCAGGCGATGTGGTTTGATCTTAGAAAATCAAAATTCGAATGTACCATAACCGAACAAGGCATTGTCATTTCTGAAATTGATTTTACAATGAAGCGTCTTTCGGACTGGATGAAGCCAGTGAGCGTTTCGACTCCGCTCTACAACCAGCCTGGGTCGTGTCGTATTCAACACGACCCGTTGGGGCTCGCGCTCATCATCGGCGCGTGGAATTATCCAGTACAGCTTCTCCTGGCGCCATTGATCGGAGCGATCGCCGGAGGAAATGCCGTCATCTTAAAACCTTCCGAACTTGCCGTACAAACCGCAGAGTTAATCGCGAAGCTGGTTCCTCAATACTTAGACAACGATCTCATCACGGTGATCGAGGCGGGTCCTGAAGAAACCAGCATGCTGTTAGATAAACAGTTTGATACTATTTTTTTCACCGGCAGCGGAGCCGTCGGAAAAATCGTTATGGGAAAAGCCGCTCAACATCTGACTCCGGTAACGCTTGAGCTGGGAGGAAAATCACCATCGATTGTGCTTGCAGATGCCGACATCGAAGTGGCCGCCCGAAGAATCGCTTGGGGCAAATTCATGAATGCGGGCCAGACTTGCGTAGCTCCCGATTACGTTCTGGTTCATCCGTCAATTAAAGAAAAATTCGTGAACGAATTGAAGAAATCAATCTCACAGTTTTATCCAGGAGATATTTGTTCTGGGCCCGACTACTGTCGTATCATTAATCAGAAAAATTTTGATCGTCTTAAAAAATTAATCGATCAATCAAAGCTAATTTGGGGTGGCGAAACCAAGCGAGAAGAGCTCTTTATCGCTCCTACTTTGATCTCGGCGACTTTTGACGACGTTATTATGCAAGAGGAGATCTTTGGGCCGCTACTTCCCATCATTGAAATGAGCGACGAGCAGCAGATGATCGCGGTGATCAA
>JAYTQQ010000232.1:0-4493 GCA_043746635.1 Bdellovibrionales bacterium | reverse complement strand
TGAATTGAAGCGACGGCATCCGCGCTTACGCTTACTTGCAATTCTGATTGATAATGGATTTATGAGTCCGATCGCTCTCGATAATGCGGCTAAGGCGGCAGAAAAACTCAATATAGATTATCTTGCCTACCGTCCAGCCAAGGCATTCTACAAAAAATATTTTAGGGCGGCGTGTATTGATCCCGCGCTCAAACAACGGGGTTGTTTTGAAACCATTGATAAGACGGAGCTCTATTTTTTCTATTCAATTGCCAAGACTTACGCCGCTCGAAACAACATTCCACTTATTATTGATGGTTTGGCTTGGGCACAAGTTGAAAGATTTTATGAAGTCCAAAATTTTGAAGCTCCTCTAAATCTAGAAATGCGAATTGTTGAAAAAGATATCGGATCTTTTCTTTTAGGAATCAAAGAAGCTTCAGACCAACAGTATTTTTGGCATCCAGAAAAATTTAAGCCCGAGCAAGATCCGCGGCTTATTCATCCATTCTATGTTTGGCGATATGAAGAAAATGAAATAAGAAAAGAAGTGACCAAACTTGGCTTAATCAAGAAAGGAAACGACAGCCCGCTACTCACTAATCAGCAGGTGATTGTGATGATGGTGATAGTCGATTATATTCGCATTGGCTACTGTAGTTACGAGCCCGATATCACAGCGCAAATTCGTGAGGGCACGGCCGACAGGCGATACTGGCAAGCAATTTTTGAAATGTCAGAGTACATTGCCAAAACTGGCTGGATGATGAAAAAAGATATCGTCACTATAGCCGCGAGTTTGGATCTGACGACGAATGATCTTGGGTTGGAGTGGTAGTTGTAGGTATCGAAAACCCATTCCAGTTTCTTGCCGTCAATTTTTGGCTTCGCACCCGGTGTCGGCTTAGATTTTAAAGCACCTACAGAGCAACAAGGCTCAAGAGCGAATTAAAATCGACGTTGATTTTAAAAATCCTTTTATTGAAGCAACTAAGAATTTTCTAAAGCTACAGGCCAACCTCGACGTGGTTGCAGGTAAACCGATATTAAAACCCGCGGGAGAGTTCAATTCTTTTCATATTGGTGGACAGATTAAAATCCAAAATGATCGTTTTGTTGGCTCTGTAGTCATTTATTTTAGACGTGAAGTATTTTTTAGAATAGTTAAGCGATTGATGGGCGTCGAAAACTTAAATAAACATTCACTTGATTTAGAATCGTGCGCTGGCGAGTTCCTTAATATTATTTTTGGTCAAGCTAAGGTCACTTTGAACGAAAAATTAAATCTTGAAATCGAGCAAAAACTACCTGCACTTCGGAGGCTTCGGGACTTTTTGGGCGGTCTTGCGGTTTATTGCATGAAAATCAAAGCATTAGTTTGAATCTTCCTATGCGTTAACTCCGTTCCACGTTGCCCGACTTACTATACCGTGGTACATCAACGAATATTCATCAACGAGGTTAAACGTGGCGCGTGAATTCAACCGACAACTCCACCTCAGGCTTTCCCCAGAGCTCCCTGAGGCCCTAGCGAAGAAGTTATTTAATAGCCAACCTATCAATACCCAAGGATCCCGTAAATACGATTTTGAAACATGCACCTCTTTAGCCAAAAAAAGTATGCTGACTTGAAGGGACAAAAAATGGACGACATAGAAAATAAAGGTCATGCAGCGAATTCGCTAAAGCGTTTAAAAGAGCGCATTATGACCTTGTGGGTTGAGCGCTCGCAAGCCGAAATTCCCGCGGCCCATGATAAAGACATTCATACCGTAAGAGATGAAATTCCAAAGTTTTTAGATGAGTTGGTAAAAGCTCTATCGCCACTTCACCCACAACAAGACGCAACCGAAGAAAATCGTCTTGCCAACTTCCATGGTCAACAGCGTGCGGGACTTACTCAATATTCTCTTCAACAGGTTTTAAAAGAGTATAGTTTGCTCAGGCAAATTATAACAGATGAGCTGCAAGCCGAAATGCCGCTAACCGAATTTGAGCGGTATATAATTCACCTCTCGATTGATTCTGCCGTTCAGATTGCTGGGCATGAATTCGCACAGGCGGAACAAGCAAAATTGAGACTTGCGCTTGCTCATGCTGAACAAAGTAACCGAGAACTTGAGCAGTTCGCGGCAATCGTAGCGCATGATTTAAAATCGCCTTTGAGCACAATTGTCGGTTTCACGGAACTTTTGGAAGATGAATTTAAAGAAATAGGAAATCCGGAGACCCATGAGCATATGAGCTTTATCAAATCAGCCGCCAAACGTATGGCGGATTTGATCGACGGAGTTCTATCATATGCAAGCCTTTCTACTTCTCTGGAATTTTCTGTCATTAGTTGCACTGATGTGGTCAATGCCGCAATTCAAAACCTGAAGGTGCAGATTACCGATGTCAGTGGACGTATTGGATATGATGAATTGCCCGAGGTAATGGGGAATTTGCCTTTACTAACGCAAGTGTTTCAGAATCTGTTTAGTAACGCTTTAAAATTTCATGGGCCAAAGCCTCCGCACATCCATGTCAAAGTCGATACCGAAAAAGAAGTTTGGCGATTTACCGTTTCAGACAACGGAATTGGATTTGATCCAAATCAAAAAGAATCGATATTTACGCTCTATAAACGGCTTGCTGAAGCATCACAGAAGCCCGGTACCGGCATCGGGCTTGCCACTTGCAGACGGGTCGTAGAGCTTCACGGCGGAAAAATATGGGCTGAGAGCTGTCCCGGAGAAGGCTCCAAGTTCTATTTTAACATTCCCAAAATTAAGGCGGCTATGATCTAAAAAGTTCCCAGAATCATGACGTTTTTAATTGACGGCAAACCAAAAATCCTACCAAATTTTATTGTCGCCTTACACAAGGGCCGGAGTATCAACAACATCTCCCGCAGCATAAATATTCGGCTGTGTGGTTTGACCGTGTGAATTGACCTTGTTTGACCCATTAGAATTAACTTCCACGCCAGCTGCCTCTAAATTCAAACCATGGGAACTTGCCGACCTTCCAGTCGCAACTATAATTTCATCGGCCTCGAGCACTAATCTTTCACCGCGATGGACGACTTCGACTTTTCTTCCACTTTCATTTCGAGATATCTTTTTTTACTTCCGTTTGATTGAGAATTTCAATGCCTTCGGATTTTAGATATTGGCTCAACCCTTCCGAAACTTCATGATCCTCTCCTGAAAGTATCTCGCTTCTTTGAATGATCGTCACTTTTGATCCTAAGCAAGCAAACATCTGAGCAGCTTCCAGTGCAATGTATCCGATTTCGAGGTGTCGAAGTTATGGCATCTGACTAAGATACTTTTGAATCAAATCATTTTCTACCTTTAGCTTCGTATTTCTGGCATTGATCTCTTCATTTTTTTGTTCAATCTCTGAAATCTGCATCTGCATAGTTTTTTCTTCGTCCAAAACTTTATGATAAAGCTCTTTGATTGAGTTAAGCAGGGTCCAAATAATGGCATCAGACTTAAGTTGTAAAAATCCTTTTTTATCCATCTGAACGGATTCGGGTATTACTTTTTGCGCTTCTTGCGCAATGATACCGACATACTCTTTATCAGAGGGTAATCCTAGAGCATTTCCAACTTTGTATTGAAAATAAACTGGATTTAATTGATCAATCGAGGCAAGTCCTCTCTCAAAGGGAGCGCGGATATCTTTCAAACGCGAATCAGAAGCGACGGTCCATGTTGCTGTGCCGGGCTTACCGGCCGAGTCGACTGCGAGCTCAAGTTGGTGCCCTGGATTTTGAACTCCAATCCCAACAAAGGTACCGGCCACGCCTAAGACGATGGCATTACTAGAACCCACTAAAGCTCCATACCCAATTGCAACCGAATTGTTAATTGTTTGAGACGAATCAATGAGTCCGGTTTTTGCACCGATAAATGTGTTGTTCGATCCGTTTAGGAGTGAATTCGTCGTCGGAAATTGTACCCAGCCGGCGCCAAATCCGATTGAAGTATTGTTGTTTCCATTATTAAGCGAAGTCATACCATAATGACCAACCGAAGTATTGTTATTGATCAATATCGCTTGTTGTAAGTCAAAAGAACCTACGACTGTATTTCCGGATCCATTTGAATTAAAAACGAAAACTCCACTGCCAAAAACGGAGTTTTCATTTCCGCTGGGATTCTGCATTAGCGAAAGATCGCCTAAAACAGTATTGCGACTTCCATTACCCCCTGCTAAACCTGAAGACATCGCACTATCTCCAATTGCCACATTTTCGTTTCCGTCTATAATGTTTAAACCGCCCGCATAGCCAAGAGTCACATTGTCTGAGCCGGATTGATTGTAATACATATTATTCAGGCCCACTGAAGTATTGCCGGTTGCATTGGTTTGAGAGACCATCGTTAAATACCCAATAGCCGTATTCATATCCGAATTCGACATCATGAGAGCCTGTTGCCCTACCGCCGTATTCGAGTTTCCGATTTGGTTATTTTTGAGCGACTGATACCCGATAGCCGTATCGTAATTTCCTGAGGTAT
>JAYTQQ010000231.1:0-37588 GCA_043746635.1 Bdellovibrionales bacterium | reverse complement strand
TGAGGTGATAGCTTTCGCGATGAAAAAATCGGTACTGCCAAACGACTTCGAACGAACGTTCGACGAGCTCGAGTGGTGGAGGCAAATCGCCTTGTTCGCTCGTGTGGCGCCAAACGCTGTAGGTCGCTTCGCACATCGTATCGAAAAGCTCACAGATGATTTCTTCTTTATTGCGAAAGTGAAAGTAGAGATTACCTGGGCTAATTTCGAGAGCTTGAGCAATATGGTTGGTGGTCACTGCGACGACGCCCGACTGATTGAAAAGCTCAATGCTCACGTCTAAGATTCTTTGGCGATTTTTTGCCATTCTCATAGCTTTACTCATTTAAAGAGGAAAGTACTGAAACTAAAGTACGCCTACTCTATTTTCAAACAAAATCGTCTTTGGAGCTAAAAATATTTCATAGACAATGCCAAGAACTTCCTTATAATTTCAAAAAAGAGCGGAGAATGTATATGGAAGAAATTGAAGTTCCTATAGAGGGTCTACACGAAGAGATGCATCATCATGCCGAGCATGGGAGCGGCGGCGGACACGGATCGAGTCCGAACTGGATCATGCAGGCGGCACTCCTTTCTGCAATTTTAGCTGTTTTTGCTGCGATTTCAGCACTCTTCGCAGGTCATTACGCCAACGAAGCAATGATCGAACAACTCCAGTCTTCGGACCAATGGGGTTACTATCAGGCGAAAGGTATTAAAGCGAGCGTCCTCGAAGTGAAAAAAGAGGTTCAAGCTTTGCTCGGTAAGGGGATTGACCCGGCAGTCGAACAAAAACTAAACGCGTACAAGGAGGATCAAAAAGAGATCGCCGAAAAAGCGACCGAAAAAGAAAACGAATCGAAACACCACCTCGAAAAGCATTCGGTCCTTGCCAGAGCTGTCACGTTCTTTCAGATTGCAATCGCGGTGGCTGCGATTGCGGTTTTGGCACGCAGGCGCCGATTTCTATTTCTGAGTGGGACCTTTGGCGCCGCCGGAATTTTCTTTCTGATAGAAGCTTACTTTTTCGGCTGAAGGTATTTGTAATATGGGTGCGGCTGCGTGATGAAAAAATAAGTTTCTTGCTCCTAAAAACACAAGTGTGATCTACTCTGCCGTATGTCAAATACGATTAAGAATTTCTTCCTAGGCCGTCCGTTATCAGTTCAAGAAATGGGTCATGAAAGACTCGGTAAAATTCAGGCCCTCGCGGTTTTTTCAAGCGATGCCCTTTCTTCTGTCGCCTACGCAAGTGATGCGATTTTGTTCGAGCTCGCGCTTGTCGGTGGGGCCGCCCTCGATTGGTCGCTACCGGTCACCCTCGCTATCTGTATTTTACTTTTGATTCTTCTCATTTCGTATCGCCAAACGATTCATGAATATCCAAGTGGTGGCGGAGCCTACATCGTGGCTAAGGCTAACTTAGGCGAAACGTCTGGCTTGATTGCTGGTGGTGCGTTGCTGATTGATTATTTGCTTACGGTTTCGGTGTCTGTCTCGGCAGGTATTTTGGCGATTACCTCCGCCTTTCCTTTTTTGAATCAGTACAAAGTGATTCTCTGTTTGATTTCGATTTGGATGATCGTTCTCGGAAATCTACGAGGAATTAAAGAGTCCGGACGGATTTTTGCCGTTCCGACTTATGTTTTTATATTTTCGATATTCTCGATGATCGGAGTAGGTGCTTACCAAGCATTTACCGGTACTCTCATCGCCAAACCCGTTTCGGAAGCTCTCAGCTTTCACTATCCCGCTATTGGGATGTTCATGATTTTGAAAGCCTTTTCGGCAGGTTGTACGGCGCTGACCGGAGTCGAAGCGGTATCAAATGGCGTGCCGGCATTTCGTAAACCCGAAAGTGAAAATGCGATTAATACACTCGTCTGGATGGTCGTAATCCTCGCCATCATGTTCGTCGGAATCGCACTTCTAGGTCATATCCTTCACGTCATTCCGACCGATACCGATACCGGAGTTTCGCAAATTGCGCGCCATATTTTTGGCGACAGTATTTTCTATTACATCGTTCAGTTTTCAACGATGGGCATTTTGATTTTGGCGGCGAACACCGCTTTTGCCGATTTTCCTCGCCTGTGTTCATTGCTCGCGATCGATCGTTACTTGCCTCGTCAGCTCGCGAGTCTCGGCGACCGATTGGTGTTTTCAAACGGGATTTTACTTCTCGGCTTTTTCGCTTCGGTTTTCGTCATTCTTTATGGCGGCGATACCAATGCGCTCTTGCCGATGTATGCGGTCGGAGTATTTATCTCGTTTACGCTTTCGCAAACTGGAATGGTCGTTAAATTCTATAAAAACAGACCAAAGGGTTGGCGCCATCATCTAGCGATCAACGCGACGGGAGCGGTCGTTACGACGACCGTTCTCTTGGTTATTTCGATCACGCGTTTTATGCACGGGGCCTGGATTATTCTCATTCTCGTTCCTTTGAACGTCATGATCTTTAAGAAAATTAAAAAGCATTACTACGATCTCGCTCCGCAGTTGATTACCAAGCCCGAAGACTTCAAAGAGTGTAGCGAACCGCTCGATGTCATGGTCCTGATACCGCTTTCGAACATGCATCGCGGAATGATTCGGGCCATACGTTTTGGCAGATCGATTTCAAATAATGTGATCGCGGTGACCGTCGAGATTAATCCTGAAAGCACGACGCGTTTACGAGATTCATGGCCGCTATATCAAACCGGAATTCCACTTGTGGTATTGCCTTCGCCATTTCGCTCGATGTCTGAGCCTCTCCTGAATTTCGTCTCGGCAAAAATTGACGAGGCGAGATTGCAAAAACGTGAAGTTGTGCTGCTCATTCCTGAGTTTGTGACCGCTCGCTGGTGGCATAATATTTTACACAATCAGACGGCCGTGATCATCCGAACTTATATTTGGTTGCGGTATCCCGAACTCGTCGTGACGAGCGTTCGGCATCGTCTGAAATACTAATGGCCGACATACGTATCATTTCGTTCGGCTCTGAAGAATATCTCAAAACATTGCGCCTTCGTGAGGAGATCTTGCGGGTGCCCTTGGGACTTAAGCTGACACCTCAAGAATTAGAAAAAGACATTCATGATCTTCATCTCGGAGCATTTCGAGATGATCGATTGCTCGCGTGTTTAATCTTGTCTCGCCTAGGCGAAGCGCGAATGAAGATGCGGCAAGTGGCAGTGGCGGCTACTTCGCAAGGCAAAGGCGTCGGAAGATTATTAGTGGTGGAGAGTGAAAAGATCACGTGGCAAGAGGGCTTTAGCGAAATAGAACTCAGCGCTCGTGAAACTGCTCTAGGGTTTTATAAGAAGCTTGGGTATGCAGTTGAGGGTGGGGCCACATCGACAATTGGGATTCCGCATTTTCTGATGATAAAAAAAATAGGCACGTGAACTGCTTTAGAGAATAGATAGAAGAAAAGCTACCGATATGAACGCGCCCCTACCATCAACTCCGGCAGTGAAAAACTTGTGGAGATGAAACTGGCTCCGAAAACCGTTTCGGTTAGAAATAATAATGCCCAGTGAGAAATCCCAAATCCGAATAGTCCGCAAAAGAGCGCATATTGCGTTCTTTTCGGTACTCGAATTGAAATTCGAAATGCGGTCGTGGATAGAATTTAAATCCAACGCCGAATGAATTATCACGAGAGCTCACGGTATTGAGATCTAAATAATTTTCTTCTTCGAGCAAATAAAGCTTGATGCCTTTATAGGCTTCGAACCCGAGCTCGTTGTAATCGGCGAAACCTCTTTGCTCGACTCCCACTTGGCGAAGGACTTTGGATTGCCAATCCCATTCGGTCATCAAATAAAATTTCGAAGAGAGTTTGAGAATTCCGAAAATGCCAGAAAGAAAACGATGATAAATGTCAGCGCTGCCGTAAAGCATACTCACGCCTAATTTAAATCGTTCGAGTACCCACGTGCTTGCCGAGAGCGAAGCTCCATGTTCGTCTAAGCTTGGATCGGTCGGATATTCGATCGCCGCACCTTCAACATCCGCCTTACCCATGAGGGCGGTCAAAAACAAATCATACTTTTCACCGAGGTACGAAGCTTCAAGATTGAGTCGCTCCATTCCTTCATCGAATCCAAGAGACCTACGAGTGAGAGCCGTATGGTCAGGAAGATTCAAGCCATAAGCCGGCAAAAATTTACCGAAGCGAACCGAAACTTCGTCGGTGAAATAATAGCCGAGATAATGTCTCGCCGAGATCGGATCATATAGGTGGGGAATTTGCGAAGGACCCTGCTGAATACCCAAACTTGAATCAAGATAGAATTGACCGACACGAACGGCCGCTTCGATTTGGTTTTCCATCCAGAAATTTGTTGTCTCGGTCGCGGCGTCGTTATTCACGTAATTTTGCAGAAATCTGAAGTCTCCACCGATTTGGAGCCACTCGGGAGCTTTGCCGATGAGTCCGTGTCCGAACTGTTCTTCGTTTTCGTAACTCCAAGTACTTAAGAGATCTTTCGAAAGAGACCTGCCGTAATCCGAGAGCGTGCCGCCACCGGAAGGGCTTACATGACAGGCCACACAGTTTGGATAGCCATGCGCCGCCAACTCAGGAAAAGCAAAACTACGGATTGAAAAGCCTGAGAAAACCATGAAAAAAAGGAGTGATAATCTGTTCATAGAGCTCGTATATGCGAAAGATTTAAAAAAATGAAGGATATAGTAGAATCTGGGTGAAAAAGCGGCTACTACATGCGTAATAAATAAAGGACGATGCCCTTGCAAGATATGCTAAAAAAACAACTCCAACGAGTGCGCTTCGAAAAGGCTATCTCTTATATTGAAGCCAATGCGAGCGGCAAAAAGCATCTCAATACGCAAGAACTCGCAAGCCTCAACGTCATGATACGCGGAAGCGACGATGATCCGTGGAGAAACGAAGCGGCCGTCGTCGCCATCCCTGGCGGTAAGCGGGCGACTTTTGCAATTTTGACCAACCCGATGATCAATCTTCGCAATATTATCTCAAACGCTCTTCAAAAAGCCGCGAACGGCGACGTTGAAGAGGCCGCTCTCGATCTCTACTCGCAACTCGTTCTGAATCACTTTTTTAAAGATGCAAATCGCCGTACCGCCGTGGCTGCAACACACTGGCTTTTGCTCGAGCGGGGCATCCACATTTCGGCCTTAGGCCTTCTTGAATTCGGAATCGGCGATATTCGTTCTGAAGACCAGCTCAAAAGTCTTAAGAAACTGATTCATGTCAGTATCGAAGTGGCCCAATCCCGCAATGAGTGAGCGCTTGAACCGCATTTATATTGAGGTGAGCAACATCTGCAATCTTCAATGTCATTTCTGCCCCGAAGTAGAGCGCGCGAATCAAACTCTTTCAAAAGAAAAATTTGAAGGAGTTCTCACTCAAGTGAAGCCGTACACCGATCAGGTCTGCCTTCACGTCATGGGCGAACCACTCGGACATCCTGACTTCAACGACCTCATTGGTCTTTGTTCGAAGCATCAGCTCAAAGTTCTGATTACTACGAATGCCACTTTGCTGAAGCCTCAAAATGTTTTAGCTCTTCTTTCGTCGACGGTTGGGCAAGTAAATATTTCGCTCCAGAGTTTTGCTGCGAATTTGAAATCCGACGATTATTTTGATAAACTCGAGCGGTATCTGAAAGGCATTTTTGATTTTGTAGATCGCGCACGAGCAGAGAGATCCGACCTCTACGTTCAGTTTCGCATGTGGAATCAGGGCGCTACTGAAAGCCCGCTCGAAGAACATGTAAATCAAGAAATGCTTCGCAGGATCGAAGAGAAGTTCGCCGTAAAAGTTGATTTTTCGAAGATTAATCTGCAGTTTAAAAAGTCTTATCCGCTGGGCGGTAAATTTTCGGTTCAATTCGATTCAAGGTTTCGCTGGCCCAATATCAAAGATGATATTTTAAGTGATGTCGGCTTTTGTCATGCGCTGACGAGCCACGTAGCGATTCACGCAGATGGCAAAGTAGTTCCGTGCTGTCTCGATAAAGAAGCAGAAATCGAACTCGGAAATATTTTTGAAACGAAACTCTCAGAAATTCTCAAGACGAAAAGATCGCAAGATATGAAAAGGGGATTCGCGAAGGGAATTCTCGCCGAAAGTCTTTGCCAGCGCTGTGACTTCATCAAGCGGTTTGATAATAAGGCCCAAAAACTAAATTCTGTTAGGGAGTTTACGCTATGAGTTTCACGGTTCACCTCGCGAAAGAGAATTTTAAATTCTCGAGCACTCATTTTACCATTTTCTCAAAAGAAAAGGCCGAGCGTCTGCACGGCCATAACTATCAAGTGAAATGCGATATTGAGCTGAGTGATCTCGATCCAGCAATCGGTATGGCTTTTGATTTTAATCTCGTGAAACCCGAAATTAAAGCGATCTGTGACGAAGTCGACGAGTACATTCTCATAGCATCGAAATCACCTTATCTCACGTTTAAACACCTGGGTGAGTTGATTGAAATGCAGTTCGCGAACAAGCGATATTTATTTCCGAAAGAAGATTGTAGAGAGCTTCCGCTCGTAAATATAACGAGCGAAGAACTTGCGAGATATTTCTGTGAAAAATTATGGGTGAAGATTTCGCACTTAAGGCTCGCGTCTCTTCAAATCAGTATCGAAGAGACCAGTGGGCAAAGTGTGAGCTTTAAAAAATCTATCGCTCGGCGTGAGAGCGGTCAGCAACCGTAGTTGTCGCGACGGCTTTTTTCGACTTCAATTTTTTTGATTTTGCGTGTTCTTGAACCACTTCCGGAACCGGTTGCGAAACCACAGGGTCAGTAGCAGCAGCAGCGGGCGCTGGCTTAGACAATCCGAAAGCTGGGGCAACTGCCGTTGCAATGATCGGCGCGTAGTAGGGACCATCACAAATCAAACTTGATCTTACGACTGGGCCTGTAACAACTGTGGTCGTTGTGGCCGTCGTCGAGGGAGCGGGTTGAGAAATCGCGACGTTAATATCTGTCACAACCGGAGAAGAAATTTTTGGTAAAAGATCACACGGTATCGGATTTCGATGAGTGTATCCAACTGTATTTTTCTCGACGTCTGAGATATTCATTTGATCGACTCGGCAAGTATATTTTCCGAGATGTTGAACGAACAGATAGCCACGATCGCTCGTACGCAAATCACGTTGAAAGCGGATACAAGTTGTGATCGTGCTTGTGAGTCTCGCTTTTGGATCACAGTTTCCGATGAGTTCGATATTTCTAATTTGGCTTGAAACGATGCTGACGTTATTTCCGTTTTGGCCGTCTATCCTGACATTTGGTCCGATGATCAAACGATCCCACGGATGAGAAAGGTCACGAGTCTCTGCGCTCAACTGAAGATCAACACTTCCGCAAAATTTAAGTGGACCATGAAGCACGAAAGGCCAATCCTGCATTGCGATTCCGGCACGGCGAGCGCTTCTCAAGGCGATCACGGTTTCTTGACTGATATTCACGGTAATTGATTTTACATCATCATTGATATAGGTCATCGCTTGGATTTTTTCGTCTGGGGTCGTAAAGAGTGGATAGTACACTTCGTTTTTATTCAAAGACAAACACACACCGTTACGATCCCGCTCAAGTTGCAGAACGGGGATTTCGTTCGCTATTTGTGTCGTGGGAATTTGCAGTTGCTCAACCGGAACATCTCGCACTTCTGGTTTGGGCGGAAGTTTACTCGCAAGCCATTTGCCTGCTTCGCACGTCCATTTGCCGGGTAAAAAACTTTCTGGACACGGCAAATTCACATCGGCCTTATCACTATTATCTCCGCGTTCTCCCATGGGACCAGAATCTCCACCATCGGCAAAACTGATTGATGCAGAGCTGAGAATCAAAACGCTCAAGAGAGCAGAAGTGGTTTGTTTGAGATTTTTCATGGCGGAGTCTCCTTAAAAATTTCATGTCGGATCAAAGACTTAAGCTTCAAAGCATATGCCACCTGAGGAGCAATATAGGTCAATCCACCCCAACTGCTCGGCCTTATGCGAGGTCTAAGACATTTTTTGCGAGGTGGTGTCGATGCCTTAAACAGAGACAAAATCGAGGGCCGCAAGCGTTCTGTTCCTTCCTGTTCCTCCAGTTAGGTTGTGGCTATGGTGTCAACTTGACTATAGAAACATGGCATCCCCCTTGCTTTACACGAGCTTGGGGTCAGTCAGGATCAAACATGTTAGGGGGATTGTATGCAATCAACAGAACAAACAGGTATTCAAGAGGGCCAGACAGGCACACCAGCTGAAACGCCAAAGCCGATTATTTTCACCGGATCAACAGATTCAGCGCAAGCCGCTATTCAACAGAAACTTTATGAAGGATTCAACGATGCTCGTTCTCGAAATCCACACGTTTCTCTAAGGGCTTACGCGCGAAGATTAGCGGTCAGTCCGGCGGCACTCTCAGAGATATTGAGAGGGAAGCGCAGAATTTCGATGAACCGCGCGAAAGAATTGATCGATCGTATGGGTATGGATCCATCCGAGAGTGATCGCATCCTCGGACTCTTCGTTCAAGAGTCAAAATCGAACACGCGTAAAAACAACGCGAGCGCGAATGATTTGAAGCAACTCCAAACGGTGACCGATCAATTTAATATCGCGTCTGAGTGGTACCATTACGCCATTGTCGCACTCGCCCAAACGGCAGACTTTGACAGCACGGCATCAGTCATCGCAAAACGATTAGGAATCACTGAGAAATTAGCCGAAACGGCAATTGAACGTCTCGTTCGTGCAGGCATTCTCTTGAGTGAAAATAATCAACTGATCTTAAAGCCTCAGTTAAGACGTATGGAAGGTGCGATTCCGACCAATATTATTCAATCAGCACTTCGTAAAGCCCAAACTCAAAACTTAGATCTCGCTCGGGTCGCACTCGATCAAGAGAGTATTGAAAGTCATGAGTTCGGATCTCTGACGCTCGCGATGAATCCGGAAAAGCTCAATGAGGCGCGCCAAAAGATTAAAGAATTTTTTGAGAAATTTGAGCAGTCATTAGATTTGAATGGCAATCGCACCGAAGTTTATAAGCTCAATATGCAGCTCATTCAGCTCAGCCAACGAGGGCGGGCAACGGCGACTGGGGTGCCGACGGCTTCTGAAACTGAAATGCTGACATCTCCAGAAATTTAAAGTATTTCTCTCTGATGTTCGAGAGAGAAAACTTTTTTCAGATTCCTCAATTTCTAACTTTCAATGAAGTCTTGGATTTGCGTGAGCAAGTCCAGTTTTTACGAACTGAATTTCGTGAGGCGACCATTGGCAGTTCGAAACGTCTCGAAACAAAAATTCGTTCAGATCAAATTTGTTGGATCGATCCCGAGACGACCGCCACCTCTCTTCCTCTCCAAAATTATTTTTCGAAATTAGAAAGCTTGCGAAAGTCGCTCAATGAAAAATATTTTTTAGGGCTTAACGCTCTCGATTCGCATTTTGCACTTTACCAACCCGGTGCTTTCTACGAACGTCATCTCGATGTCAGCTCTGAAAAGCGGAGTGCACGTAAAGTTTCACTTGTTTGTTATTTGAATTCGAGTTGGAAACCCGCTGATGGAGGAGTGCTCCGCCTCTATTTTGTGAACGACTCAGTGGATATCGAGCCTCAAGCGGGAACCCTCGTCGGATTTCTATCCGATCAGGTAGAGCATGAGGTACTCCCAACTTATTGCGAGCGGCTAAGCCTGACCTCTTGGTTTTTAGATTCCTTTTAGTTTGTCAGGCCGAAGATTTTATGACAGTTTGGAGCATCTTAAATCCGAAGGAGAGATCATGAAAAATAAAAAAGTTAAAAAAAAGAACAAGCATCACGCTAAAAGACTCGCTAAAAAAGTCAAAAAAACCAAAAGTCATCAAAAGCGCTAGAACTTCAGCTACTTAGACTGCGGGAGTTTCTCTCTTGAACCCTCGAGATTCGTTTTTTCATTCAATTATTCATTTCGCGCATAATTAAATACTAAATATAAATGATGAAATTTTTCAATCGTCCGGCTTTTCGTAGACGAGAGCTGCCCTTCCCGGTATCTAAGTGAAACCGCGTTATCTTATAATAAGGGGGAATTGATGAAGTTAGTATTGGGCCTTGCTCTCTCAATGTTCGGACTTTTGTTTGTTACCGAAATGTCTTTTGCGCAAGCGGTGCCCGCTTGTTTATCCGATAGTGGACAGGCCATGGCTCTGAATAATGCCGGCGTGATTCAGCTCAAAGTAACGACTCCAAATTCTTTTCGCGAGCGTGCTCTCATCAGTGGAGTGGTGACTAAAATTTACTCCGATCATTCTTGCCATCATCACTTTCAATTGAAAATTGGACCAGCCGTTTCAAGCACGATCGAAGTGATTTACAATGAAGAGTTCGGTGGATTTCCGGCTTTTAATGTTGGGGCAAGTGTTGTTGCTTGCGGTGATTACATCACTTCAAACCGTCAGACTCAGTATCCAGCTTCTCCCGATGGAGCGATCATTCACTGGATTCACAAATCTCCGAATTTAGCTCGTCACCAGTCTGGTTACTTGATGATTAATGGTACGATGACTGGCCAAACAATCGGCGCGAGTCCTCACTGTAATTAATTTTTAGAAAAGCATCATCGCGCCTGCGATGAGTGCGCCGATGGCCGCATAATAAAAGCTTGCGGCCGATCCAAAGTGATCCCAAATAGATCCGGCGGCGAGACTCGCTACGAGACTTGCAAGCCCGGTAAAAGTACCGAGAACACCCAATCCTGTCGCTTTCATTTCTTTTGGCAGAAGATCAATCGCCAAAGCTTTGCTGACTCCGTCTGTGGCGGCCATATAGATTCCGTAAATGCCGAAGAGCACGAAAAAATCCCAAAAAGTTGTGGCGTTTGCAAAGCCAAAGTAGGTGAGAGCAAAAACGACGAGCCCTCCGCTTAAGATCCACTTTCTAGAAATTTTATCAGAGAGAATTCCGAGGGGGGGGCTTAAGAATGCATAAATCAAATTATAAAAACAGTAGAGTAAGATCGTCGTCTGAAGTTCGAGGCCCGCAGATTTGGCTTTGAGTAAAATAAAAACATCGCTCGAATTTGCGAGCGAAAAGATCGTCCACGTCGTGAGGTAGTAGCGAAAGTTTTTCGAGAGATTGAAAATAGAAATTTTCGGTTGAATGACTTTCGCATCCGGCTTGCGATTTTTTTCGTCGACTCCAAAAACAAATGCAACGGCGATCAGACCAGGAATGAAAGCCCAAAAATAGATCGGCCTGAGTTCAGTGTGGTACTTCAAATAGTAAATGGCGATGAGCGGCCCGATCGCGGCTCCGAGCGTATCCATTGCTCGATGCCAACCGAAAGCGGCGCCAATAAATTGCGGTTCAACCGCTTCGCTCAGCAGAGCATCTCGTGGAGCTGAGCGAATTCCTTTACCGGTGCGGTCGAGAGCCCTTGCCGAGAGAACTCCTAGCCAAGATGTCGAAACGCCAATAATCGGTTTTGCGACTGCGGTGAGGAGATAGCCGACCCAAACAAAATGCCTGCGAGAACGAATGCGATCCGACCAAATACCCGAAGAACTCTTAAGTAAACTGGCAAGTGCTTCGGCAAGGCCCTCGATGAGGCCGATATGAAACATCGACGCGCCCAGGACCGTACTCAGAAAAATCGGCGTAATAGGATACAGCATTTCGCTTGAAACATCCGCAAATAACGAGACGAGACCTAACTGAATGACTGTTTGAATGAGAACGCGGCGATCGATTTTAATAGATGATTCCTAGCTTGTAGGTTCGGTTCAATTCCCAAACGGTATTTTTCGTTTTGATATCAATGAGGTCATACTGAACAAGGGCGCCGTAACGGTAACCGTCAATCCATTCTGATACGAAAATGTTCAGCGAATAGTCGCCATTATTTTTTTTAGGAATATCAAAAGCATCGGCCTTTAACCAATCTTGAACATGGCTTGCGTCTGAGCTCACTTCGATCAGTTTAATATTCGACCAAAGCTTTGGAAGGTAGTGATTTTTTTCTAAGAGAGCCATGTCGGTGCGGGTCGCCATCGCAAATTTTTTCGCTGGAGGAGCAAACCAAAAACTCACGTCTGCACGCTGTGCCGAGATAATCACCACGAGGACAATGGCGAGTGCAATGGCAGCTTTCGTTTGGTAAGTCATCGTAAAAGATCCTTTGCGTTTTGAATGCTCTGAGAAAAAAGATGAGCCATTCGTTTTTGATTTTGCTTCATGTCGCTTGTAAAGAATTTCTGGTTGATCTCAATTTCGATTCCGGCGTAAGTGGTTTTACCAAATGCTCTTCTGAGCGACCTAGTGAGACCGTCGGAGGTACCTTTGTACGGATAGTTCATGCGAACCCTCAGCTCTGGCGCAGAAATTTTCAGCTGTTCTTTGAGGAGCCTTGAAAATTTAATTTCGAGAAGAATTTTCGGATCAAAAAGAATGCCGATGTCGGTGTGCCTTACTTCGCCTTTTAATTTTGGAGTGAAAGAGTGAATTCCTAAATGAATAATCTGATTCGAAGCCATCAGCGCTTTGTTGATTTGATTCTGCACTCGTATGTGATGCGGATAATAGTAATTCTCAAGAATGAAATCTCGTTCTTTGATCTTTGAACTGATTTTCGAGAACTGGCCTTCATGGCCAATGGATCGGTTCAGATCAACGAGAAGGCGCGAAATTTCGGACGCAACGAGAGGCGCGCCCAAACTTTTTGAAAGTAGCTTTGCGATGCCGAGGGCTCCTATGTCGAGACCCCTGTGAGTCGCCAATAGCTTCTCTTGGTTTTTAAAATTTTCTCGAAAACGTTTCGGAATTTTATTTCCGCCGTGTTCGCAAGTGAGCAGTAGAAAACTTTTTTTCACGCTTTGAAACTCTGATTCTCTGCAAGGCAGTTCGAGAGCGTTTGGTAGAGCGAAGGTATGTCTTGAGTTCTAAGGCAAGACTTCATTCGCGTCGCGAGACTTCCTTGGCTTAAAATCAATTCGATGTGGTTAGCGATGCGGGGATCACTTGCCGCTTTTCTAAAACTTGTCTTTTCAAACAAGAATTGTAGAAGATCTTTCGAGGTCTTTGCGTGTCCGCAGCCCCAGAATTTCGCGAAGCCCTGATCTTTGAGAACGGTCTTCTCTGCGTCTTGAATATTGAGATCAAGCATAGTTTTGAGCAGGTGGCTTGTTTGGGATTGTTGAGAATCAAAGCTGATCCATTGGCCTAAGCAAAGTTCTTTGAGGATATGAACGATAAATTCAATAATCGCGCAATCCGCGAGTGGAGACTCCTGGATATCCATCAAGCGAATTTCGATACTCTGACGTTCGAACCTTGCGATGGCACCTCGAGAATTGAGCCAATCCTCTTTTAGAATATTTTTGTGATCGTGAACCGCAATTTCTTTATAGATATTTGAAAGAATTACGTCGCGGTAATTTTGCATGCTCGTCACATGCTCCGGAATGATATCGCCTGCAATGATGGGAACTTTAATTTGGTTTTTCTTATAGAACTCAAGTCTTGCGTCTTGTGTCTCGTGAACTTTACCGTCGTAGATGGGCGAGCTCGCAGCAAGTGCCGGCACGAGCGGCAAAATGACCCTGATGGCCGCATGAAGTTTCACAAACTCTTCGTCTGTTTTAAACGGAAGGTTGATATGGGTACTTTGTACGTTCGACCAACCATGTCCTCGGCAGTCGAAGATTTGATTGTAAGAGGCGTATACCTCGTTGTTGTCGTGTGGCCAAAGCTTTGTCTCGGTGTCTGTGTTCATAAACGGATGCATCGCCGTTGGCATTAATTTCGCTGAATATTTTTTAAGATATGAGTTGAGGCGATTCACTCCTCGTGCGAATTCATCTCCAAGGCCTTTTAACTGCGGTACGGGCCGAGCAACTTTGAGTTCAACCACATGCATGACAAGCTCGTTAGACCACTCCAGTACGCCGTCATCGATATCAGAGACAATTTTACCTTTGATATCTTTGAAAACTTGATCGGTGATCGGCAACGCCCTAAGCGTCTTATCATCGACGATCATATACTCGAGTTCGATGCCGTAGCCTTCAAAAAGATTTAAAAATGCCAAAAGGACCTCTTAGCTTGTTTGGTTTTTAAGTTTTCGTTTTTCAATACGGTCTCTGAAAACTTGCATGATCGTTGAGTAAAGTTTCATTCCAAGTTCTTTGTCTTCGTATCCGCAATCGACATTTGGGTTATCATTAATTTCGATGACGTAGCATTTGTTGTTCTCGTGTTTGATGTCGACGCCGTAGAGACTTCCGCCTATGAGATTGGCGGCTTTCAGCGCCGTGTTGATCACATCTTCAGGAACGTGAGAGAGCTCAACACTTTCAACTTTGCCGTCAAGCGGGCCACCCTTCGCTTGGTTTTTCGTGATCTGCCAATGATCTTTAGCCATATGATATTTGCAGGCAAAAATCGGAGTTTTATCGATGATACCAATGCGCCAATCAAAATCGGTTGGCAAAAATTCTTGCGCGATCACGAGATCTGATTTCTGCCACATATTCTCAAGTTGATCGAGCAATTCGGAAGAGGTTTTAGCTTTTTTAACTCCCAGAGAAAATGCGCTATCGGGTTCTTTTAAGATGCACGGAAAACCAATCGTCGTACCGACCTTCTTAATATTATCTCGGTGGACGATCAGAGTCTTAGGAACTCGGATATGATGATTTTGCAATAGTTCGGCGAGATAAATTTTGTTTGAGCATTTTAAGATTGAATCAGGTTCATCGATGACGACAAGACCTTCAGCCTTTGCACGCCTCGCAAATCGATAGGTATGATGGTTGACGGCAGTTGTTTCTCTAATAAAAAGGGCGTCGAACTGCGCGAGTCTTCCGAAATCGTCTCGGGTAATAAGTTCAGCGCTCATTCCTTCTTGATTAGCGGCCTTGATAAATTTTTTAAGAGCGTTTTCGTTCGACGGAGGAAGCTTTTCTTCAGGATTCACTAAAATCGCTAGATCAAAATTGTAAACAACTTCTTTTTTTGTACTAATATTTCGGTCTTGAAAAAATCGTTTAGCGAAAGAAATCACGAAAGGGTAGTGGCTTTCTGAAATTTCGAGTGCCGACAGCGGACGAATGCTTTGCAATTGCCACTTAGTCGTAAATTCGAACTCGGCCCTTAAAAGGGGGCACTGAAAAAGTTTAAACAGATGAGTTGAGAGCTTGTCGTACCTCTTCGCCGTGTTGTGCCCAAAGTAAATACTGAGCGTAAATTCTTTTGATTTAAGTCCTTCGAGGCTTTTTTGAATCAATTCTTCGAGATCTTCAGAAACAAACCGTACGAGCGATTGCGATTTCAAATCTTGAATCGTCGAGACCGTCGGTACGGGTTTGTGGTGTCTCGCGGCCGCTAAAAGCGAAACGTAATAACCAAAGCTTTGATACCGGTACGACTTACAAAGATTATATATTTTAATATTGCGCGCTTTGCGGTAAGTGTCTTCGGTCAAGTAGGATTTGGCTGAACAAAGTTCGACTCCGCGAATTTTGATTGGCCATTCAGCTGGATCGTCGACAACGATGATATGTCTCATTTGGCTGAACTCTTTTTCTTCTTTGCTTTAGTTGCGGTTGGTTTTTCGGGTTCGATCACTAAAAAATTTGCGTCGTAGCTGACGATTCCTAGGAGAATGCTCGAAACGACGCGGTTAATATCCACCCAGTAGTAGTGACTCCCGGCGAATGGATTGAGTTGAAAAGGATCAGCAACCATTAAATTATGTTTTTTAATATCATGTCCTGAAATCACGACGAAGTGACCCGAAGGCTCTCCGGCGATGCTGTTATACTCATTGGTATCAGGCATCTCACGTGCTGAGCGATAGAGGTACGTGGCGCTGAGCCCAGTCAGAATCGGGATATCTCTCTTCAGATATTTAATAAGCAGTTGCGGATTTAAATCTTCAAACACAATCTTGCCACCGAGATTCAGAAACTCAATATAAGCTTCTGAGGCTTGTCTGAGTTTGAGATTTCTTTTTTCCCGACGTTGGGCTTCTAAAAAAGCTTTCAGATCAATATCGGGATGAATAAACCAAGTCGGATCGAAGAGGTGAAGATTGTATGTGTAAATTTTTGCCGTGTATCCGCGCTTCAGCGCGTGACAACCCAGCATGACGGCAAGCGTGCCACCGTGCTCAAGCGAAGGGATTTGTTCAATGATCTTTTTAAGATTTGTTTTGTCTTTGTAGTAAGTATAAATTCCGTGAAGGCACGTTGGGCCACATGTGGTTTCAGTCGGTTGCGGCAGAATTTTAAACGGTATCGTCTTTCGCATACAAAAAGCCATTTCAGGAGAATATTGCAGCCCATCTCACACCAAGGTCTAGTTAGATCCAAGCCTCTTCATCTATGATTATTGTTGTGAGACAATTGAAATGGGTCAAGTAAAGGATTTTATCTTGTGCGCTCGCTTCATTAATAGCTCGATTTCAATTTGCCCTTTAAAAATTCAAAAAATCTATGAATTTTACCGAAAGAGGGTTGATCAGAATAGCACGGCGTTTTATGCCAAAGAAATTGAGAAAAGATCGCTGCCGATCTTGATTTCGAAATTATCATGAGTCGAAATGACGTATTTAAATTGAAAGAGCGAAATCTTATCAGAAAATTGGTCGGCGTAAATAATCTGCGCGCTATGATTTCGAAAGAATGGCCTAGAGATTCTAATGCTCGCAAGACTCTCGTTTTATGGTCTGGGAGCGATACTCTGGTAATTTGAAAGGGAATTGTCAGAACATTGAATTTCTATATTTATTTTTTCAAAGGTCGGCAGGTCGATTCCGATCACATAAATATTTTCGTTTGCGGTAAAATATCCAAACGCTCCGTTCGTGACATTCGCGTAATTGCGGCTTTGAGTTTTCACGATCTCGGCCCGAAAGACTATGTCGCCTGAGTCGAAAAATTAGAAATGAAATCTTGCGGAGAGCTTAAGTGAAGTCCGGTGCAGTCTTCGATACTGACAGAAAATTCAGCTTGAGCGATCAAAGAAATGAAGAGGAGCAGAAGAATTTTGGAGAGCATATCTCCAAATTATGAGTATAAAATTTAAGGAAAGTCCATTCCAGTTCGAACGGACTTTTCAACAAATTAATTATGATCGCGTGGGCTGCCAGCGAGTGGATTTGCCGTCGCAGTAGAGACAGGCGGTGCCGTCGTTGCGGCAGGTGTTTTTGCTGCGCCACCCTTGTCTTCATTCGCCTTTGGTTCCGCCGGAGTTTTCGAATCTCCTGATGTACGTTCGATCAAAGCGAGTGCTGAGTTCTCTGATTCTGAAAGATTTGTTGGTTCGATCTTTTTAAATTTGCGAGTTCCGTTTTTATCGTCTTTCAAAGTCAAAGTTTTTCCGTCGCCAGAAATATCAAACGCAATTTTTTGGTCTGCGTTGTAAGTCAACTGGCAACTTGCAAGATCTTGTTGAGCAGTCGTGATGCTGATAAAATCACTTGGCAATGCATTTGATTGTGTTCCACCGTGGGCTTGAGTGATTTTGATTGAAGATTCGTTCAAGACCGACTCAAACGAGAGACCGCTTGTTTTAGCTTGCTTAGTTGTTGCATTTAAAACATTTGTTGAGTCATCATTTTCAATCTTGTTGAGCTTAAAGCCCAGCTCTTTTATGTTTTGACCAGCTGTATCCGCTGCGGCTTGATAGCGACAAGCAATACGCTCGATGAAGCGAGTGTCTACAAATATGATCAAATCAACATTTGATTTTGTTAAAAGCTTTGTGAGTTCTTTGTCGGCCTTCACTTTAGAATCATCTTCTTGTAACAACCAAGGACCTGCCAAGAGTGGAGCATTCACAGAATCGGCTTTTGCGATTGCATCTTTCGTCGCTTTATCAACGACCGTACCGCTTGCTGGAGCATTCGGATCTTGCTTCGCAACTGCCGCCGCAACGCCCGCAGCAGATTTCGCTCTGAAATCAGTTTCGCGAGTTTTTGCTTCGTCGTCTGTTACTTTTTTGAAAACCATTCCAACATCTTTAATTGCTTTTTTAGAATCAGTCGCCGTGCCATCAGCCATCACGCCAAGTGTGAGTTTGTCGCCATCTAGATTGTACTGAATATTTCCGTCTTTTAAAGAGACTGCGCAGTCTGGTGTTGCGTCGGCCTTAAAAGCTTTCGCATCTTTAAATTTAATATTTTTGTTTTTTGCTTCAACGCTAAAATCATTGCTGATTTCGGCAACCGCATTGACGGCAGGAGTTTTATCATCCTTCGCATCGATTGCGCAAAGTGCTCTGAGCTTCATCGAATTTTTGGTAATCGTAACGAAATTTAAATTCTTCTGTCCGGGTTTTACCGCTTGCTCATCCGAAACCCAAGTTCCGGCTAAACTTTGTACGGCAGCCAGATTTTCAGACTTAAACGCATTGTTAGGAGCATCCTTTTGTCCGCAACCCGTAATCGCAAACGCGTAAGCGGTCAGCGATACAGAAATAGCCAGCATCATTTGTCTCTTGTTGAGCATGTTCATAACGACCTTCCTTAATAAAGATAAAACAATTCAATTGGATCAACTGCATCTCAGGTGCCAATTTCTACGAAAAGCGTTCATTCGCCGAAGTAATTGAATTTTTGGAGATTTCTCGAATTCTGGTTTCTTTAGTTCCTTTCGCCATCTCAATTTAAAACAATTGTGACAATGAGCGATGTCTAGTGTCTAGTTGGTAGACAGGCGTGTAACTACCCCAAATTCCTATTCCCGCACAACGTTCACCTGCGATAAAATCTGCTCGAACACATAGTACCCCTTAAAATTCGCGTAGGTCATTAGCCCTGCTACAACGACACAAAAAACAAAATAAATCTTAATCGCGTCTATTCGCATCTTCGCCGCTTTCTTTTCATTTCAAAAACACGATCGAATCCGAAGGTGAAAAAACTTGGTAGACTGAATGCGATTGACGCGAGGAAGAAATTACTCCAGGATTTGGCACCATAGACCGCTGTTACCTCGAAGCTTGGATCTTCAGTCTTGACCGAATCTCTCGAGTGATTGCGGGCAAAAGTTAAAAAATACAATCCAGTCGGAACGCTCGAAACAAGCGCTCGTCCGCCGAAGGGAGTCGTATGAAAATAATATTTGGTCTTATTGCGAATTTCGATCAGGCTTAAATCGAGACTTTCAGGAACGAGGGCCGATATCGAAACCACTAAAGCACTCGCGGCACCTCTCAGTTCGAACGGCTCGGTGCTTTGAATACGCTCGTCAATATTTTGTGCCATGTGAACGAGACTGCGGTGAACTTGAACGCCTCGCGATTGAACACTTCGGAGTTGAATGAGGAAACAAACAAAGATAAAAACAAAATTGATCAGTAAAAATTCTTTCACGATATGGTGAAAGGGTGAAACTTCATGGGGCAACGACCCCGCAGGGCGACTAAGCGTCTTCACGAGCTTAAATGCGGAAGAAACTTGGCGCGGGCTCAGATACCGGCCCAGATACACCGCACTTTTTTCGAAGCTCAATTCGTAAGGAGGAGCTACGAAATGATCGGCTTCGAACACTTCTGATTTTTGCAGTGGCCAGTAAAATTCACCTTGGGCAAATAACAGCTGATATTGTGATGAATGGTCACTTGAATAAATCTGACCTCGATACTCTATCCTCGAGTCTGAATTTTTTAATAGATCGTTAACGACGCGACTGATTGTCCAGTGACCGTTTTCTTCGCGGAGCCAACGATAAGACTGGGTCGAGCTATAAAGAAGATACTTAACTATAAAAAATGTCGGACTTAATTTATTTTTGAGCCTCATGCAGCCAATGACTTCGAAGCTCTCACCCAAGATTTTTCCTTGGCTTCCGATGGCGATGGCAGGGTCAAATTTATTTTCACGATCAAAGTCGCTCAAGCTCATATGGTCGTCACTACTAATATCGATAATGCTGTAACATGTGTTGCAGACGGCGCGTAGAGAGAAGCTTTTGTGGCGCACTAAAAACCGACTTGAACAGTTTGGGCAAATTATTTTCTGAATGCTTTGATCAATGGATCTCAACCCACCAAAGTTAAAAGAAGAGAATTCGACCCATTCTCCTCGAGAAATAAATGGTAAATGAGATCCGGCATAGACTTCGATATGGAGAAGAGAATTTAAGTCTTTCAAACGGAGTGCCTCGGAGACTTGAGATATTTCTCCGACGACAGATTGCAATAGGCTTTCACCATTTTGAAATTCAAGCGATGCTCCGGCCGAACGCCGAAGAATGTATTTTTCTCCAGCGTAGATGAACCTCTCGTCAAGGGTGTTTAAATCAAATGTGCGACGTTCTTCATTTGGAGAGTCAAACCAGAACAAACTCCACGTCCCTTGCGACTCTCTGATCCAGGCAAGGCTTGTATCTTCGAGCATCACGAGCCACTCAAGCCAAGCCAAATGAGAAGTTGCTTTCTTTTTGCAACCAATCACGCGAAACGATTGTGTGCGAAACTCGCCGTAACTCCCGATTTGGAGGGGTGAATCGTTTTCGTTCAGAAGAAAACACTGAGCGCAGATATTTTGCGTTGTTTGCAAAGATTGAAATTCAAGCGGTGAGGAACACTTCGGACAAGTCATCACACCACTGTGACTCAAGATTTAGAGAGTGTCTATTTAGATCTTCGAGTTTAGATCTTCCAGTAAAAGCTGACGATGGTCGTTGTGTACTTGCTATCGAATATGGCTCCGGGAGCATCGGGGTTTTTCATCGCGTCTTCTGAAACCCATAGAGTAAATTCGGGAGCAAATTTGTATCCGGCGCCGTATTTGTCGTGAAAAAGACTTGAGTAATGGTCATCAAAATATCCGTAAGATTCGTAGCGAACTTCGTTGCGCAACATAAAATTTGGAGTCAAATTGTAAAGTAAAACAACAGAGCTATCACTGTATGAGTTACAGTTCGCGATTAGTTTGGGATCGTCAGGCGTCAAAGGATTCGTATTAAATGTTGGTGAAATCTCAGGGGATTGATTATCTGGCTCTGCCTTCTGCACACCCTGGTTGGTCGAAACGATGTAGGAGTCTTGATAAAAGTATTCGTAGAACCGACTCGACGCTGAAAGGGTGAGTGATTTTGTCATGAGATCGGCGTAAGCTTTGAGGCCCGCTCCCGCGTATTCGCCTTGCTCTTGGGAGCTACGCGAAGTTGGAAAAGATCCGAGGAGACCTCCTCCAGCGTCCCAGTTTTTTTGTGTAGGAACATATTTGTACATCAATCTCAGATCAGTATCCAGAAAATCACTGCTCGTTGCGTTTTGGTTTGAAGTTGCCTGATCGTATTCGGTATAGGCAACGATCGTAAAACTGCTGTTGATATTATAGCTCAGAAAAATTTCACTTGAGAGATAGTTATTTTGAGCTATAGGTTCAAACCAAAACCGATTAATAATTAACAGGTCAAAATCAGAGAGGATACTTTTTTTAGTCGTAGGAATTTGTACCTGACTACTGGTTGTTGGCATATTCGTTGAGAAAGTTTCGGCGAAAAGCGAAGAAGACGAAATTGAAAAGAGGAACGCGCATAAGGCCTTTGCTATACGGGGAGTGTTCAATTTTTTTGCAAGTACCGCGCCTAGCATTTCGACCTTTGGTAAAAGGGGCTCGCCAAATTGATGAGCAAATGTGATGCCCGAGGACAGCGTCTGCAGAGCTTTTAAGGGCAATGCCGCCAACAACCGCAACGAAAGTCCAAAGTTGAGTCAACCCCTGTCGAATCTGTCGACAGATTTGGCTTGCAAAAAAACAGTCCCTCACTTTTACTTGTCAGGAGAAGTTTTTAAAGATCATTTGGAGGATTTATGAAAAATTTATTTTTAGGAGCTATGCTTATCGGAACAACTGCCTTTTTTGGTTCAAAAGCAAAAGCCGATGCCGGAATGCCAAGAACCTTTAGCGTTTTGACCAGCGTTTCTGGGCCGATGGTGACGGGTCAGTTGGGCGAGATTCAATTGAGCCAATTTAAATTGAGCAAAGATCAGGTTTGTGGAGAAGTGGCTGAGTTTGACTATTCAGGTCCTGCACTCCATCTCACGGTTGGCGGCGAAGATTACATCATGGAAAGCAACGTGACTGCAGCTTTGAGCTTTGCGACCGCGACTTGCGATTTGAACATGACCAATGTGACAGAAGTGCTCCTCATCTTCAAACATACGAAGATTGACGTCGGCGTTGCGCTCGATATCGATTTGGAGCATCAAAGGGTCCAAATCTCTTCTCGCGATCTCAGCAGTGCTTTCGGCAATATTACTTCAAAATATTAAGTATTCAGGGGTAGTTAAGCGCTGCCGCAAAACGCAAACATTTCTCGCCAGCAAAAGAGCGCCCAGATTCAAATTTCTCTAGCTTAAACAAGCCTTTCGTACTACTTTTCCGGAGCTTCGTTCAAACTTTTACTCCGGGGGGAAACGTATGAGAATTTTTGCGGCTTTGTTGATTGCTTTCGCGATCGGCCTTCTCACTTTAAACTCACAGACTTTGTTCGCGAAGGTCACCCCTCTCGCCCACAACGCGCCGGTCTTGGTGTTGCCGCCCAGTCAGCCGAAAGATTTTGTTAAGCCGCGCGCTTTCAATGATGCGACTTTCAACGATCAAAAAGTAAAGTCAGAAGCTTTTCTGCTCCAAAACTTAAACACAAGCGGAATTCGCGCCGGAGTCGTGATTGCCTCACCGAATAAAGTTTCTCCCAATTATTTTTACCATTGGGTTCGTGATGCCGCGATCAGTTTCATGCAGGTTCAAAATTATTATCTGACGACCGCGACGGGCAGTCGGCCCGGTCTGCAAACCTGGATGCTTTCTCATCTTTCACTCAATCTAGGATTTCAAGGAATCGCAAATCTTCAAGCCGGTGATGGCGAGCCTAAATTTAACGTCGACGGAAGTGCCTTTCAAGGTCCCTGGGGGCGTCCACAAACAGATGGTCCCGCACTCCGCGCGATCAGTTTTATGTATTTTTTAAACTTAGTGAATAAAGAGAATTGGCCGAACAAAGCACAAATTGCGGCGAGCCTGTACGATGCGAAACTTCCGACACATAGTTTGATTAAGACAGATCTTGAATACGTTGCCAATCATTGGAATCAAGCTTCGTTTGACCTATGGGAAGAGACTTACGGCGCTCACTTTTTTACTTTGGTCGTTCAGCGGCGCGCCCTGATCGAAGGTTCGGCACTCGCAAAAAGTTTTGGTGACACCGGTGCCGCGAGTTTCTACGCTACGCAGGCTAGCCAGATTGGCCAGGTCTTACAAAACTTTTGGAATTCGAATGTGAATTACATCGTTACCGCAGTGAATGTTCAAAGTGGACCACGCAAGCCAAGCCTCCTTGATACTTCGGTGATTTTGGCCGCGCTCTACGGCGACGTCGGTGATGGTCTGTACGCTCCTTATGACGACCGCGTGCTCGCCACTCTTCAAGCTTTGAAAGATACATTTCAAAAAGAATATCAGGTCAACCAAAACGCAAGTGGAGTAGTGCTTGGTCGTTATCCTGAAGATACCTACGATGGAGTCACCACGAGCGGAATAGGCAATCCATGGTTTATTTCGACTCAAGCGTCTGCTGAGGTTTACTATCGGGCGTCGATTCATTTAGCTCAGGTGAAACAACTACAGATCAATGCGATCAACTTGCATTTTTATAATTCTTTGATGAAAGGCATGATGACTTTTACCCTTGGCCAGAGTTTTGTCGCGAACTCGCCGGTGATTCAGAAGGTCTCTCAGCAGTTGTTTCAGGCGGGCGACTTTCAGCTTTCGCAATCTATTTTGCATCGGGGCCCGGATGGTTCGTTATCGGAGCAAATCAATCGCAATACTGGCCATATGCAAGGTGCTACGAACCTCACATGGAGCCACGCGAGTTATTTGTCGGCTCTGACTTGGCGCTCATACATCAGCAGTTCATTTAGATAGGAAGTAGAAAAATGAAAGAAAAACTGAATCAGATACTTTCGGTTTTACAAAAAGTTGGGCAATCTCTCATGGTCCCGGTTTCGGTTTTACCGGCTGCGGGCTTGCTCGTTGCGCTTGGACGCATTCTGAAAGACATGGATAAAAACGCCTCTCTCGTTGGCCAAGTCTTATTCTCCGGTGGCCTTGCAATTTTCGAACAGCTCCCACTTATTTTCGCAATTGGAGTTGCGATCGGATTTACCGGCGGTGCCGGCATCGCAGGACTTGCGGCCGCCGTGGGTTACCTCACGATGGTCAACATTCTTAAGATCATCAGCGATAATGAAAAACTCACCCTCGCCATCAACACCGGCGTATTTGGCGGTATCATCATCGGACTTTTGGCCGCCCAAATTTATAACCGCTACCAGAATATAAAGCTTCCGCAAATTTTAGGTTTCTTTTCTGGAAAAAGATTTGTTCCGATCATGACGGTAGCGGCCACTTTCGTTTTAGCTTTGGTTCTTGGTTACATTTGGCCGCCGATTCAAAAAGCGATTTACGATTTTGGTAATTCGGTAAACGGTTCTGAATTTGGTCCGGCGTTCTACGCTGCTGGCAAGCGATTGCTCATTCCGGTTGGTTTGCATCACGTTTATTATCCTTCGTTTTTATATGAATTTGGTCAGTTCGTCACGAGCTCAGGTCAAGTTGTGAAGGGTGATTCGGCTCGCTATTTCGCGGGCGATCCAACTGCTGGTCGCATGATGGCCTCTGAATATCCTATTATGCTTTTTGGTTTGCCGGCAGCAGCTTTGGCGATATTTTTGGCAGCTCCCAAAGAGCGACGAAGCGCCGTCGGTGGCATTATGCTTTCGGCCGCTCTTACGTCAATCATAACGGGTATTACCGAGCCGATTGAGTTCGCGTTTATTTTTGTGGCTCCTGCGCTTTACGTCCTTCACGTTCTATTCGCGTTTTTGTCGGGAGTTTTGACCTCTCACTTTGATGTTCACCTCGGTTATACTTTTTCGGCGTCAATCATCGATTACGCTCTCGGCTACTTTAATCAGAAAAACAGCAGTTACCTCTTCATTCTGATTGGTCCGGTTATAGCGCTTCTTTATTTCTTTAGTTTTTACTTTATGATTCGCTTTTTTAATTTTAAAACTCCAGGCCGTGAAGTTGAAAAATTAGATGAGAAAATGTCAGGGCCTAAACCGACCGGTTCGGCGCTAGCTAAGAAAGTATTGGCCGCTCTTGGCGGAAGAAATAATATCGAGAGCCTCGATGCCTGTATCACGCGCCTTCGCGTGATCGTCAAAGATACGAAAGGCGTAAGTGCGGGTACGCTGAAAAGCCTAGGAGCTGCTGGTGTCATGCAGTCTGGTAAGAATGTTCAGGCAATCTTTGGTGTTGAGTCGGATTTCTTGAAAGAAGAAATCAAAGTTGTCATGAAGCAGACGCACTTCGTGAGCCCGGGTAAGGGTCGCATTTTAGCGCTTTCTCAGGTGCCGGACGAAACTTTTGCAGATAAAATCTTAGGCGACGGTTTTGGATTTGAACCTTCAGAAGGCAAAATCTATGCCCCTTGTGCCGGGAAACTCACGACCGTATTTCCGACGAAGCATGCCTACGGTATTTTATCAGATGAGGGTCTTGAAGTTTTAGTTCACGTTGGCATCGATACCGTGAATCTTAAAGGCGAAGGCTTTACGACGTCTATGAAAGTCGGAGACTCAGTCATTACCGGGGATTTGCTCGTTCAATTTGACATGAATATCGTAAAAGAAAAAGCGAAGTCGCTGATCACCCCAATCGTTATTACCAATATGGACGTGGTCAAAAGCCTAAAACTTCTGAAAACCGGAGAAGCGAACCTGGGTCAGGACGTTCTCGAAATCGAATTTAATTAATAGAGGAGACCTCACTTGGAAGTAAAACTAAAATTATTAAATGATGAAGGTATGCACGCTCGACCGGCGGGTGTCTTGGTAAAAAGAGTCGGTCAGTTCAAGTCGAAGATTGAACTCATTTCTAATGGCAAAAGCGTTAACGCTAAATCTCTTTTGAGCATTATGTCTCTGGGCCTCACGGCACATTCAGAATTTACCGTCAAAGCGGAAGGCGACGATGCAGACGCGGCCCTTAAGAGTATTCAAGAACTCGTTCAAAACAAATTTCAGGTATAATTCACATGAAAGCTATTGCTGTTTCTCCAGGTCTTGCAATCGGTAAAGTTCAAAAAATTCTCTCTCAGATGAGTCTTGATCATATCGCGCGCGAGGCTGGCAATAGTGATGCCGAGGTTAAGAAATTAGAGGCTGCGGTCGCGAAATCTCTCGAAGAGATGAAAGAAATTATCTCTCGGTTTAAATCTTCGGGCCAAACTGACCAGGTTGAAATTTTTGAAGCGCACTCCATGATGATCGAAGATCCCGACGTTATCGATAAAACCACGTCTCTCATTCGCGATCACAAAATGTCGGCTGCATGGGCTTACAAAGAGACGAGCGACGAATACGCGAAAATGCTTGCTGGCCTCGAAGATGAATATTTGCGAGAGCGTGCCACCGACGTTCAAGATATCGCATCTCGCGTTCTTGATCACTTGATGGGCGTAAAGCGTTTTGATTTTAAGAATATTTCGAAAGAAACTATTTTAGTGGCAGATGATGTAAGCCCTTCGCAAATGGCGATGCTAGATCCGAAGCTTGTCGTCGGGATCGTCACAGAAATGGGTGGTAAAACTTCGCATACCGCGATCATCGCTCGGGCCCTTGAAATTCCGGCCATCGCTGGAGCCCGCGGAATTTTAGCACTGACCCAAAACGGAAGTCTCATTTTGCTCGACGCTTTATCGGGTGAAATCGAAATTGAGCCAACGAGCGATCGTCTGGCCATTTTTGAAAAGAAGAAACTTGAGTTTGGCGAATCTAAAAAAGATTTGCTGAAGTTTAAAGGCCTCAAATCTGAAACAAAAGATAAACGTGAAATTCGTTTAGCCGCTAATGTTGGCGGTCCGCTCGATATCCCTTCGGTTTTAGAAAATGATGCCGAAGCGGTTGGTCTTTACCGAACTGAATTTGTATTTTTAAATCAAAATCGTATTCCGTCGGCGGATGAGCAATACCAGGTTTACCGTAAAGTCTTTGACGACCTCGGTTCCAAACATTGCATTATTCGTACTCTCGACATCGGTGGAGACAAAAAGCTCGAAGGCCTTTCGGTTGCTTCAGAAATGAATCCATTTTTGGGCCTCAGGGGAGTTCGTCTTTGCCTCGAAGAGCGCCGCATATTTAAGGATCAACTGAAATCAATTTTGCGCGCAGCTCTCGGCCACTCCGTCGGAATTATGGTTCCGATGATTTCGAATATCGAAGAAATTATACAGACCAAGCAAGTTCTTGAGGAATGCAAAAACGAGATGGACGCCGATAAGGTCGCGTACTCTCGCGATTACGAGTTTGGCGTTATGATTGAAGTACCGAGTGCCGCAATGATGGTTGATTTGATTGCGAGACACGTTGATTTCATCAGCATCGGAACGAATGATCTTACCCAGTATGTCTGCGCAGTTGATCGTTTGAACGATAAGGTCGAAGCACTTTACGATCCTTACAATCCTGGATTTTTAAGGGTCATGAATCAGATTTTAGGAAGCTCGTATAAGGCAAAGCTTCATTCAGGAATTTGTGGCTCTTTGGCACACTCAGAGCTTCTCGTTCCGCTCTTTATCGGAATGGGAGTCGACGAACTCAGCATGACTTCACAGCATATTTTGTCGACACGCAAACTTTTGCGAAGTCTTTCACATCAGGATTGCAAAAAACTTGTCGGCGAAGTTTTGCAGCTTGAAACAAGTGCCGAAATTAAAAAATGTCTTCAGAAGTTTAGCGCTTCAATCGCCGGTTAGGCTTTGCCATCTTTTATATAAGTTCTCAACTTCGGTTTGCTGCTGCTTCAGAGTAGCTGTGAGTTCGCTGAGCTTGGCAAACTTTGACAAGTTTTCTGGAAGGGTCAATTCGTTTTGAATCTCACCGAGTTTAGCTTCGGCCTTTTGAATTTTCTCTTCGATTGTATCGAGATCGTGTTGATCTTTAAAGCTTAGTTTTTTTTTAGGCTTTGGTTCAGGTCCGGCTTTTGCGGCAGCCTTTTTTTGATTCGAAATTTCAGGTTTCTTCGCTGTGGCCTGGTAATCTTGCCACTGCAAAAAGCTTGAGAAGGTGATCAGCTCGGTCGAACCTTCGGAGAAAGCAAGTATCTGATTTGAAACCTGATCCATAAAGTAACGATCATGGGTAACGAGAATTATCGCTCCGTCAAAATCGGTCAGCGCTTCTTCTAAGATATTAAGCGTGTCAATGTCGAGGTCATTAGTCGGTTCATCGAGAACTAAAACTTGGTCTTTGTTCATCATGAGCATCGCGATGAGGAGTCTGCTTTGTTCTCCGCCAGAGAGTTTTTTAACGGGCATGTCCATTTGATCGTGGCGAAAACGAAATTTTGTCAGATACGACTTTGCGTGCATCGGACGGCCCTGAACTTGGACGTAATCTCCGTCGGGGCAAATGTTTTTAAGTAGGCTTTGCTCGAGATTCAAACTGTTTTTATTCTGTTCGAAATACGAAATCGTCATCTGGTCGGTGAGCCATACGTCACCCGAATCAGGTTTTAAGGTACCAAGTAAGGTGCGGATCAGAGTTGATTTTCCGCAGCCGTTATTACCTAGAATACCGATGCGGGTCTTGGGGCCTAGAATAAATGAGAAATTTTCAAACAGAGTGCGATCACCGAGAGCTTTGCTAATGCTTTTCGCTTCGAGAATCTTTTTCGGAGCGCGGCCCACCTCGCCGAAATCGACCAAGATTTTTTTGTTCGAATTTTTTTCTTTTAAGTCTTGAACTTCCGAACCTAAATCGCCGGCACGTTCGATGCGGGCTTTTTGCTTCGTCTGTCTCGCTTTAGCTCCTCGTCTGAGCCATTCGGTTTCACGCCTGAGGGTATTGTTCTTAACGCTTTCGAGGTTGCGCTGAGCTTCGAGGCCCGCTTCTTTAAAGTCGACAAAGTCTGAATAGCTTCCCGAAAACTTGATGAGGCCATCCGGATTTCTGCGGTCGAGATCAAAAATAAAATCGCAAGTATTCTGTAAGAAAAGACGATCATGAGTCACCATGAGCGATGCCAGTTGGGTTTGCTTCGCAAGAAACTCTTCGAGCCACATGATGCTTTTGAGATCAAGATGATTCGTGGGCTCATCGAGTAAAAGCATATTGGGTTTTTTCACGAGTTCGCAGGCAAGGGCAGCGCGCTTCTTCCAGCCGCCTGACAATTCGTTTAAAAGAACTTCTTCTGCGAACTGATCCAGTTCAAGTCTCGAAATCATTTCCTGAGCGATCAGAATATTTTCGTAGTCATAAGGATCTTCGGTGCCTGAAATAATAGTCGTGTAAAGAGTAGCGTCTGGAGCAAACTGCGGATTTTGGTGGAGGTAGCCCACTTTAATCTGATTCGAAAAACTGAGGTCACCTTCATCCGGAGATTGATTTTTCGCGAGAATTTGCAAAAGGCTTGATTTACCTGCGCCATTTGGTCCGATGAGGCCGATTTTTTGACCACTCTCGATTGCGAAGCTGATTTGTTTAAATAGATTTTGAATTCCAAAAGATTTCGAAATTTTGTAGGCAGAAACTAAAACAGACATGGATGATTCACTTTGGTTTTTTTGTGTGCACTCATTCTGCTGTTTTTACCCTTATTTTGCAAGCTCGGGATGCAAAACTTTGACAGCGTAGCCCGAATAAGAGGTTTTGAGAGACTTCGTAAATTGAAATGAAGAGTCCTCAGGAACGCGTCTCTTCAGAAAGCTTAAGAGAACTCCTTTTTCGAAGAGCCGGGGTGCGAGACCTAGGAGACTTTCTTGGGCGACCACGCTTGAATTTTTTAAATTGCAGCTGTTGTCGTAGAAACTACTTACAAAAAAGATCTGAAAATTCAGTTGCGATATTGTTCTCATGAGCAATGTCGCAAGCCTTGGTGCTCAAGGCCGGCAAGACATCCCAGCTTGAAAAAATATTCGTAGCGAGACCCTTCACGACGGCAGCAAGGTAAGTATGGTTTTGGTAATGAACGAAGAGGGGACTTCCACTATCGCCTTCTTCTACCCGCGAAGTCGACTGCGACTCAAGCCATCCGCCGTAGCTGAGCGAAAATTTATTGAGCGATGCTGATCTTTTATAATCCATAGAAGTTGTATCGAAATAATTAATGCTCACGATTGAAAATTGGGCTGAGCCCAAACGAGTCTTCAGATCACTCCAAATTTTTCGAGGAATCACATTTGCGAAAACAAAATTCGCGTCGAGCTCAAGTTTATCATTTAGAACGATGATTCCTATGTCCTCGCTCGGCGGAATTTGGGCCGAGGGACCATTAATGGCGAGTTTTTTTTGAAGAGCTTTTGAAACGATGAAGTGAGCGGAGACATCTTTTTTAATGATTGGCGCGTAACCAATATTCACGACTTTGCCATCACTTTTACGAGCAACAAATTTGTAGGCGCCGATCTCTACGTGAAGAAGGTCTTTTGAAAGAGCTAGACTTTCGGCGATGCAATGAGCGGCTGTGACCAAAACTTGTGCCGAAATAAAAGTAGCGTTGCAATAACCCATAACAGAACTGCCGTCGGTGTCGAGGGCTTCTGAACCGATGAAGACGTTGCTCTGAAATGCAAGATCTTGGAGTGGGGTTGAATTCGTGAGGGCTTGCGAGAGCGTAGTTAATAACAAAGTCGCGAGAAGAACAATTGATCTCATCTTTTTGAGCTCCGGTTCAAAAATGGTTCTAGTACTAGAACAAGACTTCACCATCAATGAGCTTAGTTGCAAAGCGAATTTGCATGATGCATGACGTTTTCTGCGCCATCCAATTGGCATTGACGCCTCTTCGAACGCGTCCGTAAAATGAAAGTTCAAAATACAAACGGCAGGAACAACCTGATGAGTGCTTTCGAAGCTTTGAGCCATCTAAAGGTAAATCCGGCCCGTATTCTGTGCGCGCTGATTCCTTGGTACGCACTTAAAAAGTCTATTGAATCGACAAAATCTCGTACTCAAGAATTTTCTTAGCGCTTTCTACGACCGCTACATCGCCGACTTTAAGACCTAACAAGGCTTCGCCGAGAGGTGAGTGCGGCGTAATAATCTGCACAAACATCGATTCGATATTAAGTTGGATTCCGCCACCTTTTGACATTAAAAAAACGAAGCTTTTTTTATCATCAGATTCGACTTCAACAAGCGCGGTCGATAAAATCGCATCTGTATTTTTGAAAGTTTTAATTTCAAGATTTTTGAAAACAAAGAGAAGTTCTTCAATTTCGCCCACCCGTTTGGCTTGGGCTCCGGCGAGGTAAGAGGCCTCAAGGGCTCTCGTATCGTATTCGTTTTCTGGTTTGCTCTCTTCATTGGTCGCGGCGTCGTAGGTGGCACGGGCGGCGTCTTGTAAAATTATGAGATCAGCCGCAAGCTTTTCACAAATCAATTTAACGAGATTTTTTTTATCCAAAAAAGCCTTCTCCTGGTTGAATGTACTTTCGCATGATGCGTCTTGGATGGCAAGTTCATTGCCCCAATTGGCCGGGCGTGATTGACTGAACTTATGAATATAGCCGCAACGATCCTTATCGCCTTGGTCGCCATCCTTCATTGTTATTTTTTGGTCCTCGAGATGTTCTTATGGACCAAGCCCAGAGGTCTTAAAACCTTTCGAATGACCAAAGAAAAGGCCGATTTGACCGCAGACCTCGCCGCAAACCAGGGGCTCTATAACGGATTTTTAGCCGCAGGACTTCTTTGGTCTTTACTCACGAGTTCTCCCGAAATTCATCATCAAACCGGAGTTTTCTTTTTGGCCTGCGTAATCCTCGCCGGAATCTACGGTGGCTATTCGGTGAATAAGAGAATATTTTATATTCAGTCCATGCCCGCTTTTTTAGCGATGATTTGCCTTTTTTTATAAGAGGATTCTATGAATCTATCTGGATATTATGTTCAAAAAGCAAATCCAAAAGATCCCTACGTTTCTCCGGTCTTTGGAGATTTTAAAAATTTTCCTTCGCTGCTGATTTTTTGCGGAGATCAAGAAATTTTACTGAGTGACGCCGAGAAAATTTATGAAAATGCAAAAATAGCTAGCGTTAAAACAGAATTCTACCTGGGCAAAAATATGCAGCATGTCTGGTTCTTGGCATTTCCTTTTTTGGAAGAAAGTCATAGCGCGTTTGCTGTTCTTAAAAAAATTATGGGGGCCTCTACATGAATGATTCAGAAAAAGAGGTTGCTCCTCCCCTCGAAATTCCGCCGGGGGCTCTGAGCCCCGAAGCGCTGACATCCGTCATCGAATCCTTTATTTTACGTGAAGGAACAGACTACGGTCGCGAAGAAGTCGCTCACGAGACGAAGGTTGATCGAGTTCGCAAACAACTTGAGCGCGGCGATATCAAACTCGTGTTTGATGCCGAGAGTGAGTCGGTCACTTTCATGACAAAACGAGACTGGAATAGACTCAAGATAAGGCAATAAATGTTAAAGGATGTTAAGACCAAACTTATTTATCTCAAGCATAAACATGAAGCGAAACTCGATGTTTTATTTTTCATTGCAGGATTCGCCTTCGATGCCGTCATGGTTTCAGACGTTGACGAACCCCTCGCGGTTTTTCAGCAAGCCGTCTATCTCTTTATCATCGCGGCCCTGATTCATTTCGAGCTCCTCTTTAGGCTTCACAAATGGCGTCCGCCTGAACGTTTAGCAAAACTATGGAACTACCGAAATCTTCTTCTTCATTTCTTGCTCGGAACGCTTCTTAATATTTACTCTCTATTTTATATTAAAAGTGCGTCTTTTATTAATAGCCTGATCTTTCTGCTGTTGATGGCCGTGATGATTTTTGCGAATGAACTGCCGCTTGTTAAAAAATCAAAAGTAAGTTTTAAAGTCGGACTTTTCGCCATTTGCCTTTTTTCTTACATTTCGATTTTGTATCCGCTGATTCTAGGTTTCATCGGCTGGACTCCATTTATTCTTTCGAGCGTTACGACCTTGGCATTATTTTTTTTACAGTTCAAATTTTTGCAAAAAAAAATCAACGATTCGCAACTTCTTTTTCGGGCTATGCTCGTGCCGAGCGTTTCGGTCCTCATCGTATTTATATTTTTCTATCTGATGGCGTGGATTCCGCCGGTGCCGCTTAGCGTGAAGGAGCAAGGTATCTACCATCTCGTCGAGAAAAAAGAAGGCTCTTGGATACTCTCCTCGGAGCACGACGACTGGAAGTTTTGGCAACGCGGCGATCAAGATTTTAAAGCCGAGCCAGGTGACAAGATTTATTTCTACGCCCAGATTTATTCTCCTGCAAGATTTGCGGATGAGGTCTACGTTCAATTTTCTCATCTCGACGCCCGTGGAAACTGGAAGGCCGCCGATCATATTCCTCTTAAAATTTACGGCGGAAGAAAAGAAGGTTTTCGTGGTTTCGCGGTCAAATCAAATTACGAATCTGGAGAATGGCGTGTTCAGGTCGTCACGGGAACCCATCAAGAAATCTCAAGACTCTATTTTGACGTCACTCCCGTAGAAGTGAATCCGGCTCGAGTTTACAAAGTAATAAGCCGCTAGCTCGGCTAAAGCTCGAGAAGTAAAACCATTTGGCAGTTCGGACAAGTTTGTCTGAGCGGCCAATTGAAGCTTAGGTTTTTTAAGTGAAAAATATTTGCGCACTTCGGGCATTTCACTTGAGCGCTTTTCAGAAATTCGGTCTTTCGGTACTGAATAAAAAACATCACTAGACCCGCGAATAAAAACGCGGGAACTAAAATAAAATGAAACACGGGTATCAAAACGCAAAGGACGGCAATGCCCCAGGTGATGCCGGTTGCTCGGAGCCCGATCATAAATCTTTCGCCTTTTGAAAGCGTTCGAACAGATGCCTCGGTCGTTCCTGTTTTGTCGGCATCCATCGCGACCGTGATTTTTAGTGTCGTCATTTGAAATCCGTCTTAATCGATTCTAAATTGTTTTCTTTGTCCGAGAACGGGGAGGGTAACGAGCAGAAAGATCACGACGTAACTCGCCCCTAAAATTCTCATTGCGTGATCAGGACCACCGCGGTCGAGCGCACTTCCTATGATGGGGCCGAAAAGAATAAACAGCGCACGCATTCCGAGTGTTCCGACTGAGTTCACCGTCGCTCTCATTTCGGCAGGCACACGAGAATTGATGGCGTCTTGAAAGATAACTTGATTGAGACCCCGACAGACTGGAAAAGCAAGCGTAAAAAATAATCCGAAAATACCGCCTGTAAAACCCATGCCGAGATAGCCTATAATGGGCATGAGACCAATGAGTATCACAACTTTGAAAGAGCCAAATTTTTCTTCAATGCGATCTGCATATCGACTGATGATGGCGACGAGTACGCAGTTGCCGGCCCAAAGGTATCCAAAAAATGTGTAATCGAGACCGCGTGATTTCCAGTAGGGTTGCAGGCTCCAAACGGCGCAGTACGTGGCGAAGCCGTAAAGAATAAAACTCGTGATGACGAGGGTGAGAAGTCTTGAGTGTCCAAAAAGTGCTTTGCCGATGTCGCGAAAGTTTTTCAGATGAGAATTGCGCGGAAGCTTTTGCCCGGATGGCTCATACAATGTCAAAGCAAAGGCCAGCGGAAACCAACCGGTGAGGGCATTTGCATAAGCTGGCCAATCGAGTGAGTGGCTCGCGAGCGCTCCCCCCAAAATAGATGCGACGGCTTCTCCAATACTTAAATAAAAAATACGTCTGCCAAGAAAACTTGTCTTCTTGCCAAAGATTTTTAGCTTCTCAAGTGAGTTGTATAAAATCGCGACGTCGCATCCGGATTGAAGGCTAAGTCCTACTCCAACCACGATTTCGTAAATTGCAAAATCAAAAAATGTTTGGCCAATCCAAAGGATTTGAAAGCCGAGAGCCGAAATGAAGCTTCCGATGATCATCGTTTTTTTGCGTCCGAAGAGATCGGCGAGATAACCTGCGGGCGCGTCGCAAAGAATGAGAGAAAATCCAAAAATTCCTTGGAGGGTGAAAATTTCTTGAAGCGTGAGGCCTTTTTTTTGCCAGAAAGGAACAATCACCGGAATGATAATGAGAAAAGACTGAAAAAACGCGTAGCCGTAAAGCTTCGTAAAATTATTTCTAATTTTCGAAATTTCTTCTGTTGAAAGTGTAAGGTCCGACGATTCCATGGCCAGAGTCTAATTCGAAAATCGGCCCTTTGAAAGTCTCAGATCAAAAAAAACAGGGGTTCACCCAAGTGTCTGTTCTTGCATTACCGAGAACGCACAACCATAAGGAGGTTCGTATGAATAAATTCACTACCGTTTTAGCTTTGGCTGCAGCAATAGCGCTTGCAAGTCCTCAGGTCATGGCGGCAACTCCAACAGGCCATAAGTCTGTTGCTTCAACGCCAGCTAAGAGAATGAAAAAAGTCTCTCGCAAAGGCAAAAAAGCTCAGAAAGTGGGAGCAATGAAAACGAAACGCGGCACGCAAAAGAAAGTTGTGTCCCATCGTAAGGCTCCAAAACAAGTTTCTCGTTCTGAACAGGCAGCCTAGGTTTAGGTGCATCACCGAAAGGTGGTGCACTCTTTTTTGAACAGGACTATTATTTTACGTAGTTAATGCTAAATTTTAGGTATGAAAAGAATTTGGTACAACATCAAGCTTGTGTATTGCCTCGTCCGCATGTTCATTTCTCCGGGCAATACCGATGCGGTGCTCGCTCTGGGCGAAAACTCCTATCAGCTTGGCTACGCCAAAGAATTTCTTACCCGAGTTGCTAGAGAGCCCGAGTCGGCTAAAGTGATACAAGACCGAAAACTGTTGAAACCTTTTCATCTGCTTGAACTTCAAAAATTGCCTGAGGGTACACTTGGCAGAGTTTACGCTGATCACATGATCTCGAGCAATCTGAATCCAGATTTCTATAAAGTCGTACCCATTATTGACGATCAAATTTTTTGCATGATGAGATTGAGGCAGAGTCACGATCTTTGGCATATTATAACGGGTTTCGATACGTCGGTGGAGGGCGAAGTAGGACTTCAATCTTTTTATTATAATCAGACCTGCGCGATGATGGCACCCTTCGTTGTCGGGGGCGCGATTTTAAACGCCTGCTTTAAAAGACGCTATACGCTTGTTCTGATTTTTGAAAATATTGTACGCGGGTGGATGATGGGGAAAAAAGCGAAACCACTCTTTCCGGTCGATTGGGAATCTCATTGGCTGACGCCAATCGAAGACCTTAAGAAACTTTTGCTTTAAATACGGGTTAAGATTTGGATGAGCGCGAATTTCGATTCGTGATCAGAGCTTGAGAGTTTCAAATCCGTCACGTCTTGCGATCGAATACAGTCTAAATATTTTAATCTCATTTCGCCAACAAAAAGATCGTTCTCAAGACAAACTATAAAGTGGGTTCCGCCCGAAAGCTTCACGGTTTGGCCCTTTGCGTTTTCGACCTTCATTGAGGCCTCGATCCATTTGCGATTGTAAATGATTCCGAGATCGGTGATCTCTTCTCCGCGCCGCTCACACGAAACTTTATCTGCGCCACTGAAATGGTGAACCGAGAAAGGTTTGAGCAGAACGTCTTCTTTGCCTTCAGTTTTAAGTTCAAGCGCTCCGCCGCTGAGAACCGTCAAAAAACGATCATGATTATCAAAGTTTGAAAATGAATTGGGCCTCGAAATTTTTGCCGAACTGATTCTCCATAAAAAATCAGATTGTCCTAAATCGGCACCCGGCGGAAAAATAGCAATTTGCGAAGTTTCGCCTAACCCATTTTTCCAATTCATTTTTTGATGTTCTTTCGAACGGATGACTTTGAGAATCAGAAACTCATTTCTACGGCGCGCATCGAAAAAGATCCCATTTGCATTTCCCCGTATGGAAATGCTGATCTTTTCGTTTTGATCGCTCGCACTTAAAATATACATCAGTGGGATGTAGTGTTCAAGGGGCGGGAGGGCTTGCTTCCAAAGAGAGTGATATTTCGGATCTTCGTTGAACAAAGTCGTCTTATCATCATTCAAAATGGCATTTTTGATCTTTTCGTCGAATTCGGTCGCTCAATCAAATGGCTTTGCATCGGGTGACCAATTCACGGCCCGCAGGTTATGGGTAGTGTTGCCGCCTCCCAGAATGAGGACATCTTGATCTTTGAGAGGTTTGAGGTTGCGCTCCAGTTCGTAGTGATCATTCTTATTAAGGCTCAACTGCAAAACTGGAATATTCGCCTTTGGATAGAGATGCACAAGAACCGACCATATGCCATGATCGAGTCCCCACTCATCGGTAAGTTGGACCAACTTCGACCAGTTGGTTCCAGGTGAGTCCGAAATCCTTGCGATTGATTTAGCACCCGCGACCGAAATGCTTTCAAATAAAAGATTCGTCGAATTTCTGGGCCAGAGAATGATCCCATATATTTAGATCGCAGAATCGAATTGGCTCTTCACTTCGTCGTCGGTTAAAATATCTTGGCAATCATCTGGGCTCGTGACCGGTTCAAAGTTCGTTCCTTTAAGGGTTGATACTTTATTATTGGTAGTTTTCATTAAAACTAATTTTCCGGAAGATAGGTTCGCCGCAATCAGTTGGCAAGATTGCTTTGATACGCAGACCGTTT
>JAYTQQ010000230.1:0-45294 GCA_043746635.1 Bdellovibrionales bacterium | reverse complement strand
TCGCCAATTTGGATCAGCGTTGAGAGAGTAATTCATGCGGCTGACTCGCTGACTAAAATCGACGTCCTCCCAGTAAGTTCCGAGCGCTTCGTCAAAAGGGCCTGTCGTTTGAAAAATAGTTTTGTGAACAAGAAATGCACTTCCGGGAATGTATTTGTTTTTCGCGGCGGTAAAATCGTTGAGCGTTTTACAGTGAAATATTTTTGCCTCTCTCGGAATAAAACTTCCACCGAGGGAGTCCGTACGATCTGTTTTTTGAATGAGAATATGGGGCGCGATAAAAGCAGGTTGAGCGGGCAGTTCAGGTAAATTTTTAAGCGTGCAATCATTTGTGAGTAAGAGAACCCATTCTGAATTTTGAAAGGCCTCTTTGAGCCCGAAGTTGACTCCGCCTGAGTAGCCGCGATTTTTTTCGAGGTTCAAGTGATTTATTTCTGGGAACTGATTTTTTAGCTTTTCAGAAAATCTTTTTTCACTTCCGTTATGGACTAAGTAAACTTTTTCATGCAATTTGAGCGCAGAATTCACTGCACGCGCCGTGAGTTCAGGATGATTGAAGCTTAAAACGACAATGGCTAATTTTTCAGGAGTGACGGACATGCACGTATGTCTAATCCCGGCAGCGGGTTTCGGCAAGAGACTTGGCGCTCCGGCCGCAAAAGAAATGCTGTTAGATCCAGAAAACGGTAAACCCTTGATTGATTGGTCGCTTGAACTCGCGTTTGAGATGGGACTAAAGCCGGTCGTGATCTCAAGGTTTGAAAAAGCCTCTTTCAACTCGTATCTCTTACAAAAAAAGGGAGTCGAGCTTCTTTTAATCGAGAACTCCCAAGAGTGGCCCGACACGATTTTAAAAAGTTATTCTCGTTGGGGAGACGTCAATCTGATGCTTTTACCCGACACGCGTTTTGCTCCTCGAGAATTAATTCGCGACTTAGTCGTTTCTTGTGAGGCGGGAGTCGACGCGAGTTTTGGAATTTTTAAAACTACTGAGACTTTAGACAGCTGGGGAGTTCTTGAGAGGGCCGGCGAGAAGCTTCGGATATGCGAAAAGCCGCGATTTTACTCGGCGAGTGAAAATGTGGCGCCATGGGGGCTCATCGCCTTTCGAAAACAAGTTGGAGAAAAATTATTTTCAGACCTCTTAAATTCTAACCAGACCCACGGCTGGTTTGATTGGCGTGGATCGCATTCTCTCTTTCATCTCGATTCTTTTAAAGACATCACTCGAAAGATTTCGGATCTCGAATTTTAATTCTTTCTAGCGAGAGCTTGCTGGGTCTCGAACGGCTTGTCATTTTGCATTCAATTCTTTCATGATATTTCAAATTCTCAAAAATCAATTTGGATTCGAAGACTTTCGAATCGGGCAGCAAGAAGTGATCGAGAGCATCATTGCGGGACGAGATACTCTCGCTATTATGCCAACAGGGTCTGGTAAGTCGATCTGCTACCAGATTCCGGCGATTTATTTTGGCGGAGTCTGCCTTGTCGTTTCACCTCTGATTGCGCTCATGCAAGATCAAGTGCGTGGACTCGAGTCGAAAGGTGTTGGCGCTGGTTGTTTGCACTCTGGGCTAACGGCTCTTGAAAAATCAGAAATTATGGGGGCGGCAAAAAGCCGTGAATCTTATATTCTGTTCGTTTCTCCTGAGAGGCTCATGCAAGAAGCATTTGTTGAATATTTACGTGAGCTCAAGATTTGTTTTGTCGTGATCGATGAAGCTCACTGCGTGGTTGAGTGGGGCTTTGATTTTCGTCCAGACTATCAGCGACTCCAGTTCTTTAAAGAACAATGGAGATGCCCGGTTTTAGCACTGACCGCGAGTGCGACACCACTCATGAGAAAAGAAATCGCTCGTCATCTACGTCTTGAGAATCCTAAAATTATTTGTTCCGGGTTTTTTCGTGACAATCTTTTTTGTTTTGTTCATCTTTGTCCTGATTTTGAAACGAAATTTGCGATCACGATGCGTGCAATAGATGAGACTGGGCATGGCCGTATTCTGGTCTATTGCGCGACAAGACTACAATGTGAGTCGTTGGCCAAACGCTTGTCCGAAAATATTCAAAGTGCCGCGTTTTACCATGCAGGTCTCACGCCAGCTCGGCGCTCCCAGATTCAATCGGCGATGAACCAACATCAAATCAAAGTTCTGTGCTGTACCTGCGCGTTCGGGATGGGGATCGACTACCCGGATGTGAGACTCGTCGTACACTTTGAGATTCCGACGAGCCTTGAAGAGCTTTATCAAGAAATGGGAAGGGCGGGTAGAGATCAACAGCCAGCTCGCGTGCTGACGCTTTATTCGGAGCGTGACCTTCAAACGAAGTATCTACAACTTAAGTCGCATAGTTCGAAAGTGCGTGAAACAAAACGAAGGATGAACGCACTCGAGAAGCTCGAAAATTATTTGAGATCTTATGCCTGCAGGCACCGTATGATTTCAGAATATTTTGGAGATACCATAAGCTTTCGAAAATTAAAGTCCTGCGGAGTTTGTGATTTCTGCTGCGGTCTCGACGAGGGACAAGAGGTTCCGAAGATTTTTGACTTAAGACTTCGCAATCGTCTCCGGAGGTTGTAGCATATTTCTTTACGAAGGAGACTATGATGCATCCCTGGCACGATGTGAGTTACGGAAAAGAAGCACCGAAAATGGTGACCGCAATTATTGAAGTTCCAAAAGGATCGAAATCAAAATACGAATTAGATAAAGACAGCGGACTCATTCGATTAGATCGCATTCTTTTTAGCTCTGTCGTTTATCCAGCCAACTACGGTTTCATTCCGCAAACCTACTGCGAAGATAGAGACCCCCTCGATATTTTAGTCTTAAGCCAAGAGCCCGCGATTCCGCTCTGTCTTATGCGCGCAAAACCCATCGGCGTGATGAAAATGTTAGACCAAGGTGAACGCGACGACAAAATCATCGCCGTCCACGTCGATGACCCCGAATACGCACACTACAACTCAATCGCCGACCTTCCACCCCACCGCATGCGCGAAGTAAAACGATTCTTCGAAGACTACAAAGCCCTAGAAGAAAAAACCGTTAAGGTTAAAAATTTTTTGGGAGCCAAAGAAGCATTTCAGATTATTAACGACTCAATCACCATGTACAAAAAGAAATTCAAACTCAAGAGCTAGCTAAAATAAAACTCAAGTATAAGAAGTCTACATTCTGTACGAAACACTCTTCAGGGCTCGTGAAATGCAGCCATGGATGGCCGACCTACAGACGACAACGCCGACATTCCAATAAATTCAAGAACCGCGGATTTCAGCAACGAGAGCATTGTAGAGCAACAACATGTCTTCGTTCGTTTGCCTCAACCTCAGCATCACACTTTGCGCAATTCGGCGGTAGATGGGGAGAGCCCATGCAGGAAATTCGGTTGCGAACTTTTCGAAGTCGATTCGGTCGATTTGGAGGCAGTGGCAAGCAATGTCGGCTTTGATCGTGGCGCCACGTTTGTCGGCACCGATGAGGCCGCCTTCGCCGAAGGCTGGTCTGATTTCTGATTTGAGAATGGCGACTTTGTAGGGTTCTCCGCTCGGAGTTGATTTGTAAACAGAGGCCGTACCATCAATTAAGATAAACATCTCAGCGCCCTCGGCACCTTCGACGATGATATCGTGATGGGGCTTAAAGTGCACTTCGCGAAAAATTTTCATGAGTGCAGCGAGTGCCATCTCATCTTCTTTGATGTCGCTGAGCAGGCCCACTTTTTTGAGTGAGTGCAGAATTTCGCTTGAGGGCTCAAGCTGATTTTGCGAGATCGTTTTCTTTGCCAACATTATTTTCGCCTTGTGTTTTTGTTTTTCTTGCAATGACGATCGCCATCGAACCACGAGCCACAATCATATTTGGATCTGGATGAAATATTGGGTGATTACATTTTATACTTTTTACGCGTTTTAAATTACTGACGAGCTTACCCATGTCAGGAGTTTGTTGCGCACGTTTGAGCGCTTCTTCTTTGATGCTGTGAGCATTTCCTGAATTTTCAAGGAGCCCTAACACTAAAAGTTGCGGCTGAGTTTCGATGAGACTCAGTTTCATATCTTCGTATCTTTTGCCAATTAATTTTTCTGGAATCGGGTACGAAGTTATCTGCGCATCTGTTTTGTTGTCGAGCAAATCGAAAACGATGTTGGCGATGCCGGTTCCGCTTGAAGCATTTCCGAGAAGAAGCCGTGAATATTCACTCGAGTAAATAATTTCGCTGACGTTTGCTAGTTTCAAATAGTGGTCCATTTTTGGATCAAGAATTTCTGCCGTCACGAGTGTTCCTCGGGCGATATTTGAAATGGTCATTGCCGTCATGATCGTTCGGGCATCGATTTCTGTCTGAGTCGGCGCCGATCCACCTTGAGCAGGAGTTCGATCGGCGAGAATCAAAATTTTGCGGGCACGCTCGGGGGCTGCACGTTTTAAATTCATTTCGTTAAAATGATCTCCGAAAATAACTTGGAGTTCCTCAAGTCTTGGGTCTTCAAAAAAACCTTCGAGCGTATTTTGCGAGACGTTCGCGATCACGACGATATTTCTTGCGGTGAGATCAGTATTGCAATCGAGTACGTGGTGAATGAGTTGGTCCATGTCTTCGTGCCAACCACAAATGATAAAATGGTCTTTGAGTTTTGTCGTGTTCACTCGTCCCCTCCTGTTGAGTAGAGTCTGCTCTAAAAAAATAGATGAAACTTTTGCCGTAATGATTCCGACGCAGCCCACTCCACAAATCATCAGGATCGACGCGACTTCGCGCCCGATTGGAGTGATCGGATATCTATCTCCATAACCAACCGTGAGAAGCGTTACGATTCCCCACCAAATAGCGTCTGAATAAGTTTGGATATTCGCATCTTTTACGCCGTGTTCAGCAAGGTAAACCGCGTACGAAGTTATGAGCCAAACAAGTGAAATGAAAGTAATGACCGACCAAACGATATTCTTCCATAAAAATTTCTTGATACGCTCAATAGTCATGAAGCTTATTCGTCACTTTTCGCTCCTAATCTGAGACGAGTTTTAAATAAAGTGAATGTGAAATACATGATTGTTTAGTTTCATCGTATCGGACTGATACAGGACTAGATTTTCATGGGGCTTTTGCTCAATCCTTTGATATTCTTAGTGTAGTATTAATGTTGTACGTAGTTGGGAAGCAAAAATAAAATGAGCGCAATTTTTCAAAGCCAAGAGAAGGATGGGATGCACATCATAACCCTTCCCTCTGTCTTGGATGCTAAAAATACAGGGCAGCTTGAACAAGCGATGCAGCTGTGGCGACAGAGCCAATGCCTGATCCATGTCCTAGACCTTAAGCAAGTCAGCGACTTCATGCCCTCGGCCTATCGTCCATTTGTGCAGTTTCAAAAAGAAATCAAACAACAAGACAAAGTTCTCGCTTCGCTTAATATCTCTCCGAAAATTTTGCCGAATTTAAAAATCAACGGAGTCGAAGCGATTTTCAATCCGATTTCAGATTACGATCACGCAAAGCGTCTGCTTCAAGAAAAAATTAAGTCACAAAATAAATCGAAAATTAATGTTCATCTCATAAATCCATTTATTGAAGCAACGATGCACTTTATGAAAGAGGGCGCGAATCTCAACACTCAGCCGCAAAAGCCCATTTTAAAGCCAGCAGGTGAGTATAATAAATTTCAAATCGCAGGTAGAATGACGGTCGAAAGTGATAACTTCAAAGGTTCGATCATCATCGGCTTTCAACGAGAAGTTTTCGAAAAAATCTATGCGGCCATCATGGGCCATACGCAATCCGAAATCCAAAACCAGGCCGAAGTCGATCAATCAGCTGGAGAAATTCTCAATATCATCTTGGGACGTGCAAAGGCGGCCCTCCTCGAAAAAAACAAAATTCAATTTGAGCAATCCATTCCCGAAATCCTCATAGGTGACGAATACAAAATGCATGAGGAGTTATCGGCGATTGTGATTCCCTTCCAATCGGCGGTGGGTGCTTTCTATCTAGAAATAGGATTCGCTCTGTAGACGGTCGTTCGGTCGGCGAGTCTCTTCAATGGGGCCGTACGTCCCCGTGGACTGCGGACTCAGCCCGAACGATTCTCATTTAACTTTTTTGAACCCAGGCGGTAATTGCGAGCTGCATTGCTTTTTCGACCGGTATATCCACTTCTGTGATTTGTGCCTTGGGAATCAGGAGCGTGAAGCCGCCGAGCGCGTAGCTGTAGGGAATAAAGACGGCGATGAGATCTTTGAAGTGGGTTTCGGCTTCGGGGAGATCTTGAAAACGATCGCGAGTGACGAGCCCGATGCTTTTGAGACCACTGCCTTTCACGAGCTCTACCAAAACGACTCTTTTCATTTTGTCTGAAGCTTTGCTGCCAAAGAGATTCATGACGTCTCTGAGCGGATTGTAAATCGTTTTGACAAAAGGCACTGTTTGAATGCGACGTTCGAGCCAGCTAAAAAAGTGAAGTGAAACAAAATTATTGACCGACGCTCCGACTAGAAGGATCGCTAAGAAACCAATGAGGAGCCCGATTCCGGGAACGTAGTGATCGCCCATCAAATTTTCGATCGGAGTTCCGAAGATAGAATCGACCCTCGCGGTGATCCAGTAGAGCAAGTACAAAGTGAGTGAAATAGGCAGGACCGTGATCAGACCTTTGATGAAGAGTCGATAGAATACGTTCATGCTTTTGATCATGCATGAGTTCTTTTTAAGATGCGAGCCCGAAATTCTACAGTTGAAGATGAATTTTTTTTTATTCTGGTTCGAGTGAGGTGAAGTGTCTCGGGACGCAGCAAAAATAAAGGCATTACGCGAGAAACAAATTTTGACAATAGGGACTTTTGAATTAATCTGATGGGGCTCGAATATCAACAGTGAAACGAATCCAATAGGAGGAATCATGAAATTCACTAAAATCCTTTCTTTGCTCGCGGTTATTGCAGCTTTCGCAGTTGCAACTGTCAGCATCCCAGCCCACGCTCAAAACGATGCTCCACCTGCTAAAAAACACAAAAAGAAAAAAGGCAAAAAAGGCAGCAAAAAAGGTAAAAAAGAAACCGCACCTGTTGACGCTCCTGCTGCAGAACCAGCTCCAGGTTCAGCTCATTAATTTTCGTCTTTTGATTCAAAAGAGGGTCACGAAGAAACGATTCTTTCGAAAGAGAGAGTCGTTTTTTTTATGAAAAAAAGTATTTTAAGTTCACTCAAAATTCTTGATCTCTCACGCATTCTTGCAGGTCCCTACTGCACCCAAATATTATCGGATCAGGGTGCCGAAGTTACCAAAATTGAATCTCCCGATGGAGATGAAACTCGTAGGTGGGGCCCCCCTTTTCATAAGGGCGAAAGCGCTTACTTCTCCGGAATGAACCGCAATAAAAAATCAGTAGTCCTAAATCTTAGTGAAAAAAATTCGAAAAAAGTTTTGCACAAGCTTCTGAGTCGAAGCGACGTTTTCGTAGAAAACTTTAAGAGCGGTGATCTAAAAAAATTTGGACTCTCTGATAAAATCATAAGACTGAAATATCCGCGTTTGATTCATTGTCAAATCTCAGGTTATGGTTCGCTCGGCGGATTCAAAGACTTTCCTGGTTACGATGCCGCCATTCAGGCATGGAGTGGCCTCATGAGCGTCAACGGGACCGATCGGCCGACAAAGGTCGGTGTTCCCATTGTGGATATAGTTACCGGGCAAAACGCCGCATTCGCGATCATGGCGGCCCTCTACGAACGTACCTTTTCGGGGAAAGGTCAAAAAATTGAGACCTCACTCCTCGAAAATGCGTTCTCTATTTTACATCCCCAAACGAGCAATTATTTTTTTTCAAAAAAAAATCCAAAACGTTTAGGGAATACTCATCCAAACATTGCTCCTTATGATTTATTTCAAACCAAAACTCTTGGAATCTACATCGCTTGCGGAAACGACCGACAGTTTCATATGCTCTGCAAAGTATTGGGCTATGAAGGCCCGACGAAGGAGTTCGCGACGAATGAACTACGAGTTCGAAATCGAAAACTCCTCGAGAAAAAAATCGCTCCGTTGATTTTGAAAGAAAATGCAAAAACTCTAGCCATGAAGCTTCTTAAGAGTGGTGTTCCCGCAGGACCTGCACTTGAGTTAAAAGATGCGCTTCATTCGCCTCAGGTCAAAGCTCTTAAAATTGTGAAACGGGTAGGGCGAAAAAGTTTTGTCATGCCTCCGTACCAGTTTTCAAGATCAAAGAATACGACGCCCAAAACCGCTCCAAAGCTCGGCGCCCAGACGCGCAAAGTTTTAGGTGAGCTCGGTTTGACAGCCGAAGCGATGAAAAATATTCTGTCTCAGCAGAAAGATGGAGGAAAGAATAAATGAAATCAGGATTAATGTTGGCTTTCGTTCTGTTAATGACGTCAAAACTTTTTGCGAGCGATGTGTTTTATCGAAAAACCATCGATCTCGGAATCTCATCGGGCGCGGTGAGTAAGGTTAATTACACAGAAGTCGATTTGGGTCTAAATCTTTACTTTAGTCCGTATCTTGATTTTCGAAATGCTGTCTTTGGCCGCTTCGGCGATGATCCGCAAAATTATTTTGGACTCGATAGTTCAATTCGTGGAGTCTACTCCACCGAGCCAAATGAATTAGGCTTCACTATTTTTGCAGGCCCTGGAGCGCGTATTCCCTCGAAGGGAAATGTGACCCCATTTGCGGAGGGCGGGCTCATGTTGAAAGTCCTCGGTATTGGCGCGGGTGTTGGCGCCAAGCTGATTCAGAATTCTTGGGTTACGAAAGATACTCCGAACGAAACGCAGGTTTTTTTGATTCTCGCTATCGGCGGCGGCATTTGAAGATTCAAATCGTACGCGGAGCTCACTTTAGTTGCGGTTATACTTTTAAGGTGCCGGGCCAAACACTCGAACAAAACAAAAAAACCTACGGAGCTATTTTTACCGAAGAAGGTTATGGCCGAAATTTTCGTTTTGAGGCAAGCTTTGCCGGTAAAGTCGATCCCGTGTCGGGGATGATCGTAAACTTAGTCGACATTGATTTTTGGCTGAAGAAAGTCGTTGAGCAGCTCGACCATCATTTTTTAAACGACGATATTGAATTTTTTAAGACTCACGTTCCGACTCCGGAAAATATCACGAGATTTATTTTTAATGAAATTTCTAAGCAGATTTCGCCGAAGCTTAAAGTGGCATTGACCAATGTGCGACTCTTCGAAAATGACACTCGCTGGATCGACTACCGGATCGCGACCTCTAGCTGAAAAGCACCGGCCGCAGTTAAAAATTCGACGACGATGGCGGCGTTTGCTTTGTGCAAATAAAGATTTTCACCAAAGAGAAATTCTGGCAGGCTCTGCTTAGAAAGAGTTTTATTTTTCTCTTTTAGATTTAGTTTTGCGAGATTAAAAATAGGATTTAAAATTTTTTTCGTGATGCGCTTGAGATCATCTTCGTTCGTGAAAAGGTTTTCGGGCGAAGTTTGGTGATCACGATCTACGAAACAATCGAACACGTTTTCGAAAACTTTATTATCAAATTGAATAGCTGCCGAAAAACGAAAGCCATCAAGTTCAAGGTCGATGCGTGCGCCAATGTTGAAGAGGTAGGCTTCGCCGATATTCTTAAGATAAGGAGGTTCTGAGATGGGGTCTAATCCGATGTTATTTTTAAAAATCTCATCTATCGCGCCGGTAAATGAGTTGATGACGTCTGCGAGAATTCGCGAACGCAACTCCTCTTTTTTTGCTTTTTTCATTTCTAAAAGCCGGTGAACAACTTCTAAATTCTCGACCGGGTTAAAAATCGAAAAAAGTCCGTCGCGTTTTAGCTGCAGAACGAGCTCTTCTGGAGTATGAATTGAAAAGAGAGATTTATCTTGTTCTCTGAGTTCTTTATAAAATTGAGAGAGCGGAGGTTGCGCGGTTGGCATGATGGCAACGACATGAGCGAGATCCATGACGTGAAAGAGGCATGCTTTTTTGAGCCATTCTGCTTTTGCAGTCTCAAAGGCCTGAATGTTCGTGTGATCCATGATCATCGGCATCTTGATGATATGAATGCCGTCGTCTTCTCTAGATGCAAAAATTTCCATATGTGACAATCGCCTCCGTTCATTATTTAATGAAACGTTCGGTTTTATCTACATAAAATATTGTTTTGCAGAAAAATTGGACCTTTTAGCCCGCAATGACTTTTTCAGCTGCTTTGCGCCCAGAATATGCAGCTCCATTCACGAAGCCCGCAAATTCTTTCGTCGCGTGTTCGCCCGCGAATAAGAGACGACCTGAAAGTTCGGGTAGTCCTGCGACATCTCCAAACTGGGTCATTTGCCCTGGAGCAAGGACCGAGTAACTTCCTTTCGTGTGTTTGTACTGAGACCAATTAAACATCGCAGAGTTCGAATCGTGAATTTTTTGGAGCCCCGGAAAGACTTGATCTATACTTTTGAGATAGGCCTGAACTTGATCGATCGAAAGGGCTCGACCGTTCTTGCCGCCCGTAAAGCTTGTGAGGATCCCACTTTTGCCTTGTTGAAGGCGACTCGTCTCCCACAAATTTTGGTCGAATAAGTCGGTATAGACCATGCCGTTCGAATGGTGATGCGAGGGTTCTCTCCAGAGGGGCTTTTGAAAACCCAACATCATCTTTGAATTGGTGCCGTAGCGCATTTGCTCTATACAGGCTTTTTTCTTTGCACTCAGCCCTAAATTTGCGATGCCGTCGACATCACGCAAACGACTAAACGGAATCGTGCAGATCACGCGGTCTGCCCTCACGGTAAAATTCGAAATGTCTTTTTGAAATTGCAATTCAATTTTCTGAGAAGTCTCTTTAATCCCGATGAGGGGAGTGTCGAAATGAATTTCTACTCCGTTTGCGATGAGGTATTTTTCGATTGCTTGCGTGAGTCGAGTGTTTCCACCTTTGATTTTCAAGGCTTCGTCGCTGTCGCCAAAGAATTTGGTGCCTTTACTAAAGTCGCTATCCATCGTGCTGATCATCATGTAGGCCGATTGTTCATCCGCCTCTACTCCCGATTCTCCGATGTAGGCCACTCTAATAACTTGGGTGAGCCAAGGCTCAACATCTTCTAGTCCTTGCAGGTATTCTTCAAGTGAAAGGCGATCCATGCTCGGAACGGGAGCCGCTTTAGCGGCGGCCAAATGCTTCGCAAATTTTTGAAAGGCGGGGAGGAGTTCGCGATCTGTATAATATTTATTTTCGATAAAATATAAATTGGATTCAAGGCCTTTATCGAAAGCAGCAAAAGCTTCTACCTCGATCAAGAATTCGCGACAAAGTTTTATGAGATCTTCGTTGTTGCTGTCAACGAGCTCTCCGCCGAGTTCGCAATACATATTTTCTTGGTTGAAATTATATTTGGTAAAGACCCTGCCTCCCGAACGTTCACTCGATTCATATATCTCGCAAGGGATTTTTGCTTTCGTAAGATAGTAAGCGCTGACAAGTCCGGACATGCCTCCGCCGAGGATAGTGACTTTTGAATGAGTGCCAGAATCTTTTTTACAAAGGCATGCGCAGGCTTCGAGAAAGCCGCCGCTTAATATGAGTCCTGCGGGGATGATCGCTGATTTTTTTAGAAAGTTTCGCCGAGAAGCGAGCTGATCAGAAAGCTGATTCACCGACAGATCCGGACGTTGATTTAAAAATTGGGCCCTTCGCATGAGAAGGGCTAATTTACGTGCCAGCGGAGTACGCATCAGAACGATTCATCAAAACTGACAGCGCCGGTAACTCCCACTTGGTAAGCCGACACTCGTCGTTCGAAAAAGTTCGTGAGCTCTTGAACGTCTTGAAGCTCCATGAACCCGAAAGGATTTTTAGAGCCAAAACGTGGCGGAATATGAAGAGCCGCAAGTCTTTGATCGGCAATGAACTCTAAGTACTGGCGCATATCTTTTGGAGAGAGGCCTGCCAAACCCAGTTCAAGGACGTCGTTCGCAAATGCCATTTCGCAGTCGACCGCTTCTTCGAGCATCGCGACGACCATGTCTTGCATACTTTGATTAAAGAGACTTGGATCTTCATTACGGGCAATTTCAACGGCTTTCATCGCGAAATTAATGTGGGCACTTTCATCTCTGAAAACCCAATTCGTGCCACTTGCGAGACCATCAAGCAAACCTTTGCTCCTTAAGAAATAAACGTAAGCAAACGCACCGAAGAAAAACAGTCCTTCGATACAGGTCGCAAAACAAATGAGATTCATCAAAAATTTGCGACGATCTTGGACGGTCTCGATACGCTCGAGAGAATTAATTGAATCCATCCACTTAAAACAAAAGTTTGCTTTTGCCTTAATTGATGGAATATTTTCGATCGCCGAAAAAGCTTGGTTTCGCTGTTCAGGATCAGGAATATAAGTGTCGAGCAAAGTGAGATAAAACTGAACGTGCAATGCTTCTTCGTAAAGTTGACGAGATAAATACAAACGCGCTTCAGGAGAATTCAAGTGCTTGTAGAGATTCAAGACGAGATTATTACCGACGATTGAATCGCCCGTTGCGAAGAAGGCAACGAGTCTTCCGATCAGGTGTTTCTCGGCTGGATTCAATTTAGAATGCAAATCCGTGGTGTCTTTTGAGAAGTCGACTTCATCGACCGTCCACGTATTTTTGATCGCATTTTTGTACATTTCATAAAACACCGGGTACTTCATCGGACGCAAAGTGAGATTGAATCCTGGATCTAAAAGCATATGGTCTCCTACGCGCGTAAAGCTTGCGCCAAATTTAAATTACGTACAACTCTCGCATGACTCTGGGTTTTCAAGGGAGCACACGACTGCTTCTTGATCTGAAACCACCGGTTTCACGACTTCGAGACTAGCAGGGGTGTGGGCCATTTGAGAAATGCGGGTCGCAGGACGTGAACGTAAGTAGTAAGTCGTTTTGATTCCTCTTTTCCATGCGTACATATACATAGAAGAAAGTTTGCCAATATTTGGGCTCTCCATGAAGAGGTTCAAAGACTGACTTTGATCGATGTAAGCACCGCGATCTGCAGCCATATCGATGAGCGCCTTCATCGGAAGTTCCCATGAAGTTCGGTAAATCAGTTTGAGCTCAGTCGGAATTTCGGTCACATCTTGGATGCTTCCTTCGGCGCGTTTGATTTCGCCTCTGATTTTTTCAGTCCAGAGCCCGAGAGCTTTTAATTCTTGAACGAGATATTTGTTGATCTGCAAAAATTCGCCAGACAAAGTTTCACGTTTAAACAAATTGCTAATTTGTGGTTCGATCGACTCGTAAGAACCGACAATCGAAGCGATCGTTGCCGTAGGCGCAATCGCTAAGAGCAAAGAGTTTCGCAAACCATGCGTTTTAATTTTTGCACGAAGGCTTTCCCACTCTTTGGTGTGAGTTGGAGTCACTCCCCACAAATCAAACTGCAAGACGCCTTCGGCGGCACGTGTATCCTTAAAGTTTGCGTGAGGACCGAGTTCGCGCGCCAGTTCGCAAGAAGTGTCGAGCGCATGGAGGTAGATTTCTTCTTGGATACGGGCCGAGAGTATACGGGCCTCTTCAGAATCAAAGCTCATACGAAGTTTAAAGAGCGTATCTTGTAAACCCATCACTCCAAGACCCACCGGACGCCATTTGTGATTTGAACTCTTGGCTTGATCGATCGGGTAATAATTGATGTCGATGACTTTATCTAAAAATTTAACGGCCGTGCGAACGGTTTTTTGTAATTTTTCGAAGTCAAACTGACCATTAGTAATATGGCGAGAAAGATTCACCGAACCTAAGTTACAAACAGCTGTTTCATCATTATTTGTGACTTCGAGAATCTCAGTGCACAAGTTAGAGAGATGAATCACGTTGCCCGGCAATTTAGTTTGATTCGATTTTTGGTTCGAAGCATCTTTGAAGGTCATCCAACCGTTGCCAGTTTGGGCAAGCGTTTTCATCATGCGTGAGTAAAGGCCGCGCGCATCGACTTGTTTCGTGAACATCTTTTTTTCTTCGGCTTCAACGTAGGCTTTTTCGAAATCGGCGCCAAATAAATCAGTCAATTGCGGAAGAACTTTTGGATCAAACAAAGACCACGTGCCGCCACTTTCAACTCGCTTCATAAATAAATCAGGAACCCAGTTCGCGATGTTGAGATTGTGTGTGCGTTTTGCTTCGTCGCCCGTATTATCTCTGAGCTCTAAGAACTCTTCGATGTCGGCGTGCCAAGATTCGAGATACACGCAGCAGGCACCTTTGCGTTTTCCTCCTTGGTTTACGGCGGCGACCGAAGAATCCAAAGTTTTGAGCCAAGGCACGATACCGTTCGAGTGGCCGTTGGTCCCCTTGATGAGAGAACCACGAGCGCGAACGCGGTGGTAGGCAACACCGATGCCACCGGCAAATTTTGAAAGGAGAGCGATGTCGGTATATTTTTTATAAATCGAAGAGAGTTCATCCTCGGGAGAGTCGAGTAAGTAGCAAGAGCTCATTTGCGGGCGCAGGGTTCCTGAGTTAAAAAGAGTCGGAGTGCTCGGCATATAGTCGAGTTTAGAAGTGAGCTCGTAAAGTTCAATCGCCTCGGCCACGTTTTTCGCGAGACCACATGCCACGCGCATAAAAAAGTACTGTGGAGTTTCAAAGACGCTACGGGTTTTCGGGTCTTTCAAGAGGTAGCGATCATAAACCGTACGTAAGCCAAAATATTCAAAGAGTTGGTTGCGGGTGTAATCGAGAGCCACTTCAAGTTCGTGAGCATTCGCTTGTACAAACGCGAGCACTTCTGAATTGATTAAGCCTTTGCCGAAGCCGTATTCGATCGCGTCTTTAAAAGAGCGAACGCCGGTCGTGCGCACTTCTTCTTCAACGTAAGTCGAAAGCAGATTGGCTGCTAGCAAAGAATACTGAGGCTCCTCACCAATTAAGAGACTTGCGGTTGCGATACAAAGGTCATCGAGTTCCTTGGTTGTTGCTCCATCGTAGAGACCGCTGATCGCACGAACCGCCACACGGTAAGGATCTACTTCGGTGAGTCCGTAGCAACAACGCATGACACGTTCAACGATCTTGGTGACATTAACAGGCACGAGCGAACCATCGCGCTTTTTAACACGCATGACAGTGGCTGGATTCGAAGAAGCTCCTGCCGAATGAGGATTCGGTGTTGTTGGAGTGTGGTTCTGTGTTATGCTTCTCTCTATTTCCATGCTGCCTCCTGGCTGCTTCTGCTGTTTTTCAAAGTGATCTTTCTGTGCTTGTGACACATCAAAAGAGTGAAAAGGATACCTCACCCGTCATTTTTTTTGAAAAAAACGACGAGCATTCAAACAAACAAAAATTTTGTATGAACGAATAGACCAAGATTCTTCGCGCTTGTTTTCGCGAATCTTTTGGCCCGCTTTTTTTGAAGATTCAACTTAGACATAGAAGAAACCCCCCTCAGAGTTTTCTGTCCAAATTTCCCATCACAGTGTCGACGCTAGTACGGCTTTTGAAATTCTGTCAAAGGGCATTTAAGAAATTCTAAAATTTTTTTTTGAAGGCGCGGAAACTGGCCTCCCTCAATCTTCTTAGCTACTCAAGCTTGCTGAATTTTATTGGGTTTCATGATGTTATTTGGGCAGGTATTAGCACTACGCGCTTCGTCCAAATCTGTCTAAAGGCCTAGCATGACGGTGCCAGTAATTCGAACAAACGCTTCAAAAAACCAGACAAATGTATTGCCTTTTTAAGCAAGTTTTTACTCAGGTTTCAGTTCGGCCGCTTTTTTCTTTTTGAGGAGTTTTTCAGCCTGAATGGCAACCGTTCCGGTCGCATCCTGAAGGCGATCGAATTCTTCGAGATGTTTGAGTCCGTCGCGCTTGAGTTCGACCGTTAAAACCGGTACGCCCCGATCGATCCACATATAACGGCCAAGACTGCCCGGAAAATTTCCGAGAGAAACCCACGGGAGCGGAGCAAAGGCCGGGGCCGTCACCTTCGGCCCGTCGAAATCGAGTACCCCAAGAGGAGTGTGAATCGAAATGATAAAATTAGGTTTAAAATCGTCGATCTGGGCCATCGCACATCTCGTCTCGGGTTCGCTCGCAGGTTCATCACCCGGAAATCTGCGGGCATTTTCTTTGGTTTCGCTCTTCCAATATTTGAGGGCCGTATCGTGCCAATCCTTACTCGGAAAATTTCGATTCACATCGACACCATGGGCATTGGTGCGGGTTTTACGAACCCATCCGTCAGGATTCAAAATCGGAATCACGCGCCAAGAATTTCGTGGTTCGATCGTGTTCAAGCGTTCGAGCCAAGCGAGAGTAACGGCGGCACTTTCTTCTTCGTCTCCATGAATGAGCGAGAAGCTCAAGATTTTTTGTGAAGCTTTATCGCCGACTTTAAGAATCCCTGGATGATCAAAATAAAATATTTTGCGGCCTTCCACACTCGTACATGCAGGAAGCTCCCGAGCGTCTTTGCAAATCGTATCGATGGTTTTGACTTTTTGTTTGAGCTTGAGTTGGCTGAGGGTCCGAACACACGTAGCGAAGATGTCTGTTTCAGTTTTGGCCGTAGCAGGTTCTTTAATCGTCATGATTGCGGGAGCGCTGTATGTAGGCGCGATGGGCGCGTGCGAGGCAGTCGGTAGAGGCATCGTTAGAGGCGTCGTTAGAGGCGTCGTTGGAGCCTGAACGGCTGCTGCCAGGATCTCTTCTGGCTTTTTTCGCGTCTCGAGCGCGCAAGAAACGAGAGTGAGGCAAAAGATTGCCAATATGAAATATGCGGTTAGAGGTCTTGATTGGTGCATATAGAAAGTATTCACTTCTGCAGCCGAATTATCAAGTGCCTCAGTTTGATATGGGACAGAGCAAGATTTGTCGTTCTTTTTAATAGGCCAATTTAAAAAAAAACAGAATCGCAAAAGCGCGCTCTGCGCCACTCGAAAAAGCTAAAGCACAAAGATACAAGCTGCCGAGGAGTAAGGTAATGAATAATTGTGTCGTCGAACGAAATCCCAGTCTGCAAACTAAGCTTTCTGAATTTGCATCTCAAAAGAGACTTTTTGCGCTGGTAGATCCCTTCTTTGAAATTCCGTTTCATTTGCCAAAACAGCATCTCGACATCAAAGACACCGATACCGAGCTCTTCGAAATGATCGCCTGGGACAAGGTCTACTATCAACCACCCCAACTCGTCGAGGTGACCCACGAGGCACTCGACTGGTTTAGTTTTTCTCTCTCAACCGAACGCTGGGGAATTTTTATAGTGGCGCCGGTTTCCTTAGCTCAGCTGGGTGCCCATCTGCAAAAGTTTATTATTACGAAAGGTCCTGAAGGAAGTCCGTATTTTTTACGCTTTCACGATGCTGCCGTCTTAGAGACTTTGCTTGAAATGTGGACCGACTTCGAAAAAAGCATGTTTTTTGGACCGATCGAGTCTGTTGGACTTCCGAACTTAGATGACCTCGAAGTCAAGTTTTTGAGCCTGTTGAATAAGTCAGACGCTCATCGCTTATCGATTGCTCGTCCTGAAGACTGTCTTCTTCAGCTTTCAGATGCGCAACTCTTAAGTTGCCGTCGTGCGATCGAAAGTGATCTCGTGAAACTCATTTACTGGCACCTTCGAAGTTACCATTCGAAAGTGGTTCAGTTTATCGGTAAGGAAGTTTTGTGCGAACGAATCGCTCAGGGTCTCAAGCGGGGTCGTAGTTACGAATTAGCAACGATTTCGGACCTTGCAGGATTCGTGGCTCTGATGTTTGAGCTTGCTCCGTTATTTGACGAGCATCCGAGTTTTGCACGCATTTTTTTAGATCCCGATATCTTACCAGAAAATAAAATGCGAAAACTTTCGCAGGTGATCACCGACCGTGAATGGCAAGAAGCCTCTCGCCTCAGTCGCAAAGGCGTGTGGCTCGAGTTCAAAAAGAAAATCGCCTAAAATTAAATTGTCTCGTTTTGGCTCTCTCATATAACTGTCTCATTTTGAGTCTCCCACAAAAGTATTATAAGAGCTAATTTTTGGTAAATGTCATCTGAATGCCATCTGAATGCCATCTAAATGGAATCCATATATTATCAAGAAATAATCAACTCTAGTCACAGACCTTTGTCGCCGACAAGTTATTTAGGGCACGTTATCTATTTTCAAGTGAGGAACCTATGTGGGGAGACATTCCAGAGTGGACTACAAACATCGCTAAGTCGGTAATGAAGTCAGTCTACGCAAAGGACCCTGAGACTTTTTACCACTGTATGCGTGTCAGTCATCTCAGCCGTTTGCTCGCCGTTGCCTCGGGGCTCAGTGATTATCACTCACGGGTTATCGAGTTTGCTGCACTCTTTCATGATGTGGGCAAAGTTGCGATTCCAGATTCAATTCTTCTAAAACCCGGAAAACTGACTGCCGAAGAATACGAAATCATGAAAATTCATCCGATTAAATCTGCAGAAATTATTCAGCCTCTTACCCATCACGCTTTTTTCAAAGAAATGATTCCAGGAATTTTGCATCACCACGAACGCATCGATGGCATGGGATATCCCCATAAGTTGATGGGCGACGCGGTTCCGATTGAGTCCCGAATTATTTTAGTAGCCGACACTTTCGATGCGATGACCCAGATGAGAGCTTACCGCAAAGGTCTGCCTCCTGAAGTTGCGCATAAAGAACTGCAAGATTTTGCGGGTCGCCAATTTGATCCGAGATTGGTGAAGATCTTTACTGAGGCGCAGCCGTTGTGGGCTGAAGATCAAGAGCGGTTGAAGGTTGAGATGAATCACGTTCTTTTGAAGAAAGCGGCTTAGGGATTGATGTTTGCTATTGCCAGTTAGGGTCCCTGGCGTTTGCCGGCGGCTCTGTGGTTTGGACGGTTTATACACTGCGGGCTTTTGTGGGTTTTCAAATAAAATAATATTTAAACAATATTTTGATTCATTGATCTCGATATAATTTCTAAGAGTCAGCATCGCTTTAAAGCCGATCACAATACGAGTGAAAGGCCTGTAATCTCAAAATTTCTCTTCAAGCTTCTTCATGCGACTTGAACCGGTAACTGCCATGGCAATCGCGCCCGTTATAGCCCTGATAAATTTTCGATAGGCCTGCCGCTCAACCTAGCGCTTCAGAAAGCTCTGCAAAGTCTCAAGCACGATCTTCTCAGAAATCGCGGTCGTTGCACCCAAGCAGTCCTCCACATACTCCGGAGTTCGCATGCCTACCAAAACGCTGCTGAGTTGAGGCAAGCTTGTATAAAGACTCAAAACCGCGTTCGACAAAGTCGGCGCAGACTTCGAATCAGGGCTCGTCGTTGCAATTTGCTCAATCAAAATCTGCGCACGCTGCGCGCCCATGCTTTCGAGATTCTTCGTGATCAACGCGAGTAGTTCAAGGGCACTCTCTCGATATTCGAGCGCCCATTTTTCAGAAGTCGACGGTAAACGATTTAACGCACTTTCAAGCGAAGGCAAAATCTGACGGTACAAAACCTCACGCCATTCAATAATGTCATCGAGTTGTTGTAAATTTTCACGAAGGGCTTGTCCCCACAGCAGACCTTGGGTGCGTTGAGAGCTGAGATTTTTTTTCTCAAGCTCAACGACTCGGCCTAGCACCCTGTGCAGATCACCTTTAACCTTGACCACATCATAAATTGGGTAGCTCACGAGGCGATTCATCTTGCCTCTCAAAAGAGCGTTCAGCGGACGATTCGCGAGGGTCCCGATTTTGTGTTCGGCTGCAAACTCGAGCAGCGTCTTGCCCGAATTGTTCTTCAGAGTCGCGGCCTGATTTTCGAAAAGATTAAACGGAAACTGCGCGACCGCAAAATGATTATTCTTTTTCACATCACGCGCGAGCGAAAAACATTTTTCGAGTGAGGTGTTTTCAAACGAACTTTCTGGATCGATAAAAGTGTTGCTTGAAATTCCGTAGTACTGAATACGTCCGGCCTCGACTTGCGATTCGAGAAATTCAAAAGCTTTTTTGATGCGCGCGTAGTAGACATCTTTTTGGTGCGATGTTTTTAAGAAATATTCTGGATTGTGAACCAGCAAAACGTCGATGCATTCGACGCGTAGATTGGTCAGCGAATTAATAATCTGTTCGTTTAAATATTCGGGCGAAATATTATGCCAAATATTATCTTGGTAGGTAACCATGTCGGGCCAGCCTTGGTTATTTTCGATGCGGGATTTTGCCTCTGTCAGGTTTTTTCCCTGAACGTAGCCAACTTTGGTGACGAGAACGATTTCGCTGCGTTCAATTTTTCCGATGCGAAATTGATCTTCTAAGATTTGGCCGATGAGTTTTTCGGCGCCGCCACTTCCGTCACCGTAATTGCTGCTCGTATCAATGAGGTTAATCCCAGACTCGAGCGCTTTTTTCAACGCCTCAATGTGTGCGGGCTCGGTTTCACTTATCCGGTAGCTTCCAAACCCAAAAGGTGAAACTGAAAATCCAGTTGAGCCTAACTTTCGAGATTTAAAATGTGGATGAGTGGTAAAATATTTTTGTGTGCCCTGTGTTGTAGCTCCCGCCATCTGACAAGTTTAACAAGAAAGCAGCCTCTTGTCGAATTTTTAGACCTCGACCAGACCGCCACTTCGCCGGGCAGGTAGATTGCCACCTAAAACAGCTTGAACTTTTGTTACATTGTACTAAGTTCGTTTTTATGAATATCGACTTTTCATTTCAAGCTCCGGTTTTCAACTGCGTCGTGGGTGGAGTTTCAGTCCTCGATATCCCTCGCCTCAACGTGAAAGATAAGGATCAGGCAAGACAGTTTGTTCTCGCTTACGGCTATGATTTGAACTCCTTTTCGGATCGTGAGCAGCTCTGGGCTTCTTACCAGCGCGCCATCAGCATGATCCAAGATCATTTGCTGGATGATAGAGAAAAAATTCCGGATGAAGTGGCGACGCAAGAACGTCTGGGTGATCTCGGTCAGCTTTTGATTTTTGCGAGCGAGAAGGGCAAAGAACATCGCGAGCTCAGAAAATGGGCATGTGCGATTTTGCGGGTCATGCACGTTTACGTGCATCTTAAAAATGATTTGTTCTCTGCTTTCAACGATGAAATTCAGGGGCAGATCCTAAATCCGATACAAGAATCGATCGAATCTCACAATGACAAAATTATTTTAGGTCGCGACACTCGGTTTGGAGATGTCCAACTCAACAAGTTTAACATCAAGCCTTTCAAGACGACTTCGAGTTCGGTGATTAAGCTTCTCGCTAGGCCCGAACGGGTGGCGTTGACACTTCTTGATAAGTTGGGCGTTCGTTTTGTGACGAATAATATTTTTGATTCATTCCGGGTGATTCGATTTCTCGTTGAGCATCACATCATTAGTTTTGCGCACATTATTCCGGATCAGAGTAATAATACGCTCTATCCGCTGAATCTTTTTTTAGACGTTATGAAAACCTTGGAAGCCGAAGGCAAAGTCATTTCAAAACAAGATTGGCCTAAGTTTGAAGTCGACCTTGAGCTTCGTCTTTTAGAAAAATTGAAAAACGCAGACGTACAAGCGAAGTACCTTCAAAAAGAAAACCAGTTTTCGGGAGATGAGTATAAGTTTATTAAATTCATCAACCGTAAGTTGATTACAGTCACCGTCGGGACTGGGCAAAGCGCTCGCCCGTTTCGTTTTTTTTATCCTTACGAAATACAAATAATGGACCACGACACTTTTTTGAAAAATCAAAGCGGACCGATGGCTCACGATGAATACAAAAGTCGTCAAAGAATCAAAGCGCGTGAGCGTGTTTTTGGTGATCAACTAGAGGGTCATGACACGTGATTTGGTTGTGGACTTATTTTCGCGCCATCGCCGGTGGCATATTTTTCGTTGGTTACACCATGTTTATCGCGGTCGGGATTGTCCTTTTTGGTTCTCTCAACCAGACTAAAATTCTCAATGCGATTATCTGGTATTGGGCTTATTTTCCGCTGAAGTTTTTAGGAATTGAAGTCAAAGCATTTGGCGTCGAAAATCTTCCGCGAGCGCGTGGTGGGCTGTTTGTGTTTAATCACCAAAGTCATTTCGATATTTTAGCTTTTCATCTGGTGGCCGATCTCACGGTAAGATTCGGTGCGAAGATTGAGCTTTTTAAAATTCCACTTTTCGGTCACGGCATGCGAGCAGCAGGAGCTCTCCCGATCGTTCGTGAAAATCGCAGTGAAGTTTTTAAAGTCTATAAAGAATCAGAAATTCGCATTGCGCGCGGTGAAAGTTTTATCTTGGCCCCCGAAGGGACCAGGCAGGCAACTCCTAAGATTGGATCTTTTAAAAAAGGTCCATTCATGTTTGCGATCAACGCGAAGGCGCCGCTCATCCCTACGGTCATTGTGGGAAGTTACGAAGTCATGTCGAAGCACGATTGGCTGCCGAACGTGGGGCGCATGAAGCGCACGATCGAAATTCATTTTTTAAAACCGATTGATACAATGGGCAAAGAAAATCAGATTGCTGAGCTGACGAATCAAGTTCACGACGAGATGGAAAAGTGTTTTAACGAAAGACACGCGGTCATGTATCCGGAAGCTACATCGCCTGCCAAGTAGCGCCGTGATCACGGCTATGAAAATGGCTCGGAATTTTTTGTCCAATATCCATTTTAAGTTCGAGTTCATTTCCCAAAAAATCGAGGGGAACTACCTTTAAGAGCTGCAAATACCTGGGCGACGCGTGAAACTTTACGCGAGCCGCAGTAATAAGGTTTTCCCAGCGAAGATAAGGTTCAAAGGTGTCACCGTGATCTTGGCTCGCGAATGCTCCAATAAAAATGGTACCGTTTGGGCTAACCGCCAACGGGTAATTGTCGTCTTTAAACTGATTCATTTGGGTCCACGTTTTACCGTCGAGGGTTTTGAAAATTCCTCGGGCCGAAGCAAATTTGAGATACGGAATATCGGGGCTCGAAACCATATCGTAAATTTTGCGATCAAAAAGTTCGGATGTCGTGAGTTGTATTGTTTGGTCGGACGTCTCGCTCGCGAGATTTTCATCATCGATCGGCCACCAGAACGTTCCCTCGTCGGAGATTTTCACTTGTCCCCATTTTTGAAGTTCACGATTTAAAACTTTAAGCGGTGAAACTTCTTTTAGTTCTTCAATCAAGGCCGACTCGGCAGAAGCTTCTTTCATTAAGGGAATGCGTTTCAGATCGTAACTAAATTTCGGATAGACCGAAGTATTGCCGAGATCCTTCGGCGTCACCGCTTGAGATTTTGCGATGAACCCAATGTAACCTTCGGCCTGAACTTTAAGGGTCTCTTTCGATTCAAGTAGAATTTCAACGAAGTGATGCGCCGGAATGGTTTCGATCAAATGAGAATCTCTCGATGGAGTCGAGGTCAGTTTGGTATTTGATTTCATCCACGCTCTGCCGAGTTCGTTACTTTTAATTTTAAGTTCATCGGTTCTGAGCCAAGAATTGCGCGGCCCAGAGAGCTGCGTGATGCGCTCGCAGAAAACCCAATCTCCGCGAATCTCGAGAACGCGAAGTTTAAGATCGGGAGGCCAAGTGTATGAACTGAGGCTTTCCATATGGGGGGAGGTACGAATACGAAGAGCGTCTTTGCTGTAGACAAATTTTGTGAGTTCAAGCGGGGCTAAAACGTGCGCCGACGGCAACCAGCCCGTTTTGTTGTCTGCCGTTTTGACATGGTACCAAGCTTCGACTCTTATGTCGTGAGTCTTTCGTTCTAAAACCTCACGCGGAAATGATCCACTTGAGAAAAGACTGCTTGGATTCAAGTAGACCGGCACAGCCTGAACAGCCGCCGAAAAGCTTAAAAATATGAGAACGAGGCATGCTTTGAAATGATGCATTAATCCTTATTTTGATACGTGGGGCGCCAATCATCAAGACCAGAAAGATCGCTTGAGAACTGCGTCTTCCTGTGAATAGAATGACTGCGATGTTATCCACTTTAGTCCAGTCGAAATTCAAAGCCTTGATCAGCGTTTTTTTCTGCGTTTTCTTCGCATCACGTTCAAGTTTTGCGCAAGATTCGTTCGTGCTCGATCCTAGCATTCTGGATCAGGCGAGCGTGGACCAAGAAAAGCTCGGCAAGGTTTTCTTGAGCGACCTATTTTTGTCTCCACGCTTTGATTATTCTGAGCCAAAGTCTGGTCAATTTTTACTTGGTCGTTCTTACGCCGCTGCCGATTGGACAGGCGGAGACATGATTTCAGGACACTTCGCTTTCGGAACAAAATCTTTGCTCGGAGTTCCTGCGAGGTACGGTGCCGTCAGCGAAGAAAACTTCGCAATGATCGAAGGCTACGCTCAAATCGCAACCGAATATGGTCGTGCACGTTTAGGGCTTCAGCCCATTCCGTTCGGTCTTGAAAGTGGAGTGAACGAAGCCAATTTACGATTTGAGCGAAGTCTTCTCTATCAGCGTGGGCTCATCGGCATTCGTGATTTAGGAGTCGGATACTCGATTTCAAACGACGGGTTTTTTAATGATTGGCTCATCCACAACGGTGAGAGCGGGCAAGAGCTTGATAACCAGGTTTGGTTCACTACGCGAATTGGTTACCACCGCAATTTTTTTACCGGCGGCCTCAGTGCGCAAACCGGTAAGACAAATCCTTTATCGACCGACCCCACCGGAAATTTAGCGGCGACTCCCGCAGGTAGTCCTCAAGTTACAGGCATTAACATCGACGAGGGAGCCAAGTACCGACTTTTTAATATTTTCTTCGCATACCGCTCGAAAGATATTGAATCGAGTTTTGAATTCACCACGATGGATGTTTACCAAACTGAGAGAAATGTTCACCCTAATACGGGTCATCTCGACGTTTACGTTCCGATCAAAGAAATGTGGGGCGCGCTGTTTCGCTATGATTACTTTGATGCCAAAGAAGCGGGGATGCCGACCAATCAGCAGTATACTATCGGGGCTTGCTTGAAGTCGAAATTCGAAACTTCGAATTTATACATTTATGCGAGTCGAAATGTTTTACCTGCGCCTCTCAACGACACTCACCAGGTTTTATTAGTTTGGCGGATTAGTCCTTTTGCACAGAAATACAATTAAGGAGAGAGATCATGTTTAAATTAGTTGGAGTCGTCGGCAGCGGCCAAATGGGCAACGGTATTACCCAAGTCGTCGCGTCGGTAGGTTTTAAAGTCATCATGATGGATGTCTCAAGCACGGCGGTGCAAAAAGCACTCTCGACGATTGAATCAAGTTGTGATCGTTTGATAAAAAAAGAAAAAATGACGGCCGATGCAAAGAAAGCTTTGCTCGGTAATATAACAACCGCAACGGATGTTTCGGCGCTGAAAGATTGCGATATCGTGATTGAAGCGGCGACCGAGAATATTGATTTGAAACTTAAAATTTTTAAATCGCTCGACGAAGCCGTTAAAAAAGATGCGATTCTCGTTTCGAATACCTCGAGTATTTCGATCACAAAAATCGCGGCAGCGACCACGCGCCCTGAAAAAGTTTGCGGGATGCATTTTATGAATCCAGTTCCGCTGATGCAATTAGTTGAAGGAATTCGCGGTCTTCAGACTTCGAATGATACTTTTTCTGCAGTTCGTGAACTCGCAGAGAAAATGCTAAAAACCTTTATTGAAGGTCGAGACATGCCTGGCTTTATCGTCAATCGCATTCTCATGCCGATGATCAACGAAGCGTGCTTTGCGCTTTACGAATCGATTTCAGACGCCAAAGGAATTGACGAGGCGATGAAACTTGGGACGAATCAGCCAATGGGCCCGTTGACACTCGCCGATTTTATCGGGCTCGATACGTGCTTAGCGATTTTGAATGTGCTCCATGAGGGATTAGGCGATCCAAAATATCGACCTTGCCCACTTCTCGTTAAATTCGTTGAGGCAGGATGGCTTGGTCGCAAATCAGGAAGAGGGTTTTACGCATACCCTTAACGAACGCCAGAAATGGAATGATAAATTTGGCTCGAGAGAGAATCAACTGTGCCCTCCTGAAAAGTTTTTTCTTGGGCACGAATCAGCTCTGCGGCGACGGCCGAAACTCTGTCTACTTCGCTCGCCATTTGTACCTTTAATACACTTGAGCATCTCCATAATGGGTTTTCGCTTAAATACTGCTTAGCGCCCAGAGAATTCATTGAAATTGAAGGTTTCGAAACAATTGTCTATGATAGTTTCATTGAAACTCACGGTACGCTTGAGCGCTATCTCGACGGATATGTTTTTCTCAAAAAGGATACACTATGAAATTCGAAACCTTGAACTTTAGCCAAATCGAAAATATTGCGACGATCACGATCGAAAGACCCGAAGCGATGAATGCTTTGAACGCACATGTTCTCAAAGATTTTCATCATCTTTTTGATTTGATTCAAAAATCGACAGATATTCGAGTCGTCATCATCACCGGAAGCGGCGAAAAAGCATTCGTTGCTGGAGCTGACATTAAAGAGATCGATCAACTCTCTGGCTCGCAGGCGCTCGATTTCGCCCATACTGGACAGGCTCTCTTTTCTCGCATCGAATCTTTTTCTCAACCAGTTATTGCGGCCGTAAACGGTTTCGCTCTTGGCGGAGGTCTCGAACTCGCACTCAGCTGCGATTTCATTTTGGCGAGCGATAAAGCCAAATTTGGTTTGCCTGAATGTACGCTCGGGATTATTCCGGGTTTTGGTGGCACGGCGAGACTTCCACGACGGGTGGGGCAAGGTATGGCCCGTGAAATCGCGTACAGCGGTCATTTTTATTCAAGCGCTGAAGCTTTGCAGATGGGACTTGCCAATCACGTGTACCCTGCGGCAGAACTGATGAATGAAGCACACAAGCTTGCGGCGACCATGGCGAGTCGGGCTCCGTTAGCGCTTTCCAAAATTAAAAAATCAATGTTAGACGGTCAAGATTTTGGTTTGAAAGCGTCTCTTGAGCTTGAGGCAAAACTATTTGCCGAATGCTTCGGAACGCACGATCAAAAAGAAGGAACGAAAGCTTTCATTGAAAAACGCAAAGCTTTCTTCACCGGAAAATAAAGGTTATTCTCTATGTCCCGAGTTCCGAAAAATCCTGTTCGAATTGTGACGGCCGCAAGCCTCTTTGACGGCCACGACGCCAGCATCAATCTCATGCGCAGACTTCTTCAAGACATGGGCGCGGAGGTCATTCATCTTGGGCATAATCGTTCTGTCTTAGATGTCGTGACGACGGCACTGCAAGAAGGCGCTCAAGGTATTGCGTTATCGTCTTATCAGGGCGGCCACATGGAGTATTTTAGATACGTGCGTGATCTCCTTGATCAAGCCGGTGCTAATTACGTCAAAATTTACGGCGGCGGCGGCGGCGTTATCGTCTACGAAGAAAAACGCGAGCTAGAAGCTTACGGGATCGCGCAAATTTTTCATCCCGAAGATGGCAGACGTTTAGGGCTTGAAGGCATGATCCAAATGATTATCGACGGAGCTGATTTTTCACCGGTGGCTCCAGAAACGCAGAAACACTTAGAGAAAAATTTGGAGTTGAGACCCGAACTTCCGCATCGTTTATTAGGTCTTGCTTTGAACGCGATCGAGATGGGCGCGAAGCCTTCTGCCGAAATTTTAAAGCATCTCGAAAAATTTAAAAATAAAAAGCCTCATGCGCCTCTCGTTCTTGGTGTCACCGGCACGGGCGGGGCAGGTAAATCTTCTTTGGTGGATGAACTCTTACAGAGATTTTTAAACGCGTATCCTCATTTACGAGTAGGCGTCGTGTGCGTCGATCCAAGTAAACGGAAAACGGGGGGGGCACTTTTAGGTGACCGCATCAGAATGAATTCGTTGTCGCGACCTGGTGCTTTTATGCGTTCAGTTGCCTCTCGCGGTTCGGGTAGCGAAATTGCTAAATGTTTACCCGACATGCTCTCTTTTTTAAAGACTCAGGATTTTGATTTACTCATCGCCGAAACCAGCGGCATTGGTCAGGCCAGTGTTGCGATTACCGAGGTTTGTGATTTTTCTTTGTACGTGATGACTTCAGAGTTCGGTGCTCAGTCGCAGCTCGAAAAAATCGACATGATCGATTTTGCTGATCTTATCGCAATTAACAAAGCCGATCGCCGCGGTTCTCTCGATGCACTCCGGGATGTTCGCAAACAGTATAGGCGCTCGCGCAAAATGTTTACCGCCGAAGACGAGAGCCTCCCGATCTTTTTGACTCAGGCGGCCCAATTTAATGATCTCGGCGTGAATGATTTGTTTTTTAAACTTGCCGACGCTTTAAACGAAAAATCAGCCGGAAGCTTCGCCAGTTTGCCTGCGGCATACCGCAAGTCAGTGAAAGGCGTCAATCGAAAGAGCATCGTTCCTCCCGAGAGACAAAACTACTTAGCCGAGATTACGGCATCGGTTCGGGATTATAAGAAAAGAACATTCGAACTTTCTGAAAAAGCTTCTTACTTGGGTTCACTTGAAAAAGTTGCAAGCAAAAATCTTAAGTTTAATTTAAGTGATGAAATCACTAAAACCAGGTCGGATTTAGGTGAAGAGGTTCTCGGCCAACTGAAGAATTGGGATGCGCTTAAGGCGAGTTATTCGAGCGATGATTTGGTTTACAAAGTTCGCGGCAAAGAAATTAAGCAAAAACTTACGGTCAAAACTTTGAGCGGAAATAAAATTCGCAGAGTTGCCTTTCCCGAGATTCGTGACTGGGGCGATCGCCTTAAGTTTTTGAAGCTTGAAAACGTTCCGGGTGAGTTTCCTTATACGGCAGGAGTATTTCCGTTGAAGCGTGAGGGTGAAGACCCGATACGCATGTTCGCGGGTGAAGGTTTGCCGGAGCGTACCAACAAAAGATTTTTATTCCTGAGCGAGGGGCAACCCGCCAAACGTCTTTCGACGGCATTTGATAGCGTGACTCTTTACGGACAAGATCCTGATCAGCGTCCTGATATTTTCGGAAAGGTCGGCGAGAGCGGCGTGAGTATTTGCACCCTCGACGATATGAAACGTTTGTATTCGGGATTTGATCTCTGCGCGCCAAACACTTCAGTGAGCATGACGATCAACGGTCCTGCTCCAATTATTCTCGCGTTTTTTATGAACACGGCGATTGATCAGCAAGTTGCAAAGTTTGAAAAAGAAAATTCTCATAAGCCTTCTACCGAAGAGTTAGCGAGAATCTCTGCCGAGACTCTTAAGAGTGTTCGTGGAACCGTACAGGCCGATATCTTAAAAGAAGATCAAGGTCAGAATACATGTATTTTCTCTATCGACTTTGCTTTGAAGATGATGGGCGATATTCAAGAGTACTTCGTTCACAATCAGGTGCAGAATTTCTACTCGGTCAGTATTTCGGGATACCATATCGCCGAAGCGGGTGCCAATCCAATTTCGCAACTCGCATTTACTTTGAGTAACGCGTTCACATTCGTTGAGTATTACAGGTCGCGAGGTCTCAAGATTAACGAATTTGCTCCGAACCTTTCTTTCTTCTTCAGCAATGGACTTGATCCTGAGTACGCCGTGATCGGTCGGGTTGCCCGCAGAATCTGGGCGATCGCGATGAAAGATCTTTACCGAGGTGGAGAGCGCTCGCAAAAACTCAAATACCACATCCAAACTTCTGGTCGTTCGCTTCACGCGCAAGAAATACAGTTTAACGATATTCGAACAACGCTTCAGGCTCTGCTCGCGATTTACGATAATTGTAACTCACTTCATACCAACGCTTATGATGAAGCCATCACGACTCCAACTGAAGAGAGTGTTCGTCGTGCGGTCGCTATCCAAATGATTATCAATCGCGAATTTGGAATGTCTAAGAACGAAAATCCCATGCAGGGGAGTTACTTCACCGAAGAGCTTACTGACCTCGTTGAAGAAGCTGTACTCTCAGAGTTTATGCGTATCAACGAGCGTGGTGGAGTTTTGGGCGCGATGGAGACTCAATACCAACGCGGCAAAATTCAAGATGAGAGCATGCTGTACGAGCATTTGAAACATTCTGGAGATTTGCCAATTGTTGGGGTGAATACCTACATTGATCCGAAAACTTTAATCGCCGACTACATTCCGCCCAAGATCGAACTCGCGAGGGCATCGCAAGAAGAAAAAGCTTTTCAGCTCAAGCGCGTTCACGATTACCAAAGAGCGCACACGGCTGAGGCGGCCATTGCGCTGGCTGAGCTTAAAACTTCGGCCCTTGGTGGAGAGAATGTTTTTGCGAGTCTTATGAAGGCCGCACGTAGCTGTTCTTTGTATCAGATGACTCAAGCTCTGTATGAAGTGGGCGGGCAGTACCGCAGGAATCTGTAGTCCAAAGCTCTTGCGGCAAGGCTTCGGCCGTGCGGCGGATGAGTCAATTGAATTTTTGATTTATATAAAAATATATTTATGTTTTGTAAAAGATCGCGATTTATACACCTTTATTTTTTGTTGAGAGAGAGAGAGAGAGAGAGAGAGAGAGAGAGAGAGAAAAACCCAAAAAAAACTTGCAGCGCCCCATGCATGCGATATGCTTAAGGGCATGTATATTAAGAAACTCATATTAGGCATTCTTCTCATCGGTATCAGCACCGCTATCAGTTTTTCTTGTGATTATTCATACGGTCCTCCACTTCAGGGTGTGCTTTTTCAAGGCGGAGTTCAGTGATCAAAATTATCATAGCAACTCTTGCTCTCATCGCCCAACAAGCTCACGCTAATCTCGCGCGCTCAAATATCTCAAATGTCGGAGTTTCACTTTACGGTGTTTTCATGACGAGTGATCCGAGTTGCCAGGCAAATCTCATCGCGAGCGTGCCGCTGACTAAAACTCCCGTCAGTTCAAACTTCGTGACGGCACCAGTGTTGGGAGCGGGGCCTGTTCCGAATAAAGTAGCGTGCGTCGTCTTGATTATAGCGAATCAAGTTCAAGTCGGTTGGAATGCCGGAGCTTATTCGGCTCCCGACAATGTTTGCGCCACAGGTGGAATTGCCAACGTGAATCCATGCATGAGCACAACACTCACATGGCCGGCCATCATTACCCAGAGCGCTCAAATTGCCGGGCTCACTCTCGCGAACAGTTGCGGGGCGGCCCCAACAGGAACTGAAGTCGTGCCGGTCTACATGAGCATCGATTCTGTCTGCACCGGAAATTCAGTTGTCGATAGCCAAACAAACGGTTGTACCGTCTCTGGTAAAACGACAAGTTCGGTAGCTCAAGCACCGCGAACGATTAATAGCAGTACCAGCGGAGCCCGCATCCAATACTTGCCGGTCAATGGTCGTATCGTATTTGCGGTTGATCCCGACCAAATTATTTCCGGGCAGTCTGGATCTTGCGCAGCAGTGAGCTCACCCGTATTTTCGATTCATCAATGACAGAAACTTCTAATACCTCACCTCAAGCCTCCTCACGTCACGCTTTCTTAGTTGCGAGCGGTATTTTTCTAAGCCGCATTTTCGGCTTTTTGCGTGAGCGCGCAATTGCGCACTACTTCGGAAATTCAAATCTTGCAGATGCTTTCAAGGCGGCGTACCGCATCCCGAATTTTTTACAAAATTTGCTTGGAGAAGGCGTGTTGTCGGCGTCTTTTATTCCGGTTTATGCGCAGCTAATGGCACAGAACAAAGTCAAAGAGGCGAACGAACTTGCCGCCAGTATTTTTTGGCTTTTGTTCGGAGTCGTCTTTTCTCTGAGCTTGCTCGGCGTGATCTTTGCGCCGCACCTAATTCCGCTGATTGCGCCTGGCTTTTCAGGAGAGACTCTCAGTATTACAATTCGTCTCGTGCAAATTTTATTTCCGGGAACGGCAATCTTGGTATTGTCGGCATGGTGCCTCGGAATTCTCAATACGCACTCCAAGTTTTTTCTCTCTTATTCGGCTCCCGTCATCTGGAATTTTACCCAGATCGTCGTTTTGCTTTGGGCTGCGCAAAGATTCATCGGCGTTGATCTGATTGAATCACTCGCTTGGAGTTTATTTCTCGGTAGTTTTTTACAGTTTCTCGTGCAGCTACCGCAAGTTTTTAAACATGTACCGAGCTTGTGGCCGAGTTTTAAAATTGGTGCGAACGCTCGAACCGTAATTAAAAATTTCTTTCCGGTTCTATTTTCTCGAGGAGTCGTTCAAGTCAGTGCCTACGTCGACATTTGGTTGGCGAGTCTTCTGCCGACGGGTGCGGTTTCGAGCATGAGTTTTGCCCAAATGTTGTACCTTTTGCCGGTGAGCCTTTTCGGAATGTCAATCTCGGCAGCGGAGTTGCCTGCGATGTCGAAGGTGCAGGGCACGAGCGAAGAAGTGAATGCGCTCCTTCGCAATCGTATCTTGTCGGGTACCCAACGGGTCGCGTTCTTCGTTATTCCGTCGGTGGTGGTCTTTTTAATTTTAGGTGACGTGCTCATCGGCGGCGTTTTTCAAACCGGAGCTTTTCATCACGATAACACTCTCGATGTGTGGCGCGCACTCGCCGGATCAGCAATCGGACTCCTTGCCGCAACGATGGGCCGTATTTATTCATCGGCCTTTTACGCTTTGAAAGACACCAAAACTCCGATGCGATTTGCGCTCATTCGCGTGACACTGACGGTTGTGCTCGGTTACCTCATGGGAATACGCCTGCCGGTCTACCTGCAAGTTCCGCCGATGTGGGGTCTCTCAGGACTCACGGCATCTGCCGGAATCGCGGGATGGATCGAATATCTTTTGCTTCGAAATGCGCTTGGCAAAAAGATCGGGCTCATCCAATTTAAAAAAAGTTTTATCGTGAAGCTTTGGTCGCTCGCCCTCGTTTCGGGTGCGATCAGTTACTTGGTTTATCACTATGCTTTGATTCCGGCTTTTGGTACTCACGTCTTCATTTCTGGAGTTACCGATTTATTTATTTATTCTGTTCTTTATCTGATTCTTGCAATGATATTTAAAATTGAACAAGTGCAGATGATCACGCGAAAGCTTAAGATGTTTCAAAAATGAATGATCAGTTATTTCCGGAGATAGATCCTTACAATACTTTTTTTCTCAAAGTCGATATGCTTCACGAAATTTACGTTGAAGAGTGTGGAAACCCTAAAGGTCAGCCTGTTTTGTTTTTACACGGCGGACCCGGGGCAAGTTTTGGGCCATTTCATCGCAGACTTTTTGATCCAAAACATTACCGCATTATTCTATTTGACCAACGTGGTGCCGGCAAAAGTAAACCCCACGCAGAACTCGAAGACAATACGACCTGGCATCTCATTTCAGATATCGAAATGATTCGTTCGAAGTTAGAAATTGAAAATTGGATGGTCTTTGGCGGCTCGTGGGGGAGTACTCTGGCGCTAGCGTATTCAGAAACTCATCCAGATCGTTGTTCTCATCTCGTCCTCCGCGGAATTTTTCTCTGCCGAAAAGAAGAAATCCGCTGGTTTTACCAAGAAGGTGCGAGCTTTATTTTTCCCGACTATTGGAAGAGCTACCTTGCCCAAATCCCCGAAGGCGAGCGTGCCGACATGGTGACAAGTTATTATAAGCGTCTGACCTCGGGTGATCAAAAAGTGCGTCTGGCTGCCGCGAAAGCTTGGGCTGGATGGGAAGGCTCGACCCTTCATTTACATCCATGCCCAGATTCGAAAGCGAATTTCGAGGAGGACCAAAAAGCTTTGTCGGTGGCTCGTATCGAATGTCATTATTTTATGAACCGTGCTTTTTTTAGTTCAGACAATTATCTCATCGAGAACGCCTCTAAGATTAAAGCTGTTCCGACGGTGATTGTTCACGGCCGTTACGACGTGGTTTGCCCGGTGAAAAATGCCTTCGATCTACATGGGGCCATGCCTCATGCAGATCTGCAAATTATTCCGGATGCGGGTCACGCCGTCGATGAACCAGGAATTCTCAAGGCGCTGATTCTCGCGACTGAGAAATTTAAGAAATAAAAAAATCTGAAAAAAGTGTCTGCAGGTGCGAACACGCGGCCTCTTCATGCTCAGCGCGCATTTCGTCACTGACTAGGGGATCGACAGGCGCGGTGCCCTGCCCAAGCATTAATCGGGCCTAGAGTCTAAATGGGCATGGCCTGAATCTTTCAAGGTACATAAGGCATAGAGTTTAAACTTAAGCGCTGAGAGAGTAGAGAGATCGTATCCAATGGCTCATAAATTTATAAATACAAATATATTTAAAATTCGAACAGCCATGGCGGTCGTGATGTTCACGGCCGGAATTCAATCGGCGCACGCCTACCGAGGACAGGAAGAAAAGCCACTCGGCATAGAGACGAGTTCTAAAGAAAACGGCGTCGAAGTCGTCAGTTGCGACACCTACGGTGAAAAGACTGTGATTTCTAAACTTGATAACATCGGTTTCAACGCCAAATTTAATTTAGTACAAATTCTTTTTCACGGACTTTCAGATTATATGGGAGGAGGTTACGACCTCGATGTTGGTCCTTCGTTCGAAGGAAACCTCATTACCCGCACCGATCACTATTATTTCGAATTGAATCACGACCTCATACTCAGAGCTTTTCACGGTAAAATACCGTTTGCATTTGATCTTGGTGCCAACGCAAGGATTGAAGCCGAGTATGACCGTCAATTCACAAATCCGTGCCTTGCGAATCAACTCAAATCGAGGTACGGCGAAGAAGAGAATCCATTCTCGGCTCAAAACGTCATCGATAAATTGAATGTTGGTGATTATTTTGCGATGAAAACGCACTGGCAGCTGGCTCCGGGTCTTGAGCTTTCAAAATTATTGGGAATCGTGACGGTGTCGATAGGCGAGCATCAACTCCTGAGCGGAGACTTTCAATTTCACTTCGTAAAAGAGAGTCCGACAAAAGTTCGCATTAAAGTCGTTGGATTTAAATCTGCGGGACAAAGTACGACCGTACTCAACATTTCACTTTACGCAAACCGTGTATTTGCGGCGCTCGGGTTCGTGAACGGATTTTTTCACCGCATCTTTAATAACATTCTTGATCTCACTTACGTGAGCGAGGCCGATAACGTTACGATGCTCGAGATGCTCGTTGACCTCAGCGATCCTAATGCGTTTGCGGCTTATAATCAAATGCTCGAGATGACGAGCGAGAATCAGACAGCATTCACGGATCTCGTTTACCCGAAGAAAATTGTATTTAATAAATTTGAATGGTCTGAAGATATCGCAGCTGAGCTTAAGCCGGGCGTGTTTATCAATATCGAACCATTGCATGATTTGGCACTTCAGCACAGTCCCGCCGTGGTCGAAAATTTTCGTGCGTCTGATATCGTATCGGCGCGCCGCGATCCAAAAACCGCAGGCCTCACTCTGATCGCCGGAGGCCAAGGAACTGCCGAAGCGGAGCACCATAAAATCACGACATTGAACGTTAATGGTAAAAGAGAATTTTATCAGAGTGATTCATTCCACAGTCGTTCAGAAGTCCGGGGGGAGTTGAATTACAAAGTCAGTATCAGTGATCAATCGCTTCACTTACTTTCTTTGTCGGATGAAAACTTTCACAGAACAAAATACTTAGAGCTTGTGGAAGCGTTGGAACTGCGACAAAAGCAATTTTTACCTCGTGACTTCGAGCAAACACTTCGTGTTTTGAGTCGCTCAGTAACCACTCCTATTTACGAGCAGATCAAAAGTGTCATCGACTCCAACTGGAAAAATTCTTCGGCAGAACATAGAAATGCCCATGCGCTGCTTCAAGTCGCAATTCACGGAGACACCCTGAATGCGCTGCCGACTTTAGCACAAGAGCAAGTAGAAGTTCTATTTAGAAAATACCTCTATTCAGCTGACTTGAGTGGCGACGAGGTCGTGAGAGAGTTGTTGACGGGCGAAGCGCTTCAGGCCGCAATGGCTCAAACAAAACCAGAAAATCATGCGCGCGCGATGGATATACTCAAGCCTGATATTAAAAAGATCATCGTGAATTTAACGACCCTACTCGATAAGAACAACAAGTCGCTTGACGAAAGAGCTGCGGCCTTTTCGAAGCTTCAGAATATTCCTTTGTTTATCCATATCGGTTCTGCGTTCATGATCTCTCTTCTGCCCGAGCCGCGCATTTCTGACTTTATTTCGGTCAATTTTGTTCTCGAAGACGCCGATGGAAGTCGCGCAAGCTTCGAACTCGCTGGCCAAAAGACAATTGACCCGCTTTACGTCGAAGTCTTAAAGATTCAAAATATCCTTAATGATTCAGGAAGAGACTTGAAACTTGAAGGTATAAAACTCGTGACAAGACCGGCGGCGAAACCATCGCCGAAGAGCTTGACTGCGTCGGCGTTGATGTCGACCAATTAATCAAATCGTGGGCGTTTATGAACGGAGTCAAAACTTATTCTTTGGACGTGAATTCTTACGATTTTATTCGTGTGACGGTCGCAACGTTGATGCTGTTTACTATAATTTTGATGGCTTACAAGGCGATTTTAAGCCGAGAAACTGAGATTCTAAAATTCTGCTCAGAATCCGTCTTTGTTATCAATCAAGGTTATCAATCAAGATGCGAATATTATCTTTTGCAATGAATTGTCTCTTAAACACGTGATGACAGATATTTCAGAATCAAAGAATAATGAAATCAAACAAAATAATAATCTTCTGTCTAACGCGATAAAATTTTCGCCTCGAAAAGTGACTTTGGGCAACTTATAAGTTGCCCAAATCCGGATAGAGGATTAAGTGCGGGTCTTTCTATTTTTGAGAGCGGCTGAGCCGACTTCATCTTCGAGTTTTAACTTTTGGGCTTCGGGGCCCCAACCCGCAATCACATCGACTTTGCGGTGGCTACACCAGTAAAGAAATATCGCCGACAAAATGAATTGGCCCAGGCTCAAGAGCTGACCGCGGGTCACTCCGAGGTGAGTGAACTCTTGAGTAGCGATGTGCGCATCGGGCATCCTGAAATTTTCTCCGACGATTCGAACCACCGAATAGAGAGTTAGAAACAGGGCGCCGACGACTCCCGGTTTACGGGGCTTTCTCCAGAAAACAAAAAGCACGATAAATAAAAACACTCCCTCAAGCAAGGCTTCGTAAATTTGCGACGGATGACGGGGAGGCAAGACTTGCGCCAGTGCATCAGTGACCGCGGCGTTGTGCTTCTGCACTTCAGAGATCAAGCGATCGACGACTCCCTGAACTTGCGAGCTCGCTTGAGTGTTCACGCGGTATTGGTTGCACCATTCGATCCATTGGTCGGGGGCAATTCCTATTTTAGATGCCGCTTCTTTCAGCGAAGCTAATTTTTCGGGTTCGTAACCAAGCCAGCGATGCATATCCGTCGGGAATTTTACCGCCCAGGGGAGGGTCGGTGAAGCTTCGCGACCCATGAGCTCGCCGTTCACGAAGTTGGCGATCCTTCCGCAAAAAATTCCGATGGTGCCGCCGATGCAAGTAAGATCACCTAAATGAAGCCAGTCGAGTTTGAATTTACGCGCGAATAAGTAAGAGGCAGCCATGAGGCCGATGATTCCGCCGTGAGAAGCCATTCCACCCTCCCAAACGGCAATCGCTGACCAAAAGTGATCGGTTTGAATTCCGATCGACGTTCCCGGTATCATCAGAGAGAGATGCGCCTTGAAACTCGTCAGTAGATCAGGAGAGTAAAACAAAACATAACCGAGTCTTCCGCCAATCATGACTCCGAGAACGCAGTAAGTGACGAAGTCGGTGACTTGTTCGACACTGAGAGTACGGCGCCCGCGTTTCGCCATGAAAATCATGACTGCGGCACCAGCCAAAAATCCTGTCATGTAAGCCATGCCATACCATCTGAGTCCGAAGTTATCTCCGAGCTGAATGATAAATGGATTTAGATTATGAACCCAGACGTTTGGTGACATAGAAATTTCTCCTGATAGTAAGACTCTTATCCAGAATAAAAGGAAATTCAAGAGTAAGCCTTCTAAGCCTAGAGTAAGGACTCGGCCAGATTGCATACAGACGCGTAGCGTTTAGTATGCCGAAGCCTTGAGAAATTTGTTAAGCTTGAGGCATTCCATCGCCTAAAAAAAGAGGAGCCACCACGTGGAGAAATTTTCATATATCAATCAGAGTAATGTCGGCTACATCGAAGATCAATATCAGAACTTTTTGAAGAGTCCCGATTCGGTCGATTCAAACTGGCGCAGGTTCTTTGAAGGAATTGAATTTTCAAAAAAATTAGCCCCCGAACAAGGTGGAGCGCTTTCGACTTCAGAGCTCAGCGTTTATAATTTGATTAAAGCCTACCGAGATTACGGTCACTACGAAGCGAACTTAAATCCGCTCGCATCTGGACCAAAAGCATTTCCTGAATTGTCATTTCATAGCTTTGGTTTGACCGATGCTGATCAAGACAAGAATTTTCAAATTGGGTCGATTGTCGGGATGCCCAACGCGAAGCTGAAAGATATCATCAACCAACTGCGCGAGTACTACTGCAAAACCATCAGCGTGCAAGTGCACGATGCGATGCCAACAGTTCGTGATTGGTTCTTTAAAGAATTTGAACAGCCTCGTCCGACGCTTGCTAAAACTGAAAAAATTGAGATTCATAATCAGCTGGTTAAGACCGAATCTTTCGAAAAATTTATTCACACTCGTTACGTTGGTAAGAAAAGGTTTTCGATTGAAGGTGGAGATTCATTGATCCCGATGCTTGAGAAATTTGTCACGAGCGGAACTCCTCTCGGATGTGAAGAACTCGTTTTGGGCATGGCCCATCGCGGTCGCGTGAATGTTCTCGTGAACTTCATGGGTAAGGCGATGCCGGCAGTTTTCGCTGAATTCGAAGGAATTCGCGACGAGAATAATAGCTTCTTCGACGGAGACGTGAAATATCATTTAGGTTTTTCGGCCGACAAAAAGACGGCAAATGGCAATTGCCATATTTCTTTAGCGTTTAATCCTTCGCATCTTGAAGCAGTCAATCCGGTCGTTCTCGGAATGGTACGAGCAAAGCAACGTCGTAGAAAAGATACGGCTTCTCGAAAAAAAGTTATTCCGATATTGATTCACGGTGATGGCGCGATGATTGGTCAAGGGGTTGTTGCAGAGACCTTCACGATGAGTGGGCTTAAAGGTTACACCGTCGGCGGAACCATTCACATCTGTATCGACAATCAAGTAGCCTTTACGGCGAGTCCCGAAGAAGAGCGTAGCTCTCCGTACTCATCTGACATGGCCAAAATTATTCAATCACCGGTCATTCATGTGAATGGCGATGACGTTGAGGCATGCGTACGCGCGGCCGATATTGCAATTCGTTTCAGACAAGAATTTAAACGTGACGTTGTCATCAACGTCATTTGCTACCGCCGCTTCGGACATAACGAAGGCGATGAACCGATGTTCACTCAGCCCCTTATGTACGAAAAAATTAAGAAACACCCGACGGCACTCGAAATTTATACTCGCAAACTCGAGAGTGAAAGTATTATCACTCACGACGAGAGCGATCTCGTTTTTAAAGCCCGAATTGATGAGCTCCAAAAGATTTTGGATAACACCCGTAAGACTCCTCCAGAAATGAGACCACTCGTTTTCGACGGGTTGTGGAAGGGCTTCAGACGGGCCGAGCACGCTGATTTTGACAAATCAGTCGTGACTAAAACTGACCTGGCAACTTTGAAAAAAGTGACCGGTATTCTCACGCATTTTCCGGCTGGATTTAATATTAATCCGAAGGTTCAAAAGCTCCTCGATAGCCGTGCTAAAATGATGGATGGCGACGGAGCCGTCGACTGGGGAATGGGCGAACTTCTTTCTTATGGTTGCCTTTTATTTGACGGCACCCCTGTCAGACTCTCGGGTCAGGATTCTATTCGCGGAACATTCTCGCACAGACATTCGGCTTACTACGATCAAAAAACCGGCGAGAAATTTACACCACTTTCGCAAATTAGACCCGACGACGTCGAGTTTTGTGTTTACGATTCGCCTTTGTCTGAATACGCGGTGATGGGTTTTGAATACGGAAACTCAAGCAGTGATCCAACTTTTTTAACCATCTGGGAAGCCCAATTCGGTGACTTCGTGAATGGTGCCCAGATTATTCTTGATCAGTTTATTTCAAGTGCTGAACAAAAGTGGCAGCGCATGAGCGGGCTCGTGTTGTTACTTCCGCATGGCTACGAAGGCCAGGGACCTGAGCATTCAAGTGCAAGGCTTGAGCGGTTCTTGCAGATGTGCGCGCAAGATAATATTCAGGTTTGTAACATGACAACTCCGGCACAGCTCTTTCACGTTTTGAGACGCCAGATGAAGCGTGATTTTAGAAAGCCACTCGTGATTATGTCTCCAAAATCGTTGCTCCGTCATCCTCTTGTGATTTCTAAAATTAAAGAATTCACCGAAGGACAGTTCAACGAAGTTTTGCCAGATACGGTTGCAAAAGTAAAAGAAGTTGAAAGCGCGATTATTTGCAGCGGTAAAGTCTATTATGATCTTCTCGCAGCAAAAGAAAAGATTGCCGGCCAAGAAAAAGTGGCGCTCATTCGGGCTGAGCAGTTATATCCGTTTCCTGAATCGCAGTTTTCTGCAATTTTTAAATCCTACACCAATATGAAGAAAATTATTTGGTGCCAAGAAGAACCAAAAAATATGGGTGCATGGACCTTCATGCAACCGAGACTCACCGAACTTGCGGCTGCGCTGAACCTCGACGTGAGCCTGAGCTATGCAGGCCGTACCGAGCGTGCGTCTCCTGCGACGGGATCTGAAAAAGTACATCAATACGAACAAGCTGAACTCGTTCAAAGTGCCTACACGACGGCAACAACTAACGTAGCGGCAACAGGCGCCCAGGCGAAAACATCTCAAGTCAGGAGAGCAAAATAATGAAAGCTGAAATTAAAATTCCAGCGGTGGGTGAAAGTATCAACGAAGCAACGATCGGTGAGTGGACTAAAAAGTCAGGCGAATTCGTCAATCGTGACGAAGTGATTTTGCTTCTCGAAACAGACAAGGCAAGCGTTGAAGTGATCGCTCCCAATGATGGAGTCCTCACGATCAGCGCCAAGGCCGGCGAAGTCGTAAAGATCGGCGCAACCGTTGCGATTATCGATACCGAAGGTGTTGCTACGGCCGGACAGCCCGCACCTAAAAACTCTACTTCGAGCAAAGGTTATGTCTCTGAAAATGCTCCTGGGTTAGCGGCCGCCCCAGCCGTTCCGGCAGCGAAAGCTCCTTCTGATTTGCAGAGTGTTTTAAGTCCGGCGGTTCGCAGAGTCGTTGATGAAAAAGGTTTAGATCCGGCTTCGGTTCAAGGCACCGGCAAAGGTGGCAGACTCACGAAAGCGGATGTTGAAGGCGCGTCGGCTCCTCAGCCTACCACGACCGGAAATGGCTTAGGTGCTACGAGCGCGAATGTGCCTCCTGCTTCGCCGAGGGCTTCGGCAGTTTATCCGGTGAAAGCAAAATCGGGAGCTCCGGTGCACGAAGTGAAGCGTGTCGCGATGACGACGATTCGTAAGCGTACCGCAGAACGTCTCGTGGCGGCTCAACATACGGCAGCCATTCTCACAACATTTAATGAAGTCGATATGACGGCTATTTTAGAGCTCCGTGAAAAATACAAAGAGCGCTACAAAGAAAAATACCAAGTATCATTAGGATTCATGGGATTTTTTGTAAAAGCGTGTATCGAAGCTTTGAAAGACTGTCCTCCAGCGAATGGCAGTATCGAAGGCACCGATATTCTTCTTAAGAATTTTTACAATGTCGGAGTCGCGGTCGGAACTGCAAAAGGTTTGATCGTTCCGGTTTTGAAGGATGCAGACCAAATGAGTCTTGCAGAAATTGAACTCGCGATTAAATTTTACGCCGGTAAAGCCAAAGACGGCAAAATCTCGATGGATGATTTGTCTGATGGCACCTTCACGATTTCAAACGGTGGCACTTATGGTTCGTTGATGTCGACGCCCATTTTGAATGCTCCGCAAAGTGCGATTCTAGGGATGCATAAAATCGAAGAGCGTGCGGTCGTCATCAATAAACAAATCGTCATTCGCCCGATGATGTACTTAGCCCTTTCTTACGATCATCGCATGATCGACGGAAAAGAAGCGGTCACTTTCTTAGTAAAAGTAAAAGAGTGCATCGAAGATCCAACTCGCATCTTACTGGAAGTATAAAAAATGGCAGACTTGAATTTTGATCTCATCGTGATTGGCAGCGGACCTGGCGGATACATCGGCGCGATTCGTGCGGCCCAATTGGGCCTCAAGGTGGCGGTCATCGAAAAAGATAAAACTCTCGGTGGAGTATGCTTGAATGTCGGGTGTATTCCGTCGAAGGCACTCCTCGAATCGAGTGAGCACCTTTCACAGGCGCAACATGAATTTTCTGATCACGGAATCAAAGTTTCAAAAGTTGAACTCGATCTCGCACAGATGCTGAATCGCAAAGAGAAGATCGTTAAGTCTTTGACCGACGGGATTAAATATCTCTTTAACAAAAATAAAATTACAAGCTTTGAAGGCCTAGGTTCGCTCAAGTCTGCGACTGATGTTGAAGTGAAATCTTCGAGCGGCGAGACGCAAGTTTTGAAAGCAAAAAATATCATGCTTGCGACCGGAAGTGTTCCGATCGAACTTCCGTTTGCAAAGTTTGATGGTAAAAAAATTATTACTTCGACTGAAGCTCTCAGTCTTAAAGAGGTTCCGAAAAAAATGCTGGTCATCGGCGGCGGAGCGATTGGCCTTGAACTCGGTTCCGTATGGCAACGCCTCGGGGCTCAAGTGACAGTGATCGAAGCGACTTCTAAGCTCTGCGGTCCGATGGATGCTCAGCTCAGTAAAAATCTTCAGAAGTTGCTCGCCAAACAAGGTATCGAATTTTTACTCGAAACTAAAGTTTCAGACGTGAAAGTAAGCGGCAATCAAGTGAGCGTCAAATTTGAAGATGCTGATAAAAAGTCGGTCGAACTCTCTGGCGATATTTGTCTCGTGGCCGTTGGCCGAAAAGCGTTCTCGAACGGCTTAGGACTTGAAAATGCCGGCGTTGAAAAAGATGAGCGCGGAAGAATCAAAGTCGACGCTCATCTCCGAACGAATATTCCGAATATTTACGCCATCGGCGACGTCATTGCGGGCCCCATGCTCGCGCACAAAGCCGAAGAAGAAGGTGTTGCCGTAGCCGAAACCATCGTAAACGGTCACGGTCACGTGAACTACGAAGCGGTGCCGAGCGTGGTTTACACTTGGCCTGAATTTGCAAGCGTTGGTAAATCAGAAGAAGAGCTTAAAGCAGCGGGCACAGCATACAAGGCGGGAAGTTTTCCGTTTACGGCGAACGGCCGCGCGAAAGCTCTCGGCTCAACGGATGGTCAAGTGAAGATCTTAGCTGACGCCAAGACGGACCGCATCTTAGGGGTTCACATCGTGGGGCCTCGCGCATCTGACATGATTGCTGAAGCCGTCATCGCTATGGAATTCGGTGCTTCGGCTGAAGATATTGCGCGGAGCTTTCATGCACATCCGACTTTGAGTGAAGCAATGAGAGAAGCAGCTCTTGCGGTCGATAAACGCGCGCGAGAAATGTAGCATTAAGTAAAAAAAAGACCAAAAAAACCCACGATGAGCGTAGGGTTTTAAACGGCAAAAAATGAAAAGACTATTTCAATTCCGTAACGGTGCCGTCGCCTTTTACGAAGATCGAGTGGGTACCTTCACGATGTTGCAAAAGCGTATCCGTGCGCCATTTCATCTGGAGAGTACAGCCAGGAACTGGGTTCTCTTCATCTGTTGTATTCACGAGATCCATGAGTTCGGCGGTTGCTTGCAAATCGTATCCCCAGGCAACTGAAACATTGTCAGTAATCATGGTGAGGTTTGCAAGGTACTGGCCTTTTCCTTGAAATTTTCCGCCGTAGTAAGCCATGATTTTATAATCCATAGACACGACCTTTACGCCCATCTTGTTCACGGCTTCCATGTGGTAAGATTTTATGAGGGGCCCTTGCCAGTCTGTCATTTGGCTCCAGTTCGGATTTTCTTTCGGAAGTGCACTGACTGAATTCGATACGATGTGCGCTGATGGTTTACCAGCCTCAACGATCTTCCAGATATTTTCACCAATCGACACAATCGTGCCGATGCTGCCAATCGGAAGTGCGGCTTGTGCAGGAACATTCGCGGGGCAATCTTTCAACATAGTAAAGCACGGAGAAACGACGGGAATGGTGTTAGGAACTGCAGTGACTTTCACTGAAGCAATTGTCAAAAAATCTTGTTCATTCACTGAAAGATTTTGTTGCGGATTTTCGCCAGCGAAAGATGAGCTTGCAATGAGTGCGATCACGCCGACTGCGCCCATTAATTTCTGAGAGATTTTCATTTCGACTCCTTTTGTATAGAAAGCTCTTCTTAAGCTTTTACGTTTGGGTTTGGTGCCCAAGAGTTACACCAGCTTGTTTGTTTAACCTTTTTTCCCCCGAGGATTAAACATGGAGCCGTTGCATCTGCTTTTGGGTTCTTACTATCTTTAGCTTGGTACAAAGCGCATGTCCAACAGAATTGTTTTGCACCTTCTGCGCCAGCTCTCTTTGGCCATTTTTTTGTATCGACTTTGCTCGCATCAAGTCTGAATCCGAGAGCTGCCGCAGCTGGATCTTTTTCAGAAACGAGATCGTCTGCCGCAAAAGCTTTGTTTGAAAGTAAAGTCTGCACCGCCATCGCCGCCGGAACAGCGAGTGCTGCCTGCAATAAAAAATTTCTACGTGAATTATTTTTCGGATTTTGCTCTGACATTTGATTCTCCTCTAAACTTATTAAGTTTACTTATAGTTGCTATACGGAGAACTATAGACGAAAGCCAATTGAAAACAAATTGATTTTAAAACGCTGTCGCAGCGACTAAAAAGGCCAAGGGGGCATTGCGCTTAGTATTTGCGAAGTGCCGATATGAGAGCCGCGTTCTTTTTTGAGCTGCCAATAATTTAAGTAATTCGCGAGATTTTGTTTGAATAAAAATCCCCCGAAGCCCCGAAATTCAATATTGAGGTGCTCTTGGATATGCCGCGTATAAGCGCCGAGGATGCGCGGTTCATCGAGGTAAGACGACCATGCCGTTTTCATTCCACGATTTGTAATGATATCGAGAATTTTCATTTCTCCATTGTCGAGTAAGCCAACATCGATTCCCCAAGCTTGCCTTGTCGTACAAACTTCAGGGAGAGAGTCCAAAAAATCTTGTACAAACTTTTCAATATTTTTTGTCTGCTCAGCGTTCACATCGAAATTACGCCGAAGAGACCACAAATCTGGAGTCGCGTCTTGCACCACTTTATTCTCAAAACTGTGGAGGCGAATTCGTTCGTAAACTTTCATCTTTAGTTTCTGGGGAGCTCGGTAAGACTTGGTAAAGTCATCTTGCAAAATAATCGCTTCGCCGCTGGCAACCGAACCGATGATATGACTTTTAATAT
>JAYTQQ010000229.1:0-10683 GCA_043746635.1 Bdellovibrionales bacterium | reverse complement strand
GAACTGTGCAAGCTGTGCGGCCATCTCGTGAGATTGCATTGGGCTTGATGGATCTTGATACTTCATTTGCGTCAGCATCAATTTTAAAAAGGCATCTTTATCGAGTTGGTTATTTCCGACTTTGCGAGTTTTCGTTGGATCAACGTAATTAGGATCAGAGATCTTATTAAGAACCGTACCGACGTCTTCACCGCCGAGAGCTTTGTCTCGATCAGCGACGCTCAGGGTTTGCGTTATCTCCGAATGAGGAGTTTCGCTCGCGCCCGATTTCGTCCATGTCTGAGTTCCTAATTTAACATCCATTTACACTTCCCTATGCGATCAAACTGAGTCTACGATTATCATCACGTTTTCTAAATGAACTAACTGCTTCTGAAGAGGCCTCAACGCTGAGACGCTTGGTATCAGTCTTGTAAGCTTTCCAGCCTGGAACATCGGTAAAACCTGAATTACGATCTTGTCTTTGATCGTGCATATCACTTGCGAAATTGCTCGCCGACTCTTTTTGAGCGTCTCTCATCGCTTCTCTTTGAGCGTCGCTTTGTTGTTGCTCCATTTTTTTATCTTGGAATCCATTCGCGATACCGATTTTAAGAGATTCAACTTGGAGCTTGTGTGATGCCAAATTGCTTTTTAATTCGTGAATTCCGTCTTCTAATAATTTTTTAACTTTGTCATTTTGGGCCATCATTTGAATGCTGACTTGGCCATTATCAAGCGCAACTCTGAGATGAACTTGGCCCATGCCTTCTGGTTTCATTTCAACATTCATTTCGCCACCGCCCTTTTTTATGATTACTTGGGCTTGCTTGATAAGTTCTTGAACGTTTTCTGCAGCGTCTTCTTTATTCGGTCCCGAGATCATCATTTTTTCTGGACTCAGAGCCGCTGCCGTCGTACCCGCAACGACCGCTCCCGCAGCACCTGCCACAACTGGAGCTTGATTGGTCACGCTGCCTGCCGAAGTTGCTTTGACTTGCGCGCCTTCAGACTTAATGTTGAGTTTCGAGACTTCGGCGAAATTTTTGCCGCTCCCGGCACCCGCTTGCGCCGCCGCGTTTTGCGCAGAATAGGCTTTTGTTCCGCGCGCGGTATCTTGTGAACCTTCGCCTTGATCAAAATTTTGCGATTGGTTTGATGTTGGTTTAGCAAAAGCGCTCATATCCATCACGGGAGCTTGAGTCGTTGCTGCCGTCATTGCCGTACCACCGTTTTCAGTCGCCGCCGCTACCCCACCCGCTTTATTATCGAGTTGCGCAAGTAATGCACCTAAGCTATTCGGTGTCTTCGACTCGTCTTCTTGTTCTTGACCTGCTTCGGTCAATTTCTTTAATTGTTCACGAATACTCGAAGGAATCTGCTGATTATTTTGTGGTTGAAATGCACCATTACGAAAAAAATTGTCATTCAGCGAATCGAGTGATTTGTTTAACTGAGCTAACTTTGCTTGAGTCGAATCTATTACTTTCAACGAAACACTCTTTGAGTCATCATCGTTACCCAAGAGTTTTTCGTTCAAAGCGGCTTCGCCCGTTTCGCTGAGCATTTGCTTGTAGAGATCAGCGACTTGATTGCGAGCCGCACCCTTCACGTTCAAGTTATTCACAAACTGAGATACCGTTTCGCTTGGCGGAGCGGTGAGTGCTTTTTCATCCATCTTAGCAAAAGCTTGCACTACTTTATCTGGAGTAATTCCGAACTGGCTTTGTAACTGAGTCATGAACTTTTGAACCGAAGCCTGTTTCACTTGCGCTTGTTGATCGCGTAAAACCTCTTTCACTTCTTTGAGTTCGCCCGGCGATAAATCTTTTACGTCAAACTGAGGATTTACGAGAACCGACAGAAGACGAATATTGGCATCTGACTTTATGTTTGAATCATCACTCGATACCGAATCGGCATCTTCTTCGCCAGTCGCTGATTGAACCTGAGCCGGATTCGTTGAAGACTGTTTTGCAATTCTGTTTTTCATTGATACGGGCTGAGCTTCGTTATCAGAGAAAGTATCGATTTCAGAAGTTGGCTTTTCCGATGCAGGAGCACGCTTCTCAATAGGCGCTTCAACTTTCGAACCCGTCGTATTTTTCGAAAACCGATCAACTTCTTGCTTTGGAGCATCTTTTTCTTTAGCGACAGCTTTAAGCTTGTGGGCGAATTCGCTCTTAGGCAGCGCTTTCTTTTGAGGCGAAGCCGTACTGCTCGGCTTCATATTTGATGCCGTCTCTTCTGCTTGACCGGGCTCGGGTCGGATGGCCTTTTGCTTAGCCTCGGGCTTCACGAAGAAATCAGTTGTTGAACCTACATCACTAATCACTATTTTCTACCTTTTGCTTTCTTCATCACTAGCTGGTTTACGATATCCTGCGAGGAGTTCTGAGAGTTTCTTAGCTTTTTTCGGATCTAAGCTATTCATAATTTCAGCTGCACTCTTCTTTTTCATCTTATCCAAAACCTCTACCGCTAAATCTTCATTCAAGTTTTCAAGCACCCGTGCCGCTTGTTGAGCTTTCATCGTCGAGTAAAATTGAACAAGTTTTTCAACTTTCTCTTGATCTACTTGGACTCGATCCTTAAGGACACCCGAAATTTCAGTTCGCATCTTCTCAAGTTTTTGAATCTTTTGATCTAACTCAACTCTTTGCTTTTGCAATTCTTCATCCAACTTGTTGAGCTCTGCTTCTCTCTGGTCGAGTTCTTTTTTTCGATCAACCAAGTGACTGAAATAACTTAATTCTTCTTTGGTCATATTACGTAAGTCAGGTGCATCCGACTTTGCTTTTTCAGCTTCGGTCTGGGATTTTTTTTCTTCTTTTGCACCCACAGGATCGGCAGGATTTGCCGCGGCTGGCACTTCTTTTGCGGACTTTACGGCGTCTTTCGCAGGAGCTGCATTATTCGCCGCTTGCGCACCGTTCATTTCGATATCGATACGCTTTAAAATGAAAGTCACTTTTTGATAATTAAGATAACCAACCACAATTGAAACAACGATTGCGATGAAACACAAAATTGCAAAATAAGGTGGCTTCACACGCGAAGCTTGCTTTTTCAGTTGACGCTTTCTCTCGATAAATTTGATTTTAAGTTTCTGTTCTGGAGTGAGATGATGACCAGAAGGGCGCGACTCAAAGTGCTCGTCAATTTGAGAAAACGGATCATTCGATGGCTTCTTCGCCTGAGTTGTCTTTTTTCGAGGCAGCTCCTGCTTGCGAGCCTGTTTTGCCTCTTTAAAAAATTTCTCGTAACCTTGGTTCAAGCAACCTCTCCTCTTTTAAATCGTGTCGTAACGAGCTCATCAACTTGCTTCAATTCTCGCTTTTTCATAACCTCTTTATATTCAACGAGCTTTCGCGCCTTAAGCTTTTCTAATATTTTATACTCCTTGGCGGCTGCAACCAAGGCCTGTTGTTTTATCTCTGCAATTTGTTTGAGTTCGCGAATCACTCGTCTCTGCATTTCGATTCGAATCTTATGCTTGTTAATAAAATCATCAATGAAAGCTAGACTTGGGGCTTGTTTGCCACCCTGAACTTCTAACATCCGTGCACGCTGTCTTGAGTCGTCAATCTGTTGATACATGCGTTCAAGTTCAACCTCTGCAACGTCGACTTGCTTTTGAGCTGCCACGTTTTCAATTTGCGCGAGCTCTTCGAGACGCTTTCGATATTCAAGGAGCTGCTGATAACTGAATTCAAACTTCATCGCATCCCGCTGATCTGGGTCATATATTGAACACAGTCTTGCACCGTCGATGCTTCACCGACCTCTTGTCGTAAATAGAGTTCAATGGCTGGATGCATTCGAATGGCCCGATCAATTTCTGGATTCGTACCAGATTTATAAGCACCGATGTTAATGAGATCTTCGGCTTCTTTGTAAATCGCAATATTTTCTCTGATGGCTTTTGCAACTTGCAAATGATCAGGATTCGAAATCGCGCGCATGACCCTCGAAGTACTTTGCAAAATATCAATTGCCGGAAAGTGTCCGCGTTGGGCCAGACTTCGCTCCAAGACAATGTGACCATCAACGATCGACCTCACCGAATCGGCGATCGGGTCATCCATATCGTCACCCTCAACGAGAACTGTATACAATCCGGTGATGCTTCCTGACCCTTCGTAATTTCCGGCACGCTCTAAAAGTTTCGGTAACTGCGCGAACACACTTGGAGTATACCCTTTGCTTGCAGGTGGCTCACCGCTGTTAAGACCAATCTCTCTCTGGGCCATTGCAAAACGAGTGACCGAATCCATCATGAGCAGAACGTGTTTTTTCTGCGCACAGAAATATTCAGCGATGCTGGTCGCAACGAAGGCGGCCCTCATCCTGACGAGAGGCGACTGATCACTCGTCGCGACGACCAATACCGAGCGCTTCAAACCCTCTTCACCTAAAATATCATCGATAAATTCTTTCACCTCTCGCCCGCGCTCGCCGATCAAAGCGATGACGTTCACGTCGGCATCAGAAGATTTGGCCATCATCCCGAGAAGCACAGACTTACCCACACCCGAGCCAGCCATGATTCCCATGCGTTGCCCACGGCCAACGGTAATCAAACCGTTAATCGCGCGAATGCCTAGGTCTAAAGGCTCATGAATATTTTGTCTCGAAAGCGGATTTTCAACTGCATTATAGATGAAGGCTTCATCAAGGGAATCAATCGGACCCTTGCCGTCAAGCGGTTCGCCGAGGCCGTCAATCACACGCCCTAAAAGCTGCGGACCTACTTTGACCATCGCACTTTGTTTTTGCAACACAACTTTCGAGCCAAGCCCTACTCCGCGCATTTCACCGAGCGGCATAAGTAAAACATTACGGTCTCGAAAGCCGACCACTTCGGCCGTAAATTTATCAAATCCGTGCGCTGGGGAAACTTCGCAAATACTGCCAACAGTACTTCCGGGCAGATAACCCATCATCAAATTTCCAATGACTTGATTAATTTTACCGATGTCTTCAGTCAAATGGATTCGCTCTATAGTTTTTGTGTATTTGTCGAGATTGAGATCGAGTTCATGACTCATGTCTCATCACCAACTTCGTCTTTAACTCGCGGAACTTTCTGAAAGAGCGTTTCCCAGAGTTTTGCAACCCGCTGCTCGATCGTTGCGTTGATCGAGCCGTAATTGGTCTCAATTTTACAGCCACCCGGCGAAAGTTCGGGAGCCGCTTCAAGCTTCAAATTTTTAAGAAATTCAAAATTACGAGAGAGCTGTTCGTAAGAATCAGTAATGAATTTAAAATCACTCGGAGCAAGCTTGACGTTCATCTTCTGGTCCGATTGGGCCGTATCGGTCACTTCTCTCAAAACAGAAATGATTGTTTCTGGTTTCTCCGCAATCTCGGACATGGCAATCTTGGTCGCCATTTGGTAAAGAAGTTTTATCAAATAAACCTCATTGTGATTCACTAACTGAGTTTTGAGATTTTCAACTTTCATTAAAAGCTGATCAAATCCTTCTAGCCGAGTTGTGATGCCTACTTTGTACTCTTCAAAGCCGGCTACGTTTCCTTCGGTGCGTCCAAGCTCAAAACCCTGCTTGTAAGCATCTTCCTGCATTTCTTTTACTTTAGTGAGGGCCTGATGCTCTACTTTCTCTTCGATCGAAAGTCTTTCAAGTTCGCCAATACCAGTCGACTCAGAAACAAGGTGCTCGATCCGAAAATCATTTCGATTTTCACTCGTCTGAATTTTGTGAAATGAAACTGCGTTTGGAGTGATCCGCATCGGAAACTTCTTCGGAGAAAAAGTAACCGCTAAATTGTCTGCATCTTCTTTATCAATAATTGATTTTGCTATCATAACTTATACCATCGCATCGTCTGCGCCACCGCGAGCAATCATGATCTTGCCTTCGGTTTCGAGTCTACGCGCAACGTTCACGATCTCTTGTTGTGCGCCCTCGACATCACTTAATCGTGCCGGCGGCATATTTTGCAAATCGTCTTTGAGCATTTGGGCCGCGCGCTGAGAGATATTCTTGAAGACTTTATTCTTAATTTCTTCATTAGCGGTTTTAAGAGCCATGAGAAGTTTATCATTCGGAACTTCTTTAAGAAGAGATTGAATACCTTTGTCGTCAATTTTAGTGATGTCTTCAAATACGAACATCAACTTACGAATTTCTTCAGCCAGGATTGGATCTTTCTCTTCGATTCGAGACATGATGGCTTTTTCAGTATTTTTATCCATGACGTTGAGCATTTCTGCAACCGGCTGAACTCCGCCAAGTGCTGCTTGCTCAACTGTACCGAGATTTGCGAGTTCTTCTTTTAGTACTCGGTCAACTTCAGCAATAATTTCGGGAGCCACATGATCAAGATTCGCCATTCTTAAAACAACTTCGGCTTGAAGAGCTTCTGGCAAACGTTTCAGAACCTCACCCTTTTTCTCAGGCTCAAGATGCGCGAGAATGACGGCCACGGTTTGGGGATGTTCGTTAATTAAAAAGTTTGCGAGCGACTTAGCATCGACAACCTCGAGACTCTCAAGTGAACGGCTAGCAGCGTTGTTCACGTTCAAGTGACCAAGAATACCTCTCGCGCGCTCTTCACCGACGGCATCAACGATGCTATCTTTTGAAGTCACTTTATCAGAGAAAATATAGTCTTCGCTTTCATTAATCATTTCGTAAAATTCTTCTAAAACTTTTTTAGTAATATCGATCGGAACGATTCTGTACTTCTGCATGCAGGCGAGAAGTTTGCGGATATCGCCGTCATCCATATGCTTTAAAAGTTTTTTAGCAGCGTTGGGACCTAAGAAATTCATCAAGATCGCGGCTTTCTCGAAGCCTCTCAGATTTTGATATTCGACGTAATCAATTTTATGCAGGCGTATCACTATGCGTCCTTCCTAATAAGCCAGAGACTGAATGCTCCCGCTGCTTTTTCTTCATCGCCTTCCATCAGAGACATAATGCGTTCTTTCAGAAGATCAGATTCTGCTTTGTCGGGATCAAGTGACTCTTCAAGAACCGGAAGCGCACTCGACATACCAGGAAGTGAACTATCGACAGACTGAAGCTCTTCAAGCTCTTCGATCGTACGCGGAAGCATGTCTTCGACGTTGTCATGAAAGCTGTCGCTGACCCAACGCATAAATGGTCTGAGAACGACTAAGAAGAAAAATCCAAGAGCTCCTGCGAGGAGTCCCCACTTGAGTAACGAGTTGATGAGCTTTTTGCGCTCAAGAGAATTAAGCATTTTTTCGGTTTCAGAAAAATCTTCTTTCTGAAATTGCATGTTTTCAATCTTAACCGTGTCGCCACGTTTTTCGTCAAAGCCGATCGAACTCTTTACGAGAGTTTCGATTTTCGCGAGTTCTTCGGCCGATCTTGGCGTATAAACTTCGGCCTCTTCGCCTTTGTCGTTCTTCTTCATTTGAAGATTGCCATCGACGAGAACGGCAACGCTAATTTTTTGGAGTCCGCCAGCGGCTTCACGTATATTACGAATCGTTTTCGGAACAACATAGTTTGTGGTATTCAAACCTTTTTTAACTGTTTGGTTAAAACCAACTTGTCCGGTATCGCCCGCTCCCGGAAGATTCGATCGCGCCCCCGGAATGCCGGTAGGATTTGTTCTTTGACCATCAAGATTTTCTTCTTCGCCGGTCGTTGAAAGAACGGCTGTCTTATCGGGATCAACGCTTTCTTCTGCCGTAATCTGAGATCTCGGATTAAGGTCTGCGTTTACTTTAACGATCACTTTTCCCTGGCCGACAGCCTTGGTCAAAATACTTTCAACTTTGTCTTCAAGCTCAAGCTGAACTTTAGCTTTCATTTCGGCTAACTCTGAGCCAGCTTGCGAACCTGGATCGTGGGCGCGAGATAAGACTTTTCCGCGAGTGTCGATGACCGTTACTTTTTCAGGATCGAGGCCCTCGACCGCGTTGCCTACGAGGTAAGTGATGCCTTTCACTTGTTCGTCAGATAAACTTTTGCCCGCATTGAGTTCAATCACGACACTCGCCGTAGGGGCAGAGCCTTCTTCTAAGAATGTTTTCTTTGGAGGAAGAGCGATCATGACTTTCGATTGCTTAACTGCATCGAGTGTATTGATCGCGCGAATAAGTTCGCCCTGAAGGGCGCGTTGGTAATTAATTCTTTGAGCGTAAGAAGTGGTTCCAAAATCCTGTTTGTCGAAAAGCTCAAGACCAGCACCTACCGACCCAACTTTGTTATTTCCGATTTCGGTCATGAGTGCCATTTGAGTTGACGCTACCATCTCATGAGGAATGAGAATTGTTTTCCCGCCGTCTTCAATCCTAAAGGGTATGTTCTTAGCCTGCAATTTAGCCATGATCGTCGAAGTTTGATCAGAAGCCACATTTGTAAAAAGTGGTGCGTAGTTCGAGCCAGAAACCATAAAGAGCATAAAAAAGCTTGCCGCTACTAAAATCAAAGCTGCTGCGATGATCGAAGTTTTCTTCGTCGGCGTCAGGTTTGAATAAAAGCCTCTGAACTGAACTACTAAGCTTTGAAAAACATTTTGCAAGTGCCTTACTCCCTCTAAAAATGACTAACTAAACCTGCATCTTCATAATTTCTTGATAGCCATCGACAATTTTATTTCGAACTTGCATCATGAGTCTCAGACCGATGTCGGCCTTCTCTGCCGCGATCATCACGTCTTGAATATTGTCTGTCTTGCCCGTTGCGAGTTGTTGCATTTTGACGTCAGCGTCTTTTTGAAGTTGATTCACTTGTTGAATTGAATCCTTAAGAGTATCGGCAAAAGATTTGCCGGATGTCGGCGTTTGTAGTGGAGCATTCTCACCCGCACGAGTTTCACTCTGCGTTTTGCCAGTGTTGATGAGTTGTTGTCCGCCTCTAACTGTTAAACCATCCATGGTTTACCTCTTTCACATTCAGTTTACCGAAAGTCGTTATATTATGCGAGCTTCTGTCACTTACTTGAACGAAATCTAGCCTCCAAAAAAAGGCTAAAAATTCATAAATTATCTTCCAATTTCGAGTGCTGTCATGGCCATGTCTTTAGTCGAGTTCATTGCGGCAACGTTGGCTTCATATGCGCGGGTCGCAGTGATCTGATTCGCCATCTCTTCCATTAGGTTAATATTTGGATACGCAACGTAACCTTCTGGGTTTGCATCTGGGTGATCGGGCTCATATTTCAGGAGAGGAGCTTTACGATCTGAAATAACGTCGGTGACTTGCACGCGCGCGATATCTCTTTGAGGCGCCGAAATCAAAACATCCCCAAAACTTGCTCCGTCTGGCATCGCTTCGAAGACAACGTCTTTTCTGCGGTAGGCGCCACCCTCTGGCGTTTGAGTGGTATTGATATTTGCAATATTGCTCGAGATTGTATTCATGCGCATTCTCTGCGCCGTCATACCACTCGCGCTCACTCTCATCCCAGTTAAAAAATCCATTATCGATTACCCTCGCCCGCAGCATACTTTAGCGCCGCAAGTTTTTTGTTAATGAGTTGGATCGCCGCTTTATAGAGAAGTGAGTTTTCGGCTAAGGTCGACATCTCTTTTTCCATGTCGACGGTGTTACCGTCGTTGTTGATACTTGCGTCTGGATTATCGTAGGTGTCGGCCTTAACGTTCGCCATCGAACCGGCTCCGCCCATGAAGTGACGAACATCCGAAGTTTTCATGTCGCCGACGCCTTCAAGTTCGAGCGCTCGTCCGAGCGCTTCTTCAAAATCTAGTTTTTTAGCCGAATACCCTGGCGTCTCGGCGTTCGCGATATTGGCGCTCACAACGTTTTGTCTGAGCGATCGTAAATCCGCTGAGGCCGCTAAGGCCCGTGTGGTTTTATCTAAAAGGTCAGCCATATCCACCTCGATTTAAAGAAATCACATTAGTCTCGATAGATTTTTCAATTGGAAGTTCAGTTTCAGCAACCGGAGAAACAAAATGATACTCATGAAGCTTATTTCTCAGCGTCCGGATGCTAATATCCAGAATTTGGGCGGCACGCGTGCGATTTTGACCGGTATGCTCGAGCGTTTTAAGAATGAGCTGCTTCTCTGCTTCGGCCAAAGTTATCCCCGGAGTGAAATCAAATGTTTTTTGTTGTTGTTCGAAACCATTAATATGAATTTCTTCCGGAGTTACGATGGCAGAAGAACTGAGGAGCACAGATCTTTCGATGACGTTCTCGAGTTCTCGAATGTTCCCTGGCCAGTTCCATGAAAGAAGTTTTTGAATGCTTTCTGGACTGAGATGTCTATTTTCTTTATTATTTACGATCGACGAAACTCCTAAAAAAAACTTAGCCAAAATTTCGATGTCTCTTTTGCGATTTTTTAAAGGGGGAATCACTAAGGGAATTACGTTTAGACGATAATAGAGATCGGCCCTAAATTCTCTACGCTGAACCATTTCAACTAAATTTCGATTTGTAGTCGCGATCAAACGAACATTAATTTTTTGTGGTTGTTTCGCGCCCAAACGTTCTACTTCACCCTCTTGAATCACGCGTAATAATTTTGCCTGAAGTAAGATCGGCATTTCGGTAATTTCATCAAGCAGAAAAGTGCTATTGTTCGCGAGTTCGAACTTGCCTGGCTTTGCCGAATGAGCGCCGGTAAAAGCCCCTTTTTCGTAACCAAAAAGTTCGCCCTCAAGCAGAGTTTCAGGAATTGCGGCACAGTTAACCGCGACAAAGCGATTCTTCGCGCGCGGGCTCGAACTAT
>JAYTQQ010000228.1:0-2714 GCA_043746635.1 Bdellovibrionales bacterium | reverse complement strand
ACTCACTTCGACCTGACCTTTGAGCAGATCACGATTTTCGTTCCTGAGGCCTCTTCTATCTAAATACTCTTTCATTGTCTTTCTTGATAAATTTGAAACTACGGTTTTCTTTTCTTCGCTGGTCAGTTTAATCGACGTATCATCGATCGTTCCGAGACCGCCAAGCTTAATAAGCGTCATTAAATTTTCGTCTGATTTTAATTTTTGAGCCTCTGCTTTTGGCGCTAAGATATCTGCTTTTTTTACTTCACCACAATCCATTCGCATAACGGTGCCAAGCAGTTCATATTTCGTTTCTGCAAGAGCAGAGTTAAGAAAAAATAAAAGGCTAACAATATAAAATATTTTCACCATCAACGCCTCCGGTGTAAAATACTTATCAAACGATGAGCTAGGTCTTGTCAACCATTCCAAAACTATGACCTTATAAGCGTGGTAGAAAAATTTAATTCCGTCAACATGACAAAATATAAAAATACTCTTTGAGGCAAACCAGACAACGTGCCCCTATCACTTCGCTAAAATGACAAATTTTGTGCAGAGATTTACAATTTTATATCGTCGAGGCGCTCACAATCACAGGCTTTGATCTGCAGCCGGCACGAGCTTTGTACCTTGATGTAGCAGTACAAAAAAAGGAAATGAAATGCCTCGCATTTTTCTCATGATAATTTTAAGTTTAGGCTTGAGAGCGACAGCTCAAGAATCGTTGAGCGCGCCTCAACCTCAAGACTTGAATCAGTCTCAAGATAACCGTCGATTTGAAATTAAAATTTCGCCTGTGCCACTTTTATTGGGTGGCTTCAATGCCGACTTTTCAACTCGCATTGCAAAATCTTCTTGGAGCGTTGGTCTCTTTGGAGAAAGAACTCAGCAAGATCTTTTCTTCACAAAAAATAACGGCCACGGAGTAGGGCTCAATTCAGCATATTTTTTTCGCGGCAGTCCCTTTTTGAATTCATGGTTTATTTCGCCGGCGCTGACCTATCGATGGGGACACGAAGAAGACAACGCAGTTGTAGTCGATGCAACTGCTGACTATCAAATGTATTCCCTATCGACAATGTTAGGGTACCAGTGGCATCTCCAAACTTTTAGTCTGAGCTTAGGAGTGGGCGGAGAGGTCGACGATACCATGTACAAAAATATTCAAGCGTCTTCTCTCCTTGCCGCATCCTTTGGCGGAGACCCTAACACCAAATACCAAATTACAAGCCCCGACGATTCAGTTTGGCGTGTTAAGCTTCGCTTTGTAGCAGCACTCAATCTGGGCTGGGCGTTTTAGAGGTATTCTTTAAGAGAAGTCGTTATAACTGGCTTCGTATTTTTGATTCCTAGGTCTTCACTCACGAATGACGTACGGCCGGACAATGAGCCTCTTTGTTTTACGTCCAAGCTTTTTTGTCATGATTTTCTTTCTGTTTCAAAGCCTGTGATTGACCCTTTGAACTTACGATTAAATACTACTTCGTAAAGAGGTACTCAAATGAAACTTATTTTGTTATTTGCTTCTATTATTTCTGTTACGTTTATGAGTTGTCATGGACTTAAAACCAATCTTGGAGCAACTTCGAAAGATTCATCGATGCAGTTCGATAAGACTTCGTCATTTTATCCTTTTATTGGAGCTTGGAATGGTTCGGGTACGATCACCCAGAATTCTACACAAAACAGCTTAAGTTACTGTGAAAAAGTGAAACTGACGATTGCGGCGACCTCGGACCATGAATTGAGATTGAATGACTCTTTCGTCTGCGGTCATGGATCGTCAAAATTCTCTACTGGTGAACAGAATTTTAGGATCGAAAACGACAACGTATTTTTTGGCGCTGATCTCGTCGGAACGGCTTCTATGGGTCGCATCAGTATTAAAATGAATAAGGGTCAGACCGCTATGGATTGGGAACTTAATCTCAGTTCGGGCAGGCTTACTTATTTTTATCAGATTCAGGATCAGAGCGGGATTACCTCTGTTAACTCGGAGCTTTCGCAGTAGAGTTTAGAAAAGATGGCTTGTTGGTTTTGTTTGCCGGTTTGCAGTCAGCAGTTTACAGCTTACCAGTCTCAGTCTCAGTTTCAGATACAGGGCGAGTCTTTGAGCCTCCACGCTCATTTAATTTTTAAGGATTTCGACTTGAGCAGCTCTTGCTTGAGCACATTCTCAAACGATTCTTTTTTGTCTTGAGATGAAATTTGAGTGCGTGACGAATCGTATCGATTCAAAAAATGTTTTGGCGACTCTCTAGGATTAAGACTTTCTTGGGAAGCTTTTTTGTAAAGGACTGAAACTTTTTGAGCGCTAATCATAAAACCTCCTCGACTTTAAGATATTGCAAAGCAGAGGCTCGCTGATCTGTCGTCCTATTGATTTTGAGACTCGACTCGACTTCGTTTTTGGTACTTGATGCGGGGACATCTTCCGCAGGACTTAGTTCCTGGCAATTTAAGCCTTAAATACACGCTTACATAGAAATCCCCAGGTTAATCGGTTCTAGATGCCAGGTTACTGATTGTAGTTTATATTTACTTAATGCTTCTCAGTTTGATCTTGTCATTACTTACCATCGCCGCACGACCGACGGTCTGCTTTGCGAGCGGAGAAATTTCAAACGAAGTGGAGGAACTTGCGAATAAAGATACGATGACTCCTCTTAGTCGTGAGATATTTTTTTTAAATCATCCAAAAATTATCTCAGATAGAAAAATCTTTAACC
>JAYTQQ010000227.1:0-5498 GCA_043746635.1 Bdellovibrionales bacterium | reverse complement strand
GCTTGAGAAACTTACCGAGATTATTGATGTGATTAAATCGGCTGGGGTTAAGAAGGTCGCGTTTTCGATTGAGAAGAAATAGAATCCAGTCGACAGGCGGCCTGAGCCTCACGACTCGAAGGTCACGTCCCGCAGACTACTGTTATTTTTTTTCGGACACGGGGTAAGTCCGGAATTGCAAAATCCGACGAAGAAACATCCGCCTAAAAATTCTTGAATAAATGCTTGAGCAAACTCTGCTCGACTTCCGAACGATCAACTTTTCGTCCGATAATTTCTTCCATTGAAATCATCGTTCCTGAATTAAATCCACAGGGTTTCAAACCTTGAAACGCCGAAGGATCGTGATCGACGTTGAGTGCTAATCCATGATAGCTAATCCACTTGCGAACCGCAATTCCGATCGAAGCAATCTTTCGAGATCCGACCCATACTCCGGTCGCTTCAACTTCAAGATCATCTTGAATCTGAACACTGCGACCGGAAGCCGTGATTTCGAACTCTGCGAGCGCTGATATAATCGCTGTCTCAATCTGCCGAAAAAATTGATGAAGATCACGCCCGCGCAAACTCAGATCTAAAATCGGATACGCGACGAGTTGACTTGGTCCGTGATACGTCGCTCTACCGCCTCGACTGATCTCGACGGCTTCACCTTTCCACGAGAATAAATCCCCCGGCAAAGTTCCACGGCCAAGAGTCACGACGGGAGGATGCGAACAAAACACGATCGTCTCGCGCGCTAACTCATGGCTCACAAGATCAACAAGTTCAACTTGTCTACGCAGAGACTCCTCGTAACCAATGAGTCCCCAATTCTGAAACGCGACGGAATGAGTAAGAACTTCTTTCGAAACTTCCATAAAAATTTAGACCTGAGCTCTCACCGCCGTCGCATCTTTTTTAAGATTGAGAGGCTTTTGAATAATGTGAATCGCGTGGCCGAGGCTGGCTTCGGCGGCTTCCATCATGGTTTCACCGAGAGTTGGATGCGGATGAATAGTGAGCGCGATATCTTCGAGTCTCGCACCCATCTCAATCGCGAGTGCGGCTTCTGAGATAAGATTACTCGCCTCAGGTCCGACAATGTGAACTCCGAGCACGATATCGTTTTTTGCGTCGGCGATGATTTTGACGAAACCGTCGGTCTCCATCATGGAGACGGCTTTGCCATTTGCCGCAAACGGAAACTTACCAATTTTAAGATCGGTAAAACCTTTTGCCTTACACTCTTCTTCGGTCATACCGGCCGAAGCAATTTCAGGATCGACAAAAATCACTGCGGGAACCGTCTTCACATCGTAAGCACGATTGTGACCCGCACAAATTTCCGCAACCATCACACCTTCGTGACTTGCTTTATGCGCGAGCATCGGCTGACCAGCGACATCGCCAATCGCAAAAATGTTTGGAAAATTAGTTTTTCGCTGAGCATTTACTTTTACGAAACCACGCTCGTCAAGCTGCAAACCAATTTGTTTAATATTCATCTGATCTGAATTTGGGCGTCGCCCTACAGTGAGTAGAATTTTATCCGCTTTAATCTTTTCTTCTTTACCGCCGCGTTCGATCGTGAGTTCAACTCCGTCACCGACTTTTTTATACGACTTCGCTTTTGCTTCGAAAATCACTTCGATGCCGTTCCTTTTCAATTTACGAGCAACGACTTGAACGCAATCCGGATCAGCGAGACCAACAAGTAAACCTTTATTCGCTTCAACGACCGTCACTTGCGTGCCGAGCTTCTGCATGAACGAACCGATCTCAAGCCCTATGTATCCACCTCCTATGACGACGACTTTTTTAGGAGATTCGTCAAGAGCTAAAGCTCCGGTCGATGATAAAACAGTTTTTTCGTCGATATCAAATCCCGGGATTTGAATCGGACGTGAACCATTCGCGAGAATAAAATATTTACTTTGAATCGTCTCGGCATTCGCGCCAACTTTGACACTGAGTTCGGTCGAAGACTTAAACGAAGCTTCGCCACGCATGATCGTGACGGCATTAGCTTTCAAAAGTTGCTCAACTCCACCGGCCATCCGGTCGCAAACGGATTGCTTCCAGGCGACGAGCTTTTTCATATCAACTTTCACTTCACCTTTGATGTTGATTCCCATTTCGGGGGCGTCATGCTCAATGCGGTGAAGAAAGTTCGCCGCACCAATCATCGCCTTCGAAGGAATACAACCGACGTTTAAACAAACACCACCAAGGTATTCGCGTTCGATAATGCAAGTGCTGAGGCCCAACTGTGCCGAGCGAATCGCTGCCACGTAACCGCCGGGACCGGCTCCAATAACTGTAACATCAAATTTTTGCGCCATAAATAAAACCTTTTTCTTACATCATATCGAGCATGAGAGCGCCCGGATTTTCGATTCGTTGAATGAATGCCTTCAAGAAATTTGCAGCGACCGCGCCATCGATCAAACGATGATCTGCCGTAACCGTAAAGTTCATCACTTTAATCACGTCGAGTTTACCATCTTTAACGATCGGTTTTTCGGTGATTTTGTACATTCCTAAAATAGCCACTTCAGGATGATTAATGATTGGCGTTGCGTACATGCCGCCGACGCTTCCTATATTGGTGATCGTGATGGTCGCACCTTTCATTTCATCGAGCGCTAACTTGCCATCGCGAGCTTTTTTCGAAAGTTCAACGATCTCACGACTGAGCTGAAGGATACTTTTATGATCGGCGTCTTTAATGACCGGAACGAGTAAGCCATTTGGCGTGTCGGCCGCAAATCCCATATTGAAATATTTTTTGTAAACGATTTCGCTTGCCTGATCGTCGATGCTCGCATTGAACTGCGGATACTCACGAATCGTCGCGATCATTGCTTTTATAACAAACGGCAAGTAAGTCACTTTCACGTTTTGTTTTTCGGCGATGGGCTTGAGTTCCTCGCGCATTTTAAACAAAGCCGTAACGTTCGCTTCATCCATCAAAGTAAAATGAGGGATGATGTGTTTCGCCATTTGTAAATTTTCAGCAATCTTTTTACGAATTCCTCTGAGTGGTACACGCTCTTCAAGCTGAGCCTGGTTGCTTGTGTAAGCACGCGCAGGAGCGATCATCGGACTTCCGGCAGAAGTGGCGCCCGAACCTTTAGTGCCGAGAACATCTTCGCGAGTGACGCGTCCTGCAACGCCGCTTCCGCGCATCGAATTAATGTCGACTTCCATTTCGCGGGCAAGCCTTCGTGTCGCCGGAGTTGCCAAAATATTCGAAGCCGCCGCCGGAGGGTAAACCTCCATGCCTCCGCCGTTCGAAGATTTCGCTGTCTGGATACCGGCCGAAGCCGCCGCCATCGCTGCTGGCGCCGGCGCTGCTGGGGATTTCGCAGCTGCCGGAGCTTGAGCTACTGCAGCTGGTGCCGCCTTCGCCGCGACCGAAGTGGGAACAGCAGTCGCAGTGGCAGTCGCAGTCGCACCATCAAGATCCAGAATCGCCATGGTGACGCCTACTTTCGCAACATCGCCTTCTTTTAATTTAAATTCTTTCACGGTACCCGCGACCGGAGTCGGAACCTCCACACTAGCTTTGTCGGTCATGATTTCAGCGATCGCTTGATCGGCAACCACTTTGTCTCCGATTTTAACGAGCCATTTGATCATTTCGCCTTCGGTGACGCCTTCTCCGAGTTCGGGAAGCTGGATTTCTTTGAGTGCCATGTTTTCTCCTCTAAACTATTAAATAGAAACTTGTTTCAAATTAATTTCGCTATCCGCTAAGCGTTCTTTTTCAATCACGCCTTTCATGAAAAATTCTCCGGCGCGGTACGAACTTCGTACGAGTGGCCCACTCGCAACATACAAAAAGCCTAAGTTTACTGCGATCGTTTTCCAATCTGTGAATTCTTCGGGCGTCACGTATCTCTCAACCTTAAGATGCCGTTTGGTTGGCTGCAAATATTGACCAAAGGTCACGATATCACAACCAACTGAACGTAAATCTTTAAGAGTTTGTAAAACTTCTTCGTGTTCTTCGCCAAGCCCGAGCATGATCGAAGACTTTGTATATTTTTTTGAATCGACTTTTTTAATGAAAGCTAAAACATTCATCGTTTGCTCGTAAGTCGCACGCGGATCACGAACCCGTGGAGTCAACCGGCGCACCGTCTCAATGTTATGAGCAAATACGTGAGGACCTGACTTCATCAAGAGTTCTATGTGGGCTTCATTGCCGCGAAAATCAGGAGTGAGAATTTCGACTATGAGTTTTTTATCATTCTCGCGAATGGTTCGGATCGTGCGGGCAAAATGTTCGGCCCCTTGGTCCGGCAAATCATCGCGGTCGACCGATGTTATTACAACATATTCGAGTCCCATTTGCGCAATCGCGAAGCCGACTTTTTCAGGTTCTTCGTTATCAATTTTACCTTTTGGATTGCCGGTCTTCACGTTACAAAAACGACATCCACGTGTACAGACTTCACCCATTAGCATGAACGTCGCCGTGCCACCGCTCCAGCATTCAGCGATATTCGGACAACGGGCCTCTTGGCAAACCGTCGCGAGCTTAAGCTCTCCCAGCATTTCTTTAATGCGGGTGTAATTTTCTCCGGTGGGAGCACGAACTTTGAGCCAACTCGGTTTTGGAGTTTTAGTTTCTTGATTCATAGATGGTGAGATCTTAGACTGTTTTTCAGCATCGGTCACGAGGAGAATTGAACGCCAAGGCTCGGATTTCTTTAAGGAATGATATTTTCGAAAGCCCTGCCGGTTCGGTCTTCATAGACTTGCACCCGCTGCGCAGCGGACGATTATAGGCGATTTGAACTTTAAATTAGCTTTTGTTTAGAGGAGCAATAGATAAGCGACCAGGAAGTCTTACTCTTACCCACATCTCCGATGTGGGTTTTTAGTTTTCAAGAAAAAGATCCGGACAGCCGGAGCCCGTGATCGGTCCTCAGTTTCGGTCGCCGTCAGCGGTTTGCCGGCCGCACCTCGCCGGCAAACCGCTTTGCGGATTACGATCCTTTAATTTGACGATCGATGATCTTTTTAAATTCGTCGAATGGGTAAGCACCCTTGAGAGAAATTCCGTTTACGAGGTAGCCCGGAGTTCCGCTGAAGCCGAATTTTTCGAACTCTTTTTGATCTTCATCAATACGTTTTTTCACTTCATCACTCTGAACATCTTTTTCAGTGATTTTAAGACCCAATTTTTTAACTGCGGCCTTTAAGAAAGTTTCGCCTTTTTCTGTCAACTCTTGTTGATGTTCAAAAACGTAATCATGAAATTCGTTTGCTTTTGTTGGTTGTTTGAAAGCAACGGCTTCGTAGTACTGAGCCGCAATCATCGCATTCGGATGAATACGAACGATCGGAGCATTTTTAAAAATAACTTTGATTTTATCAGGATACTCTTCAATGACTTTTTTCATCGTTTGGTATCCACGGCTGCAATATGGACACTGAAAGTCAGAGTATTCAATGATCGTGATCTTAGCTGATTTGTTACCTTTTGTCGCGCGGTCATCGCT
>JAYTQQ010000226.1:0-11883 GCA_043746635.1 Bdellovibrionales bacterium | reverse complement strand
CAACTGTGTCAGTAAATTCGCATCAAAACGAGTGATGCATACATTTTTACTTCCGGCGCGCATGGCACGACGAATCGATTGAACAAGCGGTTTAAATTTAAGTTCGATACCGACCACAAACCGGTCGACATTCTTTTGCGCGAGATGCGCAAAATGATAACCGTTACCGGTGCCGATTTCAAGATCAAGAGGAGATTCATCACTGATACTCGGAGCGAGCTTTTTAAAGCCAAGCTTGCGCCATTGACCCTTAAGCCTTGGAGCGTCTTCTTCATCAAAGGCGATGCCTTTAAACTCCTGATAAAGTTTTTCGACATATATATTCGGATGGCCTTTGGCTGCGTTTTCGAACGCTTTTGTTTTCGTCATATTAACTCGGATGATCGCCTAACCGACGAAAAATTTCTGGCTCTTCAGGACTCACTAAATCTTCGATCGTAAGTTCAAGTTTCTGAACAAATGGCTTGCGACGAATCGGACAAGCATAGAAATCGCAGACTGTGCAGTAAGCACGACGGCAAGGGTCCATGTGGAGGTGAAGTTCACCGTCATATGGATATTTCTCGATCATGCGTTTTTCAAAGTCTTCTGTTTTCATATGGGCTTCGAGAACATTCCAAAACTCGGGAACAACCGCGTGTGCATCAATATGGTGATAACTCCCCGAGCGCATGATTCGACAATGATGAACTTGAATGATGCCCGGGTGCTCGTCTTGAGAAATTATTTCTTTGATACTCATCAAGATATGTTTATCTTCGGCATCAAGTAAACCGCTCACCGATTGTTTGACGAGGTAGTAACCCATCTTCGCCAAGAAAAGAGCAATCAGCAATGCACAAACTGGATCGATCCAATCGATTTTGAAGACGATGATGAGCCCGATGCTGACGATAACCCCGGCGGTGGTCCAAAAATCAGAAAGCACATGCAGACCGCTCGCTTTCAACGTGATCGATCGATATTTTTTAGCGACCCTCAGAAGATAAACCCCTAAGAGTAGATTCGTTCCGGTCGCTAGAATCATGAGCCCGATGCCTTGAGTAAGGCCACGAATTTCACTTCCATGAATGAGCGTGCTCACCGCTTCATAGCCGATCAAGACTGCGGCGACCGCGATCATCCCGCCCTCAAAAGCGCTCGAAAAATATTCGATTTTGCCATGCCCGTAAGGGTGATCTTGATCGGCAGGCTTCGCTGAAATATGAACAGACCAAATGCTGACGAGTGCCGCCGCGACATTGATAATACTTTCAACGGCATCCGAGAAAATGGCTTGAGAATGAGTTTGAAAATAAGCCCACGTCTTAATGACGAGGACTAATATACTTCCGAGAAAATAGAAGTAACTCGCGTTCTTTTTAGCAGAAAGGTGAACCGGCATGGGCGCATCCTAGCTGCCTTCGAGATCGCTGTCACCTTGCTTTGAAAGGTCGAAAACTTTTACACAATTTTTGCCGGCGCCTTTTGCTGCGTAGAGGGCGTGGTCGGCCCTTCGAACCAAATCTTTTCCTTCGAGGTCAACAAAACTGAGATCTCCCATTGCAATACCGATACTCGAAGTGAGTTTGCAAGAAAGTTCGCCAGATTTGAACTCAAATGACTGAATCGCTTTTCGAAGTCTTTCGGCAAAAATGATGGCACCTTCCCGACCAGTTTCGGTAAGAACGATCATAAATTCGTCTCCGCCGTATCTAGCTGCGAAATCGACTTGTCTAATATTTTCTCTGACAATGCGGCCAATATTTGACAATACAAAGCTACCGAACACGTGGTCGTACTCATCATTTACTTTTTTAAAGCTATCCAAATCCATCATGACGACCGCCATGGTGCGGCCATATCTTCGAACCCTGATCAGTTCAGCTTCGATACGCACGTACATCGATCGCATGTTAAAAAGACCAGTGAGATCATCGACGTCGACTAATTCTAAAAGTTTTTTATTCGCGATCGCTAACTTGTCGGTCAAATCTTTTATGCGGAGCTGAGCTCTCACGCGAGCAAGCATCTCTATGGGCTCGAATGGCTTACAAATATAATCATCGGCACCCGCATCAAGACCGGTTACGACATCTGAGGTGCTACTACGGGCGCTAATGAAAATGATCGAAACGTAAGTATCTCGACGGCCAATATCTTTTAAAACATCAAATCCATCTATGCCACTCAAGTTGATGTCGAGCAAAATTAGATCTGGAAGTTTATCGGCAACTTTGATGAGGGCTTCTTCACCGGTCGTTGCGAAATCAACTTGGTAGCCCTCAAAGCGAAGAGTCTCGGTGAGAATCTTGATATTATCGAGATCGTCATCGACGACTAAAATTTGGCGTATGTAGGTCGGTACTTCTATTTGCATCTCTTTAGTCTAAAAAATTTTGTCCCTCTTTGTGGAGACTAGATTATAAATGAGAGGTATACAATGGATCTCATCCTGAATTCAGGACCATTTACCTGCGTCAATAGGTTGCATTGTACGCTGTACCATATAAAATTCTCTGATGCCTCTGCATACGAAAGCTCACAACCAATCTCTTAAAGCCGTCATCGCTGCCGTCAGCGCTAATTTTTTAGTAACGATCGCGAAGTTTATCGGTTGGTATTTAAGTTTCTCTCCATCTATGCTTGCCGAAGCAGTTCATTCGCTTGCCGATACTCTCAATCAAGTTTTACTCTTCGTCGGAATTCAACATGGTGCCGGTAAACCGACCAGAACTTACCCGTGGGGAAAAGGCCAAGCTCGCTATATTTGGAATCTCGTTTCCGCCATGGGAATTTTCTTCGTCGGATTTGGATTCACCACTTACCACGGCATTCAGTCTATTATTTACCCGCAGACCACAGTGCCAAACGCTTCTTATGAAATTCCGATTATAATTTTATGCTTTTCTCTTTTGGCCGAAGGCTATTCTTTATTTGTGGGCATCCAATCTATTATCGAAAACCGTGGTGACAAAAGCTTCTGGCAATTCATTATCAACGGAGATAATCCAACTTCGGTTGCTGTTTTTCTTGAAGATTCTCTCGCCGTTCTCGGAGTACTTCTCGCTTTTATCGGAATTTGGTTTTCGCAGCGAAACCACACGCATGTTCCCGATGCAATCGCAGCCACGATCATTGGTTGCCTAATGGGCGTGATGGCAGTTGTTTTGGCCGTCGCCAACGGACGCATCCTTATGGGAGTTTCGGCGAGCATCGATTGGGAGACCAGCATTCGCGAATTCGTTGAAAGCTACCCGTCAGTTGAACACGTAGCGAGCTTAAAAACTGCGGTCCTAGCACCTGGCCGAGTGAGACTTTCGATTGAGGTCGAATTTCACGGCGGAATTTTAATCAACCGCCAGCAAATTGAAAAAGATGCCGAGCTTATCAGGCGCGGTGATGATCCAACTTATATTTTAGTTGAGACTGCCGAGCGCATGGTGCGCACCGTGGGCCGCGAAATCAACAAACTCGAAGCCGATATTCACAAAGAATTTCCTGAAATTGTGATGATTGATCTTGAAGTAAACTAGATGACCAGACGAGGCCTCAGTGCTTGGCCAGATCCTCTTCGAATAATCTAATTCTGATTCGATCTAGAGGGTCCGCAAATAGAGTGGTTAAATCTGCAACTTGCGAAAAGTTCGCAAAGACTCCTTCAATATAAGCCTGCACATTTGGATTTGCGATCGTCATCGTCGACATTGCCGGATTTCGCGCAATCATGACTTTTTCACTCATCGGATTTTGAACCAAACTCATGGCATGCATAGGTGGGCGATTGGCACTCGAAAGCGCATTTAAAACTTTAATCATTTGAATGCGATCCTCTTCGTAAGCCCAAAAACTCTTTTCGAGCTTCCATAAATAAAGTTTGGCGAGGCTCAGTGCCGTCTCAGAAGGAGCGGTTCCGAACTTCATAATATAAGTAAAAATAGTTTCGTTGAGCGTATCATTATTAATCCCTGTGGTTTTAACAAGAGAACCAACGATTAAAGGATAAAAACTCATAGATTCAGTAAGATTGATCGTGTCTGAATTGTCTTTATCATCCATCACGTACACACTTTCAATATAACCAAAGACATTTGACATTTTAGAGAGATCTGCCGATTCCATCGGCAGATTCGAATTTCCATGAACGCGGGCAAGGGTCTCTATGCTGACGATAAAATCGTTCCACTGAGAGTCATTCCAAGAGTTAAATGCTTTCACCCAATGAGGCATTTCTTGAAAATAGATCGAAAATTTTTGTCTGAGATTGAGCCGGTAACAATTCACATCGATCATCGGTAAATTATAGACATCGAGTTGTAAGTTTGGACAATTAGCCGCGAGATCGGCATACGCACGATTCGACATTTTTGATGCCGACATCGAATACGAAATAATGTCCATACCCTGCTCGAAACCTAAACGAGCGCTCGTATTCGAGGAATATAAAAAGACGTGCGCGTATAAAAAGAGACTGCTCCAAATATTCGGAGTTCTTGAATCTAAAAATTTCAAATCAATACCTAGTTGATTAACGTCGAGATAAAATTGATGAAATTGATCTTCGGTGACGCCTGTGTAGTGATAACTTGGATCTTCGGCATATCCGCGAACGAGGGCCGAAACGAAAAGGCGGCGCCAGTTAATGCCGGTGAAAGCCGCTTGATCGACTGGCATTCCCGAAATATTTTTTTCAAAGATCAGGGTTCCATTCGAATTAAACTGTTGCGGATACTTTCTCGCAAAAAAATCTGAAATTTCTTGATACGGCTGAGTATGCACGGGAGTCAGGGTTTTCCAGATGGTTTGAAGTTGCGTCAACGACGGATTACTCTGCGGGGTCGGCAAGCCTTGCGCTACAGAATCATAGAGCTGCTGCATCTCTGCCCAACCATCAAAATCATTTAGCATCAGCGCGAATATTCGAGTGTCAATTCCCGAAGGAACGACACGAACTCCCACCGTCGCGGGGCTATAAACTTTAAAGAAAATCGGTGCGGCCAAATTTAAAAGAGTATTTTTCACGAGATGAGGATTGCTGATCAACCCCAAATCAAAAACAGTTGTGAGTAAGTTGTTGAAAACTTCGAAATCGATTTGACTGTTTGCTTTTCGGTTCATCGATGTCTGCAAGATATCAAAACCTTTATGTAGCGTTAATATGAGCTGCGAGAGACCATAACCTGTCGTGAGTCGATCTGTCGGATTCAAAATATAGCTGACCCGCATCCAAATCCCAAAAATTTGAGAAGCCGTACCGAGAAGCTCTGGCCATTCGGTCGCCGCGATACTCGTTGGAGAAGGTCTCAAGAAAAAAGCCTTCGCATTTGAAAAAGCACCGAGTTTAGCGATGATGTAGTTGGGTCCATCCCAGTGATGTCCGAGCTGATCATAAAGCGCCGATAGCTCCGTCATGAAAGTTTGAAAATCTGATACATTATAAGGATTTTGAGATCCGTTAAAAAGCTTTCCGATATTGGTTGCGGACTCAATCATTTGGGATTCGGCGTAATTGACGTCAACTTCATTGACTGTCACCGCAGATGTATTCATGACGTTCACGATGACCTTCATATGAGGATTAATCGCACGCGCTTCTTTTTCTATACCGGTTAAGAAAGATTCAATCTTGAGGAGATCACCGTGTGTGATTTTATCCATCGTTCCGCCCACGAGAACTTGCTTGATACGCATGAATTCAGTGAGCAATGAATCGCTGATCGTAAGGCTACCCATGAAATACTTTTGGACGAAAGAACGAAACTCATCGGGAGTAAAATCAGTTGTCTGATCACTCGGTCTTACAAATCTTTCAAATGTCTGAACGGCGCCATTTAGACATTCCCATGTCTGAGCCACTTGCTCGTCTGAAGCTTGCGCATTGAAAAAGTTTTGCAAATTGGGAAGAGCCGTATTGATACAGTCCGCCTGCGTTCCAGAGAACGCAATAGTGTCATTCGATGAACTTGTTGGTCCATGAGAGGAAAGGTTACAACTGAATAATGAGAGTGCGAACAAACCCATTAATATAATTTTAGAAATACAGCCCCCAACAAAGTTTCAATTCAAGATGATTGAGCTTTGTCTTTCTCGGAAGTTCCGCATCACCTATAGAGTACGTATTCTGTTTTAATAAAACAATTGTACCTATGACCAGTAAAGTTTCGCTGAACACTCGTCTATGATCTACAGACATTCGCCTCGTCAGGTCAGATTTTGGCCTCCTTTCGCAACAGTGCATATTGCGAAAGGCCGGCAGCCGCCTTATGACTACTCTATGCAAGAAACGTCTCTCCCCGCTATCAAAAAGATTTTGTTGGTACGTCTTGATCGTATTGGCGATTTGGTATTGAGCCTACCTATTGATGAAAGCCTTTCTCGCTTAGGGTACGAGACGCATTGGTGGATCTCGCAGGGCCTAAGCTTTGTTCCCGCGAACGCTAAGCCCATCCGCGAGACCTTTCAGGTGAAGAAAAAAGTAAACTTAAAGGAGTTCACCGAACTCTATCATAAAGTGAAGACGGCGCATTTTTCGAACGTGGTCGTGTTCCATGCTCCATGGTGGCTTGCATTGCTTCTTTATCTAGCTCGCATTCCCGTCCGGGTGGGACCAAAAAGTCAGTGGTACTCTTTTTTATTCTACAATCGTGGAATCAGACAAAAGCGTTCGGAGTCGATTAAATCAGAACTCGAATATAATTTTTCTTTAGTCGAAGAAGGTCTCGGATTTGCCAATCAAGAAATCGGAAGACAGTCTCTCAGACTCCAATCAAATAAAACTTTTGATCTTAAAAAATGGAATCTCGAACACCAAAAATATTTCGTTATTCATCCCGGAATGTCGGGCTCCGCTCTCAATTGGCCCACCCGAAACTACATTGATCTGATCGATCATGCTGTCCGCTTTCAAAAAATTGTAATTACCGGTACTAAAACAGATGAAGATTTTTTGTCAGAGATTCGCTCGCAGTTCGTGAACCATCCGCGGGTGACATTTCTTGACTCAAAATTAAATGGAGACGAACTGATTTCTGTTTTACAAAACGCTGCCGGAGTTCTCGCTCCCAGCACGGGAGTTCTGCACATCGCTGCTTCAACCGGAGTTCCCACCTTTGGAATTTATAGCCCCGTTAAAGTTCAAAGACCTGAACGTTGGGGTCCGCAAGGGGCTCACACGCTGGTTTTTGTTCCGGAAGTATTATGCCCAGGAGAATTTGAATGCCTGGGTCGGGCTTGCCCAAAATTTAATTGCATGCAACTCATCCGAGTGGATGATGTTCTCAAAGCGGCTTTTCTAAATTAAAATAAATAAGCGACACCGACGTTTGCGGTCGTCAGTCTCTGGCTCATGCTCGTTGCGTACTCGCCATTTGCGCGACTTCCGGGACCAGAGAAACTCGTCGACACTAAAAGAAAATCGAGAGATCCGATGAGCTTAATATTTTCGCGCAATTTTTTCTCAACGAAGACAGAGAAATTATTGATGTTGTTTGTGGCGCCTCCACCTGAGGCTTCTGGTTGTTCGGTCAAGTTCGGTAAGAGAACGAGATTAAATGTTGCGCCCATCATTAATTTACCACGCTCATCGATTGGTAAAATGCCAGTAACACCAATGAGAATTCCTGAGTAATTGACAGTTGTAAACGATTCGGGTTGCGAACTATCGACGAACATGCGGTAAGACATCCCGCCGAAGTCGAGACGAATTTTCGGGCCGAAGAAATCATTACGGAGTAGAAAATTATAACCTACTGTCATGCTGTAATACGTGAGTGAATCATTAAGAGTTCCCGGAGAAGATCCCGCGCGTGGATTGCCGGTTGAGAGAACTCCTTGTAGAAATTCGACCCGCAATTGCCATTTCGGATTGAGCCACAATTCACCGAACAAACCGATGCTCGGATATATCGGCGCTTTGCCATCTTGGCCGCCGGGACTCAATGCCGAATTGGAGTTGGTGAGATTCATGTTCTCGCCGAAAGTTCCGAGCCCGAGTTTGATTCCGACTTCGCCAAACATCGGTGATTGAGTCGGAATCCACTCGCTCGGCGCCTTACCGAAAGCTACTTTCGAATCATCGCGATCAGCGAGGTTGTCACCCTTTTGTCCACCGCCTGAAAGCTCGTCGGGAACGCTGTAATTCACGAAATCAATTCCAGAAATTTTGGCGCCTTTTTTGATGGCACCTTTTTCTTTTTCGGTGATGATCGAGCCGAAACTTAAGTTATCGTCAACTTTTAAAATTTTAATTTTACCGAGAATTTCTTTTTCGGTACTGATAAGAAAGTTAAATTTTGGATGACGATTGAGTTTAATCACTTGAATGACACTAATGATTTGGTCTTTGTTGATGCCGTCGGCTTTACCGATGTTGACCGTCACGCGATTTTGTTGACGACTCAAGATTTGACCACTGTACGGGATTTTCGCCACCAGCTTGCTGTACATATTGATGAGCTGCTCTTTGAGCTCGTTGATTTCAAATCTTGGAAAATCCTTCAGAATTTCTTGAGCAAAAAGCTTGTTGTCATTTTTAAGAAACAAATCGAGGCGAATCGAAGTACCGCCAGGTCCTTTGCTAATTCGACACGCGATGATCGCGTCGGCTTGAATGTTTGAGGAAACTTTGGCTAGATTTTTGCTGTTTTCTTCAAGATCAAGAACACTTGGAATCTCAGATAAATTCGTTTCGACGAGATCCCACTGATGATTTTTTTTAACGAGACTTATGAGTTCGGCTTCGAGAGGTCTCGCGTAGATTCCGTCGAGGTTATCGGTCAGTGGCAAAATCGCTACCCGTTTGATCGTGATATCGTCGTCTACCTGACTTATGTACTGTGCGGTTTGCTCGACCGTCGCCTCGTTTGATTGGGCTAAAGCAGAGTGAATTGATCCAAATAGTAATAAAATGATGAGTCCAAATCTGGTCATATGAACTAGTGTGCATTGATTCGGTGCCGTCGTCAAATTTGCTTCAAGAACTTCGTTCTTTTCGCCGAAGAAAACAGTATGAAATTTTGGGCCGCATCTTTGATTTTAATCTCCGAGTTTGCCTTCGCTCAGCTTGATCCGTCATCGGGTTTGCTTTTGAATAGCGATTCGAAACCTTCTCGTCTCGAAAATGGACTCGACTCTGGTCGATATACCGTTCGCAAAAAAATCACGCTGACCAAGCAAACTCCAGCAAAAACGACAGAGATCGAAGCAGAAGAAGTTTCGGCGCCAGCGCCAACTCCAGTTACCGCTCCTGTTGCGATCACGGCTCCCATTATGCTGCCTGTAACCGCTCCATTACCTCAACCGATTGCTGCGGCTCCCACAGTCATCGTTGAACAAAAGCTCATCACTCCTGCCGCCAAACTACCAGAGATCAATGTCATTCCAGAAACTCAGCCTTCTCTTTCGGTCATCGATCAGAAAAAAAATAACATCATGGAGATCAGCATTGCTCCAACATTTATCTATAATCACTCTTCGGCAGATATCAGCACCAGAAATTATTCGACCTCAGGTCCGGCTTATTTATTAGATGTCGGTGCTTGGATTCACCCGAGCTTTGCTCTTCACGCGCAACTCCTCAATAGTCTAGCCTCGAGCGTGAATGATTCTTATGATAAAACTCGAAACACTCATTTGAGCCAACAATGGATCAGCGGCGGATTTCGCTACCGCAATTATCTCTCATCGCAAAAAAATGCAGCGTCGGTCACGGTCGGTGCGGATTACGAAGACTACCAATTTCAAGTTGGAAGCGATTCGCAGATTCGCAATAGCCTCGAAACGAGCGGCGTGAATTTGTCGCTCTCATCAGAGGTTCCGCAGTCATCAAGATACTCATGGGAGCTTGGCATTGAATTTATGCCAAAAGCAAAACACGCCGAAACTCTCACTTCTGCAAATGTCCAATCTGGAAATAGTCCCGATGCCGACATGATTGGAATCAACATCGGCGGAAGAATCTATATCGATTCATCGAACCAAATGTTCTGGAAAATTTCTGAGCGCATGGAAAAAGATCAATTTGCTGGAGGCTCATCGAAACCAGATCCCGCAACAAATTCGACGCAAACCAATGTCAGCGTTACAAATACATTTACGATGATTCAGATTGGTTATACCTGGGGAAACTAAGTCTTTCCGAGAATTTTCTTTTCTTTCTTATGTCTAAGAAATAAATAAAGCACGTAGCCGAGAATGAAAGTACTTACGACACCGAGTAAAATCCACTGCGCTTCGTGTGCACGCTTCACTGCGAGGTCCCAGTTTTCACCGGTGTAATATCCAACGAGAACCCACACCGGAACGCTGATCAATGCCGCGAGTCCGTCTTGAATCAGAAAAACTTTTGGCTTTACTCCCATGCTTCCGACTAGGGCGAAAATGCAGGCACGTAGACCCGGAACAAATCTACCTACGAAACAAATAAAATGTTGGTTACGAATAATTTTAATTTCTGCCGCTTCAATTCGATGAGGCGGAAACGCGATACTAAAGGGCTTTATCGAAAATAATTTCTTGCCGTATCTGCGCCCGAGCGAAAACAAAATAGTGTCGCCGATGAAAACGCCGCAAAATCCTGCGATGAGAGCCCCTGGTAAACTAATTTTATTCGTCGATGCGATGAGGCCTGCGAATAAAAGAGTGACGTCCTCTGGTAAAGGTAAACCAAAACCACAAAGTGTCAGAACGCCCAGGATGACCGCGTAGCCGGCTATGGGCGAAAGTCCAGAGAGTAAAATGACGAATTCTTTAGACGAAGGAATGTGAATCATGAGTTTTTCATTATCTAGTTGGGAGATCGCCGCCGCAAGAATATAATAAAGATATGACGAAACTTATGGTCGTGGATGACGCGCCCTTCATCCTCGAAATAATTAGGCACACTCTTAAAAAGACCTCTTACGAAATTATCGGAGAAGCCACGAATGGTAATGAAGCGATCGAGCTTGCAAAAAACATTCGGCCCGACATCATCTTAATGGATATCATTATGCCCCATAAATCTGGCATTGATGCGACCAAAGAAATTTTGAAGCAGCTTCCTAACACAAAAATAATTGCGTTTTCAACCGCAGATCAAGAAAGCATGGTAATGTTAGCTCTTGAAGCAGGTTGTTGCGATTATATCGTGAAGCCATTTAAGGCAGAGCAACTGCTCAAGACTCTCGATAAAGCGAGCGATATGGATATCGCAAAAAAAATCGTTTAAGGAGGATTTATGTCCGAGATGTTTTTTGTTATCAAAGTTTTTATTTTTACTGCGGTCGTGGTCGCTCTCATGCAGATCAGGATCGGCGATCACAATATCGAACAGCGTTCTCAGAATTGGCTGCACTCTTCAAGCCTCGTGCAAGTTCTCAATTCGGTGAGCATCGGAGCGACCAAGGCCGTCACCGATGGATACCATTTTGTTGGAGCGAAGCTCGGCGGAGTTCAAAATAAATCGGAATCAAAGGTCGCAACTGCAGCGAATAGAAAGCCAAGTTCTTTTACATTTCACCACGGCCTCGATATTCGCCATGAATTGCATCAGGCTAAAGAGAAAGACGAAGAAGAAGCATCGAAAGCTTCAGACGAATTGAAATCCGAACTCTAGCTTTTGGTAAAAAAAAGGAGCGAGCCTTTTGGACTCACTCCCATCAATCTATTTTACAAGAATTTTATCGAGAAACACCGCGCATTGAAGCGTTTAATTCTTGTGAAGCTGTTGAGTTGTTTATAGAAACAACGGTGTCGTGCGCTGAATTATTTTGTCCAGCAATTTTAAAAGGACAATCAGCGGCTGTACCATTTATTTGAGGGTCTTCTCTATTGACTCGAACTTGTTGAGTCGTTTGGCTGCTTAATGACGCTGATGCATGGGCTTTCATACCCGTGCTTACCACTATCATTGCTACGGTTAATAAC
>JAYTQQ010000225.1:0-2221 GCA_043746635.1 Bdellovibrionales bacterium | reverse complement strand
TAAAAATTTAGTGAAGTTCCACTTGATTGCTTCGAGGCCGAAAATCCCGGGTGCTTCAGATTTCAAAAATTTATAGAGCGGATCTGCAGAGGGACCGTTCACTTCGACTTTAGCCATCACCGGAAAGTCGACTCCGTAGGTGAGTTTGCAAAAGTTTTGAATCTCAGAATCAGATCCACTTTCTTGCTTTCCAAACTGATTGCACGGAAAGCCGATAACACTTAATCCCTTCGCAGAGTATTTCTTTGAAAGCTGTTCAAGCCCCTCGTACTGAGGGGTGAATCCACATTTGCTCGCAACGTTTACAATGAGCAGAGCTTTGCCTTGATAATTTTTAAGAGAAACGGTGGTGCCGTCGGCTGCTCGAACATTATAATCATAAATCGACATAGAGTTAATTCCTTCTCAAAAGTTATTTTGCAACGAAATCTTTTAGCTCTTTGATTTCAGCATGAACCGAAGTTTCAAGATGAGGAGCTTCGGATTCATCTTCGTTTGCCATAAAGATTCTCTTCAAAATACCTTGGCTCCACAAGCGAAATCGGTCGATGTAACTGAAAGAAGCTGGCACCACAACAAGAGTAAGGATTGTCGAGCTCACTAGGCCGCCGATGATGGCGTAGCCCATGCTCGTCCTTTGCTTGCTCGCCTCATTCAGGCCAATTGCTATCGGAATCGTACCAGCGATAAGGGCCATCGTTGTCATCAGGATCGGGCGGAGCCTCGTTTTTCCGGCGTGGATAATCGCATCGCTTCGGCTCATTCCCGATTGGATGAGCTGATTCGCATAGTCGACAAGTAAGATCGAATTTTTTGTCGCAACCCCGAGGAGCATCACAATCCCGATCATTGAAAAGATGTTCATCGACTGATGACCTAGGAATAGTCCAACGAAGGAACCACAAATGGCGAGTGGGAGTGCGAGCATAATCGTGAATGGTGTGACAAAGCTTTCGTACAAACTTGAAAGCACAAAAAAGATAAACAAAACACCGGCACCCATAGCAAAAACCATGTTATCCATTAGCTCTTTGAAATTTTCGGCTTGACCCACAAAAGCAAAACTCACCCCCTCCGGAAGCTTAAACTCTGGATCTTCAGTGAGAGACTTTGTGAGATCATCAACGATGTTTCCGAGACCGGCGCCGGGTGCGATGTCACCTGAAATCTGCACCATGCGATTTCGATCTTGCCTGGTAATTTTCGACGGACCTTCAGTTGAAAAAGGCTCAGCCACTGAACTTAATTTCACAAGCGAGCCATTGAGATTTGGAACATATGTTTTAGCAAATGCTTCTTTAATATTTCGTTGGTCTTCTTGAAGTCTGACTCTGACATCATATTCGAGACCCTCTTCGCGGTATTTCGCAGGAAGCACCCCTTCAACTTGAGCGCGCAATTCTGAACCAATTAATACAGTCGACATTCCCAGCGCTTGAGCTTTAGTTTTGTCTGGTCGAATTTGAAATTCGGGCTTTCCGGGTCGGAAATTGACGTCGACGTCTTTTAAACGCTGATATTTTTTGAGATGAGCTAGAAACTTGAGAGATGCTTCTTCAAGCTTTTTTTGATCACTTCCGAAAAAATCGAGATTAAATGGGCGTTCTCCACCGCTGACGGCATCGTAATCTTTGACTGCGGGATTGGCGTAAGCAAACGGGACGAGCTGATCTCTTATTTTTTGCTTCACTTGCCCTGTGTTGAGAGTTCGCTGCTTACCGGAGACAAGGTGCACATAAAAGTTAGCGGTGTTGGCGCCGGCGTCTTCATCACCAACTTCGACTGCACTCACACTCACCTCGGGATTTTGTCTGACGATGGTGTCAACTTTTGTTGTCACTTCACCCATTTTTTCAAGATTCGTTCCGGGAGGTAAATCAAGACTGATTGCAAACTCTCCGGCGTCTTGCTCTGGCAAAAATGTACTCGGAACAAATTTTGCGAGATACATACAGGCAAAAAACACAGCCAAACTCGAGCCAATAACAACGAGCGGAAATTTCAAACAGAAATGCATAATTTTTTCGTACTTAGCCTCGAGCCAATCTTGAAAGCGACTAAAGGCGCGAAGTGCCGCACCGATCGTCTTATCGAAGACGATACCAATCGTGGCATCATAAAATCGGCTGAACTCCCAGATGCTCCCCCAAAAAAATCCTTCTGGTTTTGGCTTTGGTCCACCTTCGTGAGTGATTCCGGCGAAGTAAGCTGAAAGCATGGG
>JAYTQQ010000224.1:0-2461 GCA_043746635.1 Bdellovibrionales bacterium | reverse complement strand
AATCTATCCAGGTTACAGTATTACATCGATAAAGCAAAAGCAGCCGAAAAGTTTGATGGCGTTCAATTCTGCAAAGACTTTCGCAATGATGAAATTGAGAATCAGTTTTTCAGCGATTACGGCATTCCAATTTCGATCGCAATTCTCGAGCAAGTGAACACGCGCGGCTTTCCGCAAGTCAATATATACTGTCAGCAGCCAGACGATAAAATTAACCAGGCAGAAATGGTTGAAAAATTAATCTCGACCCGAAACTATTTACAGAGCTTTTTTAAAACGGCGATTACTTTCGAATCCATGTCCTACAAGCCAAAGTATTTGTCAGATCTGAAACTCTTTCAGATTGAGGGAGGGCCTAAAAACACCCAGTTTGGATTCACTTCTCGTCAAGCACTTCCTAACTCGTCGACGAACTTCAATCGTAAGCGCGCCGCTTATGTTCTTAAAAATTATTTCTGTGATGATCTCACTCCCATCCAAGTTGAAACGCCGATCGAGCATACTTCTGGGCAGCACGGTTCAGATACGAGCTGTTTTGCGTGTCATTATAAACTTGATCCGATGGCGGGATTTTTTAAAGATTATGGAGTTTTTTTCTTAGATTTCTCAAAGGAAAATACGAAAACTAGCAAGAATTCTTCGATCGTATTTGATGACAATGCTCGGCTCGATCTCGGCGAATACGTCAAAGCATGGAGCGCGCCCCAAGGTTCTCCTCGCGCTTGGAATATCGGCTACGTTCGGTCAACGAACCACGAAGAAATGAATGAGTACGGTGAAAACCTTGATGACCTTTTCGGAATTATTCAAAAGGCACCAGAAGTGAAGCGTTGCCTCACAAAGCGGCTGTTTGAATACGCTATGTCTGATAAGCAAACCATCGATTCTGGATTTCTAGATTATGTCTCTAGTCACTTTACGCAAACGTCGAATTGCCAGAACAGTTCGCTCGCGTTTAAAAATCTCGTGAAAGAAGTTTTGTTGAGTGCAAGTTTTACGACGAGAGACCCGATTGCGGATCAGTGTTACGATTTTCCTCCAGGCTACAATGCGAAGGATAGTCCGCCTTGTAAAATAAGTGCTGTTCTCACGAGAAACTGCACCGAGTGCCACAGCCCCTCTTCTGACGAGAGTGATCTTGATCTCACACATTGGGTGAAGCAATCCAATGGTCAGATGAATTTCATCGATTTAAATGATGCCGGGAAGCAGCACTCACAAAAAGAAACGCTCGAATTGATTCAAGATCGCCTGCAGTCGACAAATATAAAAAAACGCATGCCGAAAAATCATTATATGAATCCGATTGATCGTGAAACTCTTTTTAACTGGACCGTCGATACTCTCCAAGACTCACAAAATAAAGGATTTAAAAAATGAAATATATTTTTCTTTGCCTCTTATTCATAAGCTCTTTTGCTCAAGCTGCAGAACTAAAGGGCTATGTCGAAACGAATCAAGCTCTTCGCGAACGTATTTTTAATCAAAATGAAAATTATGAAGTGGGTGATTTCATTGGCGTCCGGTATAGTGATTTTGGAAATAATTTACTCGATATTTTAGGCACCTACAAATCTTCAGGCGTCACTCTCGGGTTTAAGAATGGCCAGCCGAATTCGCTCAATATACTTGTGTGGAAAATGATGTTTAGCCAACTCTCCGACAAAATCAGCGAGCTTTGTATTGGCGGCGACTCGACCCATTTCAGTCCAGACTTTCGCACCCAAATGACGACGCTTTGTCAGTGGCCATCCGCGACGGGGCGTAATGAAGAGAGCCTCAAAACTTTCTGGACGACCCTCATGGGATACGACGCTCCTGAAGACGAATACATCGCATTTCGATATTTTTTCTTAAGTGATCAGTGGCGCCAGGCGCGACCGAATGATGTTGTGTGGGCTATGTCGTATTCTGTTTTGATGAATCCTTATTTTTTACTACGCGATTAACACGAGGAGCTTATGTATTCACGAAGAGGTTTTTTAAAGCTTTCACTCGCAAGTCTCGGTGCGGTTTACTTTCCGTTATCGGATCCTTTCGCTCAGGCCGCGGCCGGCGACATAGATCCTCATTTCTTTTTTCAATTTCTCATTCCCGGAGGAATGGATCCAAGTTATTTTTTCGATGCCCGACCTCTCGATATGAAAGCAAAAGGTCTGATGCAGAATTATTTGAATGCTGATCCGACTCCGTGGGATGCCACGGGCGCCTCGACTCTTGCAACTAGCCTCGTTGATCCTTTGAAGGCTTTCAAAAAGAACTTTTCAATTTTAAATGGCGTTTTGATGAGCCCGGGCTTCGATGGTCACGATCAAAATGCAAATTTACTTTTAGCTGGGGATCCGTTCGGAGGAGAAAGCTTTATTCCTCACCTCAATAATTTAGGGTCTCAGAAGACGACCCCGATTGATGCCATTCAAGCAGGTCGCATTTTTTCAAATATTACGAACGAGGCTAAGTC
>JAYTQQ010000223.1:0-2355 GCA_043746635.1 Bdellovibrionales bacterium | reverse complement strand
GGCTCGTAACGAAAAGCCTAAATTATTTGTTCATTGGTATTTGCTGAATAATTCAAATGCGTGATCAAGAGCCGTATGAGTTGAGAAACTCAAGTACGGTTCTGTGAGCAACTCCGGGTGAAACTCCCGGGGTTGACTCGACTCTCAGATACCGAGGCCGGGGCCGATGCGAGCGCTCTGCTTTACAGCTTTGCAATGAAAAAGACTTTGAGTGGAAATGAGGCTAAAAACCTTATGCAACATAATCTTAGCTATCGGTGAATTACTAATGATTTTAATTGGATGCGTAAGTTATCTTTGAAACAATAATTTCGCCTATTGTTTTTATACTTACTTTCCGTTATACTGATAGTAAGAAAGGTGGTTTTTATGAAGACCAACATCGTCATGTCGAGCCGAGGGCAAATCACTCTTCCATCGGAGATTCGTAAAAAGTACGGAATGAATGAAGGTAGCGTGTTAGTCGCGGAAGACCGCAACGGCGAAATAGTTCTAAAACCGGCAGCTGTTTATGAGATTGACTATTACACCGACGAGCAGATTAAGGAGTGGGTTGTAGCAGACTCCTATAAAAGTGATAAAGAGCGTGAAGATATACGTAAAAAATTGCAAAAGTTGACTAAAGCTAAATGAAAATTTTCGTTGATGCGAATGTTCTTTTCTCGGCCGCCTATTCGCAAAAAGGAAAAACTTTTGATTTGCTCTCTTTGGGGCTTCATCTAGTCACTTCCGACTATGCAATCAATGAAGCAAAGAAAAATCTTGCCGCAAAGCGAATCACGGCGTTACAGGCTTTAGATAAATTGTTAGGGCCTATCGAAATTGTAGCTTCAATCAACGCTGAAAGCTGTCCGATTGATCTTCCGGCCAAAGACCGGCCGATTTTTCTCGCCGCGATGAAGTCACAGGCCACTCACCTACTTACAGGTGATTTGAAAGATTTTGGACCTCATATGAATCAGCCTAAAAAATCTGCTGGAATCATCATCCAAACCGTAGCGGATTTTTTAGCGTCACTTTAAACTCGCGGTGCCATTCACTTGCCTACTGTCGAATTGAATTCGATGGCTTACTGTGGCCTTGAAAAAGAGAGTGAAGCGCTGGTTGAGCAAATTCTCGCTTGGGATATAACTTTATTTAAAACTGATCTTGGGGCTTTGTCTGAAGGTCTTCAGGAAATTTTAAAAGCGGCTGTAAAGAAATTTTTGGATCTTTAAACTGCGAAGAGAACTCACCAAAATTCCACAGATGTTATCACCCTGCTTGGTGATTGCGATTATGCCTCTGTGCTCCTACTCTCAATCCACAACTTTCGAAAATTTCTCATATCGCTTTAATTTATCGTCCTAAAATAAACTACCGAGAACGGGTCCGATGAGTTTGAGCCCCCATCGGTAGATTCTGCCCTCCAGAATTCATCTTTCGCTAATGGGAGGGATAAATATTCGAAGCCCTGGCCATATTTATCCCTCGATGAAACCAAACCTTTTTCTGTCAGCAGGGTGCTGACAGTTCCGGTACTTAACCGAATTCCGCGGTTGAATCCTGATGTGATGATCACAACTCCGTCGCCGGGAGCCTGGTAAATTACGCCGGAAGTATTCGCCATTAAAATCCAGGGACCGACGCTGGCACTTCCAGAACCACATCCCGCGACTACCGCTGCATTTAACGGCGGTGTGACTGTAAATATTAGATTTTTTACGCCAAAGGACTTAAGAGATCTCCGCATAGTCGTCCGATCAATGGCGACTTCAAGATCACCAGAAAAACTGTTGCCACTGATCAGTACTATATTTTTCAAAGTGATACTCTGAACCACTATTTTGTTAGCAGGATATCCTGGCAAAGGCTGGCCCGTCTTAACAATCAGAGGAGATGTGTTTGTGAGGCCCATTCGTATTTCAGGATAGACAATCGACGGACCTGCCGCCGTCAAATTAACTGGCGGCAATGGCTGACTGAGTTGAGCGCCGCAAATGCCAGAATCAGAAAGTGCACGTTGCAATCCGTTGGCGGCGTCAATCGTCGCAAGCTTTTCGTCCAGGGCTGCTTGAGAGTCTATCATATTCGAAATCATAGACGCAATCACGAGTCTAACTATACTCATGATACCAACAACGATCATCACCTCGATAAGACTGAAACCCTTGCTGTTATTTTCTCATTTTGAATAAGGCGACCCCTTCTCCCATGGCCCGCTTGGAGCCGAGAGTCCGATGTGCTCCGTAAAATGTTACTAGCATATGCACATAGCTACACTATGACTTCCGAGAAATGATTTCTTTGTATGGGGTCGGACTGACCCGCATTGAGTTTTCCAAGACTCGCTGGAACAAAAGACCTCGGGCTTTT
>JAYTQQ010000222.1:0-17020 GCA_043746635.1 Bdellovibrionales bacterium | reverse complement strand
TTGGTCGCTCAAAATTTTTGCGCCGTCAAGAGTACAAGGACCATTCGCGCCTTCAACGACAATCTTCGTTTTGATTTTGCCGGCGTTATCTTTCGTGATAGCTCCGTCGAGTGCGCAGGGTGCAAGAATATCGCATTCGATCTGTAAGAGTTGTTCACTCGTGACGGCTTCGGCCTTTGGATAAGCTTTGAGAGATTTGGTCTCGTTCATGTATTTGATGACGTCTGGAATATTCAAACCTTTTGGATCGTAAAGGCCGGCGTGAACATCGTTTACCGCGATGACGTTGCAACCACGTTCGTGCGCATACATCGCAGCGTGCATTCCCACGTTACCGAAACCTTGAACTACCATTGTCGAATTCGGAAATTTCATTCCGAGTTTTTCGCAAGCTTTCTCGGCAGAGAAAACCACGCCTAGGCCGGTCGCTCCGGTGCGTCCGTAAGAGCCGCCGATTTCGATCGGCTTACCTGTTACGACTCCGGGTTGTGCATAACCAACCTCTTGAGAGTAAGTATCCATCATCCACGCCATGGTTTGCGCGTCTGTTCCCATGTCGGGAGCCGGGATATCGATGTTGGGGCCGATCGAATTTCCGAGCTCGCTCGTAAAACGACGCGTGAGATTTTGTTTTTCGGTACGAGAAAGAAGAGTGGGATCAACTTTCACGCCACCTTTTGCTCCGCCAAGCGGGAGAGTGAGGAGAGAACATTTAAATGTCATGAGAGTTGCGAGCGCCGCCACTTCACCGAGATCGACACCTTCGTGGTAACGAATACCGCCCTTGAAGGGCCCGAGGGTTGAACTATGTTGAACGCGAAAACCTGTAAAAACTTTTACTTTGTAGTCGTCCATTCGAACTGGGATACTCACGATGATCGCTTTTCGGGGACGCTTAATTCTCTCAAGGACATTTGGATCACAATTGATCACCGCAGCGGCGTTTTCGAGCCCTTGAATGGTATTTCTAAAAAGTTCGTTATCGGTATATTCCATGGACCTAATCCTTTAAGTAGATTTGAAGATTCGGAGTCATATTACACAGCTTTGCATTTTGCTTTGCAAGTTGAAATCGAAGTGCCCTATACTTCGAGAAGACTTCTTGAAATCGTGAGGCGCCATTTGGGATTTAACGTGAGCCTAAAAAGTAATGACTCGGTTTTTTTGACGCTTGATGGACCGCGCGATGTGAAGTCTTCTTTTATGCAAGCAGTTGAGAATGCTTTAAAACGTCGCGTCATCAAGTTTGAAGTCGACATTGCGCAGAACCTAGGCGCCCTTGAAGAGATTTTTTTGCAACTCGTGGCGCTTCAGAAAGTCCTTGGAAAGCGTGGCGAACGCTTGGTTTTAGTCTGTCATACGAATATTCCGCCTGAGCTAGAAACGAGATTGCACGACTCCGGAATGGAACTTAAAATCGAACAAGAAGTGAAGTCGCTCAGCGAAACGCATTCACTCACCGGAGTGACTTTTGCCGAATTTTACAAGCAAGCGAAACTTAAAAATTGGCCGAGGCTGGAGACGAGATTCAAAGAGGTTTATGACGAGCTCAAGGATCTTATTCAGAGCGAGCGCGCCTTACAAAAAGAAATTGAGTTTTACAAAAAACGTATGATCAGTATCAGGCCCGTCGTTGCCGAAAAATTAGATCTCGTCAAAATCAACCAGCAGAATTTTGATCAAGAACAAAAACTTCGGGACCTTCACGCTCAAAATCAAGCTATGCAAATTGAAATTGTGAAACTTCAGCAGGACTTGCAAACTCGAAAAGCGAAGTATAAAGAGTTATCCGAACAGCTCGAAATTTCAGGAAAAGGTTTACAATGACATTTAAAAACTACACGAATTACGTTAGAGAAAACATTACGAAACTCGATCAAAAAAAAGTCATCGTCATTGGTGATATCGGTCTCGACGAGTACGTTTTTGGAGCCGTCAAACGAATCAGCCCCGAAGCCCCGGTGCCTGTCGTTGAAGTTGAATCTCAAGAGTTTCGCCTAGGACTTGCCGCAAACGTCGCCCAAAATATTTCAAGCCTCGGGGGCGTTCCATATCTGCTGAGCATCGTTGGCAGTGACTCGGCGGCCGACGAAATTAAAAAATTATTGAAGCAAGCCAATGTTTCGACAGAAGGATTAATCACGAGTCAGGATCGACCGACAACTCGTAAGACCCGCATCATGGTTCAGAATCATCATATTGTCCGCGTTGATTACGAACGTAAACAGTTTCTAAACGAAGAAACTGAAAAATTGCTGCTCAAAAAGCTCGCCGAGCAAATCGATTCGTGCGTCGCGGTTATCGTTCAAGATTACGCGAAAGGAGTTTTATCTAAAAAACTCATTTCTCAAATTGTGACCCTCGCGCATTCTAAAAATAAAAAAGTTTTGGCTGATCCGAATCGCCTCACGCCGATCGATTATTACTCAGGGGTTGATTTGATGACTCCTAATTATGATGAGTCGGTCGCCCTTTCGCACTTTGCGGTGGATAGTCTCAGGCCCGACAAAGACGAAATTTTCAAAATTGGAAACCAACTCATGAAGGCGATCGGCGGTCGCGAAATGGTCATCACTCGAGGCAAAGAGGGTATGAGTCTATTTCAAAACGAAAAGATGACCGAGATGCCAACCTTCGCGAAACAGGTTGCTGATGTAACAGGTGCCGGGGATACGGTGATTGCGGCCATTGCTCTTTCTTGGGGAGCGGGCTTTAGCCTCGAAAACGCCTGCGCTTTGGCAAACTTAGCCGCCGGAATCGTCGTCGCGAAGGTCGGCTGCGTACCGTGCTCGCGAGAAGAGCTTTTGAGCCTCGTTCAAGCATAATTTTCATCATGCCTCCCGAAGAGATGGTCTTTTCGGCCCTGTTATGCTATCACCCCCACATGCTTGAAAACTTAAGTCTTCTTTCGACTGCTGAACACAATTTCTATGACCTGACGCTCGCCCAAATTCAAAGTTTGATCGCCGGCAAAGGCAAAGAAAAGTTTCGAGCCCAACAAATCTTTCGTTGGGTTTATGAAAAGCGCGTCAGCAGTTTTGCGGAGATGTCGAACCTCTCAAAAGATTTTCGTGAAGAGCTTGAGGGCGTGTTTCATTTCGCTTTGCCGAAAAAAATCAGTGAACTCAAAAGTCTCGACGGCACTCGTAAATACTTATTCGATATTGGTCAGGGTATGACGATCGAAACGGTTTTGATTCCTTCAGGGGAAAATCGTCTCACCCTTTGCGTGTCTTCAGAAGTGGGCTGCAACATGGCCTGCAAATTTTGTTTTACCGGCAAGCAAAAACTCAAACGCAGACTGTCGACCTCTGAAATTGTGGGTCAGTTCATGCACGTTCATGACAGCCTCCAGCCCGAGGGAAAACGCATTAGCAATATCGTTTTTATGGGAATGGGCGAGCCCCTCGATAATCCCGAGGCGGTATTTGATTCGATCCATATTTTGACGAGCGAGTGGGGCGTGAATCTTTCTAAAAAGAAGATCACAGTTTCGACTTCCGGGCTCGTGCCACTCATGCCTCTGATTACGCAGGCAGGCGTTCGTTTGGCCGTGAGTCTCAATGCTCCGAATGAAGAGATTCGTGACTACGTCATGCCGATCAATAAAAAATATCCTCTCACCGAACTGCTTGCAGCTTGCAAGGAGCATTGTTCGGAGACAGGTGACAAGGTGACTTTCGAATACGTTTTGCTTAAAGGCGTAACAGACTCTTTAGACAATGCTCGCGAGGTTTTTCAGCTGACTCGTGGGATCCCATGCAAGATCAATATTATTCCGTTCAATGAACATCCCGGTTCAGATTTTCAAAGACCTGAGCGTGAAAGTGTTTTGCGCTTTCAGGCCGAGCTGATTCGCTTAGGAGCACATGTTCTCTTGAGAAAAACGATGGGGCGCGATATTTACGCTGCCTGTGGACAGCTCACGTCTGTCTACGAAGGACGTCCCGAGACTTTTAAGCTCGGTCAAGACGATTTCAAGAGCCGAGCGGGTAGTTCACTCAGAGTGTAAAGCGTCTCCTCTGATTCGCTTTCTCATATTTCAAATTAGTTTTTTCTTCATAAAATTAAATTCTCATTTGTCAAACGCCCAGAAATGGGTGTATTTTCTCGCGTACTCCAAAGTACTTCCTAACTGGAGAATTCTACATGTCAGAAATATTAGTTGTCGGTAGTCTCGCTTATGATTCGATCTCGACTCCGCAAACTCAGACCGAGCGCACTTTAGGCGGCTCCGCTAATTATTTTTCACTCGCGGCTTCTATGTATACGAAAGTTCGCGTCGTTGGAGTTGTAGGCGAAGATTACGCAGATGACGATCTCAAGCTTTTGAAAGATCGTTCGGTTTGCACACGTGGTCTTCAGAAAAAATCAGGCAAAACTTTTCATTGGTCTGGCGCTTACAAAGCAGACATGAGCGAAGCAATTACGCTTGCGACAGATCTCAATGTGTTCGAACATTTTAATCCAGAATTACCAGAAGATTATAAGTATACTCCTTTCGTATTTTTGGCGAACATCGATCCTGAATTGCAGCTCCAAGTTTTAGATCAAATTCAAAATCCAAAGTTCGTCGGAAGCGACACCATGAATTTTTGGATTCAGTCAAAGCCTGAAGCCCTTAAAAAAGTTTTGGCACGCGTTGATGTTCTACTTATCAATGAAGGTGAATCAAAACTCCTGACAAATAAATCGAATGCCATTGCGGCCGCCCACGAAATTTTGAACATGGGTCCGCGCGCGGTCGTCGTGAAACGCGGTGAATACGGATTTGTTTTGAGTACGAAAGATGCCCTTCATATTATGCCTGCATTTCCCATTGCGGAAGTGACAGATCCAACGGGAGCCGGCGATACGTTTGCGGGTGCTTTTTTTGGATTTTTATCGAAACGTAATCAGCACGTTGATATCGCAAGTCTCAAGCAAGCGTGCATCCAAGGAAGTCTCATGGCGAGCTTCACGGTTCAAAAAGTGGGGATCGGCGCCCTGGTCAACCTCAACTGGGCCGACGTCGAGAAACGCCAAAACCAATACCAGGCGATCATTAGTTAAGACACGTCTCCGGTCGAGGCTTTAGGGCCTAAGGTCTGTCCGAGTTCAAATTTATTTACAAAAATCGAGGCGTTTTAGCATGCCCTCATTCATAAATTTCAAAGAATTTCCGATATATGAGTAAGATGAACTCCACTTTTAAAAGAGTGATATTGGATGTCAAAAGGCAGTAAACCGGCGTCAAGCCAAAAAGCAAATGAGATAAAAGATCTCTTGTTGGATGTGATCCAACAAGAAGAGTCTGATATTAGCGATACCGAAATATTTCGTTTGTCGCAGCCTTATCAAAAAGCTTTAGCGCCTCTTACTCCTCCGAAAAGTATTTCACCGGTTGACGAAGATTTAGATCTTGAACTCAATTTTGGCAACGAGCAGGCCGAGGAATATAACAGCGCTATTCAAAAACTCGACGCCGAAAAAAGTATCGTAAAACTTAATTATGATCTAAACGAAAATCCTGAGTCTGATGTATTTCAGGCTCTCAGTCTCCAAAAGATTGAGAAAGTTTCGCCGGTTCCGCAAGTTCTGAAGAACAAAAATTTTCAGTCTGACAAAACTGTGAAACTTAGTTCTCCTCCGCAGTCGCGAGCGCCGATTGAACTAGAAGTAAAAGAAGAAAAGCAGACTTACCAGCCTCTCAATACAAATGAGCTGACCGTTCGTTTGGCCCAGAAGCCTAGAAGCCGCAGCTTCGAAACTGAAAGCAAAGTTGCGAGTGGTGGATCTTTTACAAGTTCGGGGATTAAGTTTAAACCTGAAGTACAAATTGGAGTCTCTTCACCGGCCGAAGCGGTCTTGAAGCAGTCTGAAAATTTAAGAATCGCGCAGACCCGAATTTCATCGCTCGAAGAAGAGCTCGAAAGGCTAAGACAAGAAAACTCTCAACTTTCCTCCGCCGGAGAGATTTTACGACGTCGCGCCGACGAACTTTTATCGCAGTCTGAAGCTTTCGAAAATAAAATCCAAGAGTCGGCAATTATTTTTGATGAAGAGAAAAAAGTTCTCAAAGCACAAAATCAAAATAAAGATAAAGAACTCGACGTGCGTAAGCAAAAGGTCGACCTACTTGAGCAGCGCCTTAATTCTCAATTTGATTCAATCAGGCGAAGAGAACGAGAACTTGAGCATCGGCTAGAAATTTTGAAAGTTGAGAATCAAGATATCCTGAATGGTAAAGATAAAATGATTCTCGACCTGAAACGCCAGGTAGATTTGTTGAACACCGAAGCAAATTTCTCGAAAGAGAGAACTCAAGAACTCTACGGCCAGCATAAAGATAAACAAGAAACGATACGACGAGTGGTCAAGGCTTTACGGATGGCTTTAACAATTTTAGAGGGCGACGAAGATACAAAGGCCCCTCTTAAAAAAGTGGATTAAATGAAAGAAAAGATTCTCATTCTTGAAAACCAATCTTACGTTAGCCAAAGACTGAAGTCTTGGTTGGCTTCTCATGGCTACGAAATCGAAACGCATTTTGATTCTAAAAATATTAATTTGACTCAAAGTTTTATTCAGCAGAAGCGATTCAGTCTCGTTTTGCAAATTTCAAATTCTCCGCTGCAGTTTGCTTCCGCACTGTCAGATCTGGTTGATACGGATTTCCCTATTCCGATTATTCACGTCGTAGAAGAGGCGGTTTTCAATCCAAAAAAATGGCTCAAGAATCCGCATCACGACTGGGCGGATCCAAACACCTCACAGTTCGAGTTCTTAAGAAAAATTCAAAACTTGATTTATTTTTGCAAAAAAGATCGCGAACTTTTTGATATTCGATTTCGTATTGAACAGGTTGAAGTATTCTCAAATTCTCTCAGAAGAAAAAAACTGAAAGATGTCGTCGACGTTGGATTTGAATTATTTAAACAAGAATTCGGCGTACAGACTCTTCTTTGGTTTCAGCCCGGGGCCCTTAAAGATGAACTCCGACGCTATTCTCGTATTCGAGTCCGCCATCCGAATGTTCAACCTAAAGATATCGAACTTGCTCCTAACTGGCATTCGAATGCTGATTTTACCCATGAAGGTTTATTTAAATTATTCGAAAAATGGGATGTCGTAGAGGTCGAAAAAGATCTCGCCATCGAACAAGTCTTAGAACTCGGGACCGTCATTACGCCTTTGTCCGTTCACGGAACTCATCTTGGACATTTTATTCTTATTGCTCAAGAAAAATGGCAGACCATCGACGAGAATTCTGAATTCGGTGATTACTACAAATGTTTCTTGCATCATCTTGAACAGTCATTTGCTTATCAGCAAATCGAGCACATGACTTTTCGTGATGATTTAACTGAGCTCTATAATCAAAAATATTTACCAATCATTTTGGAGCAGGAACTGCAACGGGCCGTTCGTCACGGACATCATTTCTCTGTTTTATTTCTCGATATCGATTTTTTCAAGCTCGTCAACGATACGAAGGGCCACTTGGTTGGTTCAAATGTCCTCGTACAGATTTCAAAATTAATTAAAGAATGCATTCGTGGAACAGACTTCGCTTTTCGCTACGGCGGAGACGAATACGTCATCGTCTTATCAGACGCCGCTTCAAAAGAAGCGACTTTGGTTGCGGAGCGTTTGCGCCAGAAGACTGAAAATTCAGTTTTCGTAGTTGGCGATTCTCAAGTGAAGGTGACCGTCAGTATCGGCATCGCGACTTATCCTGAGCACGCAAAAACCACGGCGGAATTGCTTCAGATGGCAGACGATGCTATGTACAAGGGTAAGCACAAGAGCCGCAACATTGTTTATTTAGCGAGTTAAAGAATTACACCATGGATGAACTCACCACCACGCCCGTACCAACTATCAAAAAGATCAAGCTTGTTATTAGCGATCTTCACTTAGGTTTAGGCCGGACAATTGATGGTGGAGTAACCAATTCTCTCGAAGAATTTTTCTTCGGAGATAAGCTCGCTGAATTTCTTCTTTACTATACCAGCGGCGAATTTCGCGATCATGAGGTTGAACTCATTATCAACGGAGACTTTCTTAATTTTCTACAAGTTGATTATCGCGGCCATCATTTAACTGTCATCACCGAAAGTGTCTCTCTCGAGAAACTAAAAAATATTGTTAAAGGCCATGCCGAAGTATTTACGGCACTCAAAAGTTTTGCGAGCCAAGAAAAACATTCGATAGCATACGTCGTCGGAAATCACGACCAATGTATGTTGTGGCCAGCGACTCGCGCCTACTTGAATGAAGTCATCGGCAAACCTGTTCGGTTCAAGAATATCGTGTACTTCTTTGATGGAGTTCACATCGAACACGGCCACATGCATGAAGCCGCTAACCGAATTGATCCAAAAAGATTTTTTTTAAAAAAGAATCTTCCAGAACCTATTCTCAATTTGCCGTTCGGTTCACACTTCTTCGTCGACTTCGTATTAAAAGTAAAAAAAATTTACCCCCACATTGATAAGGTCAGACCCTTTCAGGCCATGATCCGTTGGGGCTTCTACAACGAAACTTTTTTTACGATCAAATCCATGTTTAGTCTTATCGGGTATTTTATTTCGTCATCACTCGTAAAAGATGCTCGCCGGCAATTTCCTCTGAAGCGTATTCTGCAAGTCATGCTTGAGAGCGCGGTATTTCCGGACTTGAGCGAATCCGCACGTCGCATCCTGAACGATGAACGTGTACACATCGTAATTTTCGGCCACACCCATGTTTACCAATACCGCCAGTGGGCCGGTAAAGAGTATTTCAATACCGGCACCTGGACAGATATTACGTCCCTCGATATTCCCTCTCTCGGGAAAATCACAAAGCTCACTTACGTGCTCATCGAATACCCAGAGAACGGCGAAAAGCCCCGCGGACGCCTAAAAGAATGGCGGGGCTACCATCGAATCGAAGAAGATGTCGCCATCTAGCGGTAGACGTTCGCTTTTATTGGCAGAGGCTTCTGAAGAATGTGTTCTCTATGGATGGCTGACCTGACCGCAAATGACGGAGGGCCCAAGCATTGACCTCTCAGCGTGAGAAGTGTAAATCATCCCCATGCTTAAAACCAACTTTTCTATTCTTAAGTCTTCGCCTGAAACTCTTCAAAAAACACAGGCTGCGCTGGCGGCTTTGCGGTTGCGATCCGATCTTGGATTTATGCAGCTTCCTTTGGGGCTTGATCAAATTCAGGCGCGTGCGAACGAGATCCGTGAGAAATTTAGTCACGTGGTCGTGCTTGGGATTGGTGGAAGTGCTCTTGGCATTCGCGCAATTTTTGAAGCACTCGAAATTTCGGATCCGAAAATTAAGATTTCGATTATTGACAATGTCGATAGCTATAGTTTTTTTAAAACGCTCGACGGTCTTGATTTGCAGCATTGCCATTTTTTGATGATTTCCAAAAGCGGGCAAACCATCGAGACTCTCACTCAGGCAGAATTCGTTGAACAGGCACTCGTTCAGAAGAAGTTGCCGGGCCTTGCGAAAGTTTCGACGGTGGTTTCAGAGTTCGAGAAAAATCCTTTGACGGAGTGGGCAGAAAAATCTCACGTGCCGGTGCTTGAAATTCCAAAAAATGTGGGCGGAAGATTTTCGGTCCTCACTCCGGTGGGCCTTTTGCCCGCTGCCATTGCTGGTCTTGATCTCAAAAAATTTCAAGAGGGAGCGAACTGGGCAAAGAAACAAGATCAACTGATCACCGAACTTTCTGCGCAAGCTCTGATGAGTTTCGAACGCGGCGAGTGGGTCACTTTATTTTGGAGTTATTGCGATCGTCTTTTAAGTTTTGGTTTTTGGCTTCAGCAGTTGTGGGCGGAGTCTCTCGCAAAATCAAATGACCGTACGGGCCAAAAAGCAATGCGTGCGAGTACGCCACTCCCGTGTAAGGGTTCGACCGATCAGCATTCGATCTTGCAACAAATCATGGAAGGCGAACGCGATAAATTTATTTATTTTTTTCGCTGTCATGAAAGCGAAAATTCAGGTCCAAAAATTGAGACCACTTTATTTCGTGGCCAAGAAATGATGAATAACAAAACCATGGGCGAGCTTTACACTGCGCAGGCAACTGCGATTCGTGAATCCTTAGCTGAGGCCAAAGTTTACTCGACAACCTGCCAGGTAGAGAAACTCAACGAAGCAAGCGTTGGCGCGCTATTTATGCTGTTTCAATTGGTGATTGGTACTTTAGGCGAGGTGATGAATATTGATGCTTACAACCAACCAGGAGTCGAAGCCGGAAAAATCGCTACGAAGAAGCTTCTCTCTCAGAAATAGAAGTCTAGGGAGAAAGAACTATACTTCGTCACTCTTGTTTTCGAGACGTGTCCTTCGTACAATATCCAAATGGTTCCAAAAAAGAAACAGAATGATGATGGCGAAGACTCTCTCGAGGAAATCACCGATAATATCAATGAAGAGACGCACTCTTCAGAAGAAAAAACTCGCCTCGTTAATAATAAAACTTTCAATGAGAAGCGTGATAAGTTTGCGAAATCTCCTGCGAGTCTAGTGATGATTGAGGGCCCTGCCGGTTACGTCGGAAAAAGATGGCCACTCGATCAAGTAGACATCATCATCGGTCGCTCAATGACTTCAACTATCTTCGTCGACGACAAGAGTGTGAGTAAGTCTCACGCGAAAATCACAGTTACGAACGGTGACGTTTACCTTCTCGATCTTGAGTCGACCAATCGAACAGAAGTGAATGATGATACGATTCAATCACTCCTGCCAATTAAACTAAAAAACAACGACCAAGTAAAAACTGGTAACGTTTTATTTAAGTTTCTCGAGAGCGGAAGCTTCGAAGCTGCCGCGATTGAAACGCTCCAGAACCGTAGTGAAAAAGATCCTCTCACGGGAATCTTTAATAAAGGTGCTCTCAATCTCAAAGGTCTCGAATCCTTTAAGAGAGCGAAGCTCCTGAAAGTGCCTCTCAGCATCGCAGTTTTCGATATAGATCACTTCAAGGGTATCAACGATAAATACTTACACACCGCAGGTGACTTCGTTCTAAGAGAACTCGCTAGCACGGTCCAAAAAAAACTCATTCGACTCGATGACATCTTAGCAAGATATGGCGGAGAAGAATTCGTAGTCCTCCTCTTCGGCAGCACAATTGAACAAGCCACCGAAATCGGCGAACGCCTAAGGGCCACCATCGAAAATCATGCCTTCATCTACGAAGGAATCAAACTCCCGATCACAATCTCGGTGGGAGTCGCGACGAAAGAGCCGCAAATGACCTCTTGGGAGGAGCTCTTTGCGAAGGCTGATAGTGCGATGTATGTAGCAAAACGAACAGGCCGCAACCGAGTCTCTACAGGTTCAATTTAATTCTTTTATTCTTAAATAGGTCCGCCCAACCATGGCCACCAATCGACTCGCGCCGCCCAATGCTCGACCGCCCCCTAGGACAAGGTTCTAAGCCGAGCGACTGACAAATTTGGTCTCAATTAAGATTTGTTATTTGGTCGATAACATTTTCGAAGGTGTCATTAAGTTTTGAGCAATCTGCTCCACACGCAAAGCGGTGCCCTTTTGTACTCGTTCCAAATTTAGAAAAGTTTGTCAATTTCGTTTTGGCTCTTGCAATCATTTCAGACAGAGATGGAAGGCTGTCATGCTTTGGCTCGAACATTGATTAAATAGAATGCAGGCAGGGTCAGGATGACCCGAACGTTGATAAACATGGATTGTTTCAAAAATTATTTTCGGAATTAACCGAAAATCTCTAGGCCATAGTCTAAGAAGAGGAACCGGATGAAAGAAGATAGCATTCTCATTCAAGAAGTTATCGCAGGACAAAATAAATCGTTCTCTTTGTTAGTCGAACGACATCAAAGGGCGCTCTTGAGACTCAGTTACCGGTTCACTCGAGAGCAAAGTATGGCGGAGGATATAGTGCAAGAAAGCTTTCTGAAGGCTTATCAAAAGCTCTCTTCATTTGAAGGTCGCTCTTCATTTAAGAGTTGGCTTTTTCAGATCACGGTGAACACCGCGAAAAATAGACTCCGAGGAATGAATCGAGACATGGTGAATGTCGAAGACGTTCACCTCGGAGTAGACCCAGGTGCGGAGACCAGCATGCTTCAGAACGATCTTAAGAATCTCATTAAGATTGAAGTTGAGAAGTTACCAGATAAACAAAAACTTTCTCTTAAATTGAGAATTTTTGAAGACTTAAGCTTTAAAGAAATCGCGGACATTATGGATTGCCCATACGACACGGCAAAAGCAAATTATCGCCACGCACTTTTGAAATTAAAAGAACGATTAATGAATCAAGACCGTAAGGGTGATCTATCTATATTCGAGAAAATTTTCAATTACGAGGGAGTAAGATCGATGGAGTTAGAACAATGAGCGTAATAAACAAAATAGACTTTTCAGACAAAGACAAATTATGGCGTGATGATGGCATCGACTATGATTGGCTGATTGATCGTCTGGAGGGTGAGAAGAATCTCAGAAACAAAAGAGCGGCTTATGACTTTGTCTTAAGTTCGAAAGGAGAACTCGACGCTTACGAAAGTCTTCATCATATCAGGAGTGTTATTAAGTCTTGCGATGATGTAGGACTTCCAGAAGATGGTGCGTATTACCAGAAAATGAATGACCAAATTATGTCGACGATTCGAGTTGAAGATCGAAAGAAACTTCGAAAAGAAAAACTTGAAGCTCTTAAAAAAGTAACGACGCAATTTGTAACTAAAAATTCACTCTTACTTATCAGCATCGTTTATTTAACGATGCGGAAGTAGACTATTTCTGAGGAAGATCTCGCTTGAGGTCTTCCTCAGATTGAATCGTCTTTAAATATTCTATAAATTTCGGTAGGCTTTGATCATACTTTTTGAACAAAATTTCAAGTTGAGTTGGATCATTGTCGTAAAGCTTGAACAGAAGCAACTTCGCATTGTTGAGTTCAGAAGTTTCAAAATCTTTTCTAAAATTTGCCGCGATTTGCGGTCTTATTTTTTCGGCAAAGCGAACTTGAATCTGCTTCAGTCGGTCGAGGCGTTCGACTTCCGTCAAAAATTTCTTTTCATTATACCAAGCCTCTAAACTCTTTACTTCTGCAGTTATGAATTGCGAGAACAGCAAATCATCGTGCTCTTCAGCCAGAATTTTTTGAACGCTCTCCGAATCATTGCGCTCGCGGTAGAACTCGATGGCGCCTTTTTCTCCAACAAAGTTAGCAAGGCGTTCGTTAAAGTCGGTGGCGTCTTTTATAAAAACGGTTGCGTGAAAGAGTTCGTGAATGAGCGTATCGACTAAGTCGTAATCGTTGTAAGAAAGCATACTCGATAACACCGGATCATAAAACCAACCGAGAGTACTGTAGGCACTCACTCCGCGAACAAAAACGTCGTAGTTTTTCTCTTCCATCTCTTTTGCTAGCTCGAGCGCTTTTTCTTTTTCGAAATAACCTTTATACGGAAGCTTACCCACAAACGGAAAACTCCAAAAATAATGTTCTAGCTTATTTTTTTTGGCCGCACTCACGACATACGTTACGTAAGGTCTTCCCAGTTCAACGTAGGTCGTATAGCTTTTGGTTTTTCTAAGACCAATGCTCTCGGCAAATTTATGAATGTCGATTGTGAGTTCAAGCTTTCGTTTTTTCTCGGGTTCTAGTTTAGGGTCTGTTAGGACCTTTTCGATCGGTTTTCGTGACATGAGGAGACCGGTTTGATCGTAGGCAGATCCGACGAGATATCCCAGTTGGCAACTCATCAAACTCGAAGAGACGAGTGCTAAGAAAAGAATTTTTCGAATTAGAACAACCATGAAAGGCCGGCCCGAGCCGAGATATCTAAAGACGGATCTGTTTGGCCTCCAACCAGAGGAGCCGATGTCCAAGCTTCAATGCCGGCTTTGAGCGAAAGAGATTTGGTAAGTGACAATTTAAAACCGAAGCCCGCACTCGGAACAAATCCGGTGGGCTGATCTTCAATACTCGCAGGAGTATTATCGATTTGATCGACGAGCCTTTTTCTTAAGAGATAAGCAGTTCCGCCTTTGATGTAAGGCCTGAAAGTCCAATTGGCCTCTCCAAAAGTGAGAACAAGATCAAGACCAATGAGTTCATAGTAAACGCTCGTCGTGTGGTAGGTGAGCGTGGCCCCTTGTTGGCTCGACTGCGCGATCGGCACCGCTTGCCTCGAAACACCGTTGGTGTAACTCAGCTCAACCGCCGACATCTCGTCAAAAATATAAGAGAGAGAACCTGTCAGAGAAGTTCCTTCGTCGTAAGCACCCGGTGCAAAGTTGGTTTTCTTGTAGCTCGCGGATCCACCGAGTTCGATGAATTGTGCTTGAGAGATCGAAGAAAAAATAAGAATAAGAAAAATGAAAAGCTTTTGGTTCATCACACTATCATAACAAATTTAGCGGGCGAAAAGGGGTCTAGATCTCAGTCCGCACTACCTACGTACTGGGGCACAAAATGAACGGTAAACTGATAGTCGAGATGAATATAATTGTCATCTTTGAGCATCTCTTGGGGCGGATTCGGAAATTTCAGCGCATCCCGAAAAGCCCGAACGGGAGCAAGGTCGAGGGCTTCATTGCCAGAGCCCTGATGAAGAATACCTTTTACGAAATTGCCATTTTTATCGAGCAGAATTTCGACTTGGGTCACAAACTCTTCTTCGCGGGTGCGGCGCTGAGTTTGTTGGTAAGTGTACACGGCTGCTTTGACGTAATTAATCCAGCGAGGTCGAAAGACTTCTTCCATGCGGGCGAAAAAAGTATAGTAAGTGAAGCGATCAGTGTTGAGAGCGGTGAAGTCACTCATACGAATTTCTGGCGGAAGAGTTTCGCCGACTGTCGAAGTCCCTCTTTGCAGACCGAAGCCGCCGACTTGGGGCCACCTCATCGGAACCGATTCGTCTTTTGGTTTTTCTCTTTCGCTTTCTTTTTCAAATTTTTTCACGTCGACATCGCCATAGAGCTTACTTTCTTCGGGCTTGATCTTGGTGAGTTCTGACTCCTTCAACTTCTTCGCGATCTTTTCAGATTTTTTCTCAGCCTTTTTTTCTTCGGCCTGTTTTTTTTCGGGCTCTGACATGTCGGTTTTCTTAGTTTCCGATGGCTGCGCCGAACGATTTTCAGTCATACCTGAATTTGCGGCGCGGGTTTCTTCCATGACGGTCTGATCGTTTTGCGAAAAGAACTTCGCCGGACGTTTTTTCTTCTCAAGTAATTTTTCGGGTGGGGTCGCCTGCCGCACAAAAGATTTACTATCTTTTGTGCGGGGATTTTGTTTCTGCGGATCATTCTCGACGAGATCGACAACGCTCACTTTTGGAGGAACGTAAGGCTTCGCATAGTTTGCAGAAAGGCCAAACACCAAGTGCAAAACAAGGCTCAGAATAATACAATTTCTAAGTATTTGATAAGAGCTCACAGCCTTTAGTATAGGTCTCATTTTGAGAATTGTCTACGAATGGCTCAAGTTGTGACGTTTTTAAACCGATAGAGAAAGGTCAGGTGAGGGTGTTTCGGGGTCACAGAGCTTACATATTTTGAGGGGAAGTTTATGCAAAAGAATAATGTTATCGAACTTAAAATGAAGAAATCAACAAAATCTCAAAAAATCGATCAACAGGCACCTGCTCCAATCTTAGACATGACCGAAAGACGCAACGAAATGATTCAACAAGAACGTCGTAAAGTAAAACGTACGATCTTATCTGAGTTCATCGGAGCCTGTATCGTCGTTCCCCAACGCGGACTCCTCAAAGTTTCTCTTTACGACGTTTCAAATTCGGGTGTAGCTTTTGATCTCGATTCAAAGTTTGGTCAGATTGCGGCGGGTGAAGAAGTCGCGATGCGTGTTTACCTGAATAGCCAAACCTATTTTCCGTTTATCATCAAAGTAAAACACAACCAGTTTATGGATACCGACTCAGCTTATCGTTACGGTGCAAGTTTCGTTGGCGGAACCATCAATAATGAAGCCCTCACTCATTTCGTAAAATTCATCGAAACAGTCAGTGCATCATTGCAAACTGATCACGGTGATATCATGGTTTCAAATATCGGCCGCTAGTAGGCCGACAAGCCTAACGCAGTCATAAATTCCTAAAGCTTTATTTTCACTTTGGTCTGTACATTGGGCCAGTGATGTAATGCAATTGAGAGGCAAGTCACTTTCATGATGTGAGTGATTTTTCAGGAGGAATTTACTTTGCCTAATCAAGCAGCTCAGAAGAATGGTAGCCCACTCACTCGCAAAGTTGTCATCGATACGAACGTGATCTTATTCGATGCTCTCGCCATCGGAAAATTCAAAGACGCTGATATCATCATTCCTATTTCGGTTATCGAAGAAGTTGATCGTTTTAAACGTGATCTCGGAGAGAACGGCCGAAACGCTCGTCAGTTTTCAAGATTCATCGACGTTCTGAGAGCGAAGGGTCCGCTCTCCGGTGGCGTTCAGCTCGATAATTCAACTACCAAGGTTTTTGTCAACGGTGACATGCCTTACGTCGGAATGCCTCGTGAACTCGACATCGAAAAAGCCGACAACCGTATCTTGATGACCGCACTTTCGCTCCAAAAACAATTTCCAAAAATTCACGTCGAACTCGTCACCAAAGATATTAATCTTCGAATTAAAGCCGACGTTTTCGGAATCATCGCGAAAGATTACGAGCCAGAAAAAGTTTCAACCGAAGAAATGTATACAGGTCATGCCGAAGTTGAAGTCGAAAGCGCCATGATCAACTCATTCTACGAAACAAAACTCCTTAAAGAATTACCGACAAAACTCATGGCGAACGAATACATCGTCATGAAAGAAAAAGGAAATCCCAATCACAGCGCGATTGGCCGCTATAGCGAGAAAGAAGGCGGCATCGTGCCTCTCATTCGCCCGAACGATAGCATCTGGGGAATTCATCCAAGAAACGTCGAACAAAGTTTTGCGATGGATTGTTTGCTGAATGATGAAATTCTGTTCGTGTCTCTCGTTGGCAAAGCCGGCACCGGTAAAACTTTG
>JAYTQQ010000221.1:0-12475 GCA_043746635.1 Bdellovibrionales bacterium | reverse complement strand
CTCGCATTCGCAAGCAATTCGGTTGCGTTAATGTTACCAGAACCAGTGCCGTTCGTACCTGCATTAGTACCCGCAAGAGTTGCATCAATGCTTACTTTTTTCCAGTTGATGCCAACGCCGCCTGCAACCGTTGTTGAGTTCGGGTTGTTCGTGTTTGTGACCGCAGTTACTCTTTGATCGATGATCACATTTTGTGATACCGAACCGCGAAGTTTCAACCAGTCCGTTGCAGCTGTCTCAAGACCAACCACGAGTGGAATGCTCGTGCTTTTAATGTTGTTTCCATTGTCGTTCGCCCATGCGAGAGACAATGAATAAAAGAAGTGAGTGATCGCTTCTGGATTCAAAAAGTGAGCGTAACCTATGTTCACGTTACTGATGCTCTGTGGATTGTCACCAGTTCCAGACGAAGTTTTGTAGTTCATGAACTGAGAAGTGAGAAATACTTTCTCTTCTGCATTCAAGTCATAAGCGCCACCCAATTTGAAACTTGGATTTTCAGTCAGCTTCTGGACACTGCCTGCACCATTATTTGTTTCGGCAGAAGCAAGCATATCGAGAGCAACGTAAGCACTCCATGCATTTTGCATGAGTCCACCACGTAATTCATAAGTGCTCGCTTTTTTCTCAACAAGAGCAGCGCGATCTTCAGTCATTCCGTAAATGAGAGAAGCTCCCCATTTCATAGAATCACCGCCACCAATTTGAACTTCGATTGTGTTTTGTGGATTATCGTAAGTGGCTGGACCACCTGCAGGAGTCGTATCTTTAACGATTGTATCAAAATCAGATTGGCGACCAAGCTGAAGGCCTACGTGGTAGTTATTCCATTTGTGAAAGAAGCCGCCTTCAGAATTTGGAGTTGCAGTTGTGGTTGTGCTTCCGAATTCGAAATCTGCAAAGTCACCAACAGTATTGATGAAAGCTGGGTTTAGAAATACCGAACGGGTATCATCGATGTACGCAGAGCCGTTTGGATCTTGACCCAAAGAAAGTAAACGCGCTTTTGATGCAAATGCATTTGGTGCAATCAACACCAGCAATGCGACGAATGTTAAAAACTTATTCATAAGTGAATCTCCTAAAGTTAAAGTTCTATGTTCACGCTATTCCTATTTGAGATTTCATGTCCAGCAAAAAATTCTTATGAATTTAGGAAAATAAAGTAGTGTCTGAAAAAAACATCACTTGTGGATTTAGAAGTCTCTTTGCAAAACCGCTTCTCCTCCGCGGCGGTCGCGAAGTACAAAAACAAACGTATTATGACCCGTCAGCGGAGCCGTCTTTCCAGGAGTGAATTGGTTTGGATTCACCAAATCTGTTCGAATATATTGGTAATCACCAGCATTCGTGAACCAAGTCATCAGTAAACTTTCAGTCGCGGCAACAAACGAGCCCGATGAATCTTGAAAGGTATAAGCTTCAGAAGCAGCGGACGGAATCGAAGGCACCAGCGTTGTTACCATCGTAGGCATTGGCGTAAATGGAACCCCAGCACTGAGAATATCGGTGATGCTTGGATTGGTATTCAAAGCATGGCCTTGAGAAGCGATAATTCTACGAAACGCTGAGGTCGTCGTTCCGTCGGCGGCAGTGAGACTATAAGCCACAAGGTAGCTCACGCCATTGTAGGTATTGATGCTCGATTGGCCGGCAAGAATATTTGCCGGTACGGTAACTGAAAAAGCATTTACAAAACCGGTATAAGAATGCGCCACGGTCGGAAGCGTAACCGGCAAATTCGTAGCGATAACAGTCGCCAAAGGACTCCCTAGACAAGACGCCGTTACCCCTTGAGAAGTTCCCGGATCGGGACAAGACGATGCCGAATAGGTGAGGGCTCGACCAGCTCCAGTTGCATCACTGACATAAGGAGTGATTGTCACCGTCGTGCCCGGCGCAACTTCTGGCTGATCGACACTCAGCGAGAGCACCCGTAAAGAATCAAGATGCGAATACACCGGCAAATTATTATCGGAACATCCGCATAGAAATAAAAGGCAGAATAGTTTTTTAATTAGAACTCTCCTTGCACGCCGAGCGTGGGCAAAACGGGCAATCCATTCACGGTCGTACTCTGCAAATAATCGTAAGAGTAATTGACTGACTCAGGATTTTTAGCGTTTGTGATATTTTCAACATCTAGATAGGCCGACAAAATCCAGGTGTCGTAAATCCACTTCTTATCGATGCGAATGTCGAGTGAGAAAAAAGCACCCTCCCGCTCAGAATACAGAGGGCCCCGTATCGGATCGTAGACGTCGTTATCACTGTCAAAAATTCCACCCGTGATGGGCGTGGAAGGATTTCCGGTGACGTATCTGACGCGACCTGAATACTTCCAGTTTCCGCGATTGATGCTCGCAACCCAATTAAAATTATGGGTTTGATCATACTGAAAAGGCGATGTCCCATAGATGGGTTGCGTTCGCGTACTTTTCGAAAGCGTGTAAGAGATAAAAGAACTCATGGCTTTCGCTTGCCACTTCAACAGAAATTCAAGACCAAAAGCTTCTCCGGCACCGTCGTTGCTATAATGTTTGAGAGAGCCATCTGCATTCGCTCCTGCCGTTTGAATCACCAGATTTTCAAATTTGCGATAGAAAGGCCCGGCGGTTAAATTAAATCCACTCGGATTATTCTGCTTAAAGTCTTCTTCAAACCCGAGGGCTGCGTGATACGCGTAAGGCGCAGTCAAGGTTGAGTTGCCGTAGGTCGCATCGATCTCCTGGCCTTGCGGAGGTTGATAATAAATTCCGGTCGCAAACTTCATCCCGAACCGCTCATTCATTTGATAATGATCAGCAATACGTGGAGCCAAAAGTGCTTGATGAGTCTGCGTGAAATAATCAAACCTGAGGCTTGGCATAAATTTATTCTCAGCGCTGAAAAGATCGACCGTGTTTTTAAAATACAAGCCGGCATCGACATCATCACGCCCAACGGTGGCATTGACCGTTGAGGCCCCAGAAATAGGATCAGAGACTCCGCCCGCCCTAGTCATCGCCGGAAGTCTAAATCCATAGTTTGTGTGAACAAATTTTGTATCAACTCCGTAATTTACGATCCAAGATTTTGAATATTTCTCTTCAAGATCGGCCCGCAGATCGGCATTGACCGTCGCGAGCTGAAAGTAATTTGAGCCAAAATCGATTTGAAACCAATCTTTACCAAGACCTAAAGAAACTTTCGCCTGGGCCTCGTCTGAGTACTTATGTGTCCACTGCGGAATTAATCGTATAAATGAAGTTTCATTATCAAAATCACCGCGGATCGAAGGATCTGTCTTGAGTGGCTGCTTAAAAACAAATTTTAATTCGTCATGCGAACCGATTGTCGTGAATTTAAAATCATCACTTGCGGTGAGGTGATTGAGATAAATACCAGACACGTCATAAAAGCTCGGCGCGACCGTGAGGTCAACTTGGTCATTTCCTTTTAAGGCCGCCGCTAAAATAATTCCGAGGTAAGAATATCTTCCGCTGACAAGGTAAGAACTGTGATCGTTGATCGGGCCCTCGATCATGGCGCCAGATTTTTCGGTATCGACGAAGAACAAACCCTTGGTACGATCCGTCGCCGGAGATTTTGTATGCAGACCAACGATACCGCCCATTGCTCTAGAATATTCGGGCCCGTAGCCAGCGCTATAATAATCGACTGAGTCAATCTCCTCGGGCATCACAACTGAAGTTAGCCCGCCAAAGTGAAATACGAGCGGAACACTTAGATCATCGATTAAGTACTGCGTATCTTGGGGAGCCGATCCTTGAATAATAATGTTCGAAGAAAATCCGGTGCGAGCAACTCCGGGCAAATTCTGAACTGCCTTCACTGGATCACCATTAGCCCCGGGCATGGTCAAAAATTCTTCACGGCGGAGAGATTTAACGACGACGTCGTTACGGTTTGCGCGATCCGTAATTGTTGTTTCGTAAGTTTGGTAGGAAACTTTTTCAGCGTAAAAAATGATTTCAATATCTTCTTTAAGAGAAACTTCTTTTTCTAATTTTTTATACCCGGCAAGATTGATAACAAAATTAAGATTGCCCTCAGCAACTTGATCAAAACTAAACTCGCCCCTTACATTTGTGGTCGCCTTTAGTTTTTCTGGTAATATAAAAATGTTCACGCCAGAAAGACGCTTCTTGGTTCCTTTTTCTTTGAGAACACCAATGACTTTTCGACTCATCGAAACGACAGCCACAGAGGGCTTCGGACTTGGCGCAGTATCTTGCGCGACCGAATGACAAATGACGAGAGCTAAAAAAAATGAAAACAATGCGACCCCTATTTCTGAAGAACAAACCGGTAAGTATAGCGAATTTTAGCCGCAACGGAGTCGGTCTTTACTTTCGCGGGCACGAACCGAAATTTTGTGATCGCCGTGCTCGCGGCCTCATTCAAACCAAAGCCAGGACCACTTACGACCGTTACTCTTCGAACCACTCCGTCCCTATCAACTAAAATATCCATCACGACAGGGCCTTCAATATTTTTTTCTTTCGCTTCTTTCGGATAAGGAACCCGCACTTCATCTTTTAAAATTGGCATAGAATCAACGAGGTACTCATCCGCTGGGATCGGCAAGTCCTTATCCTCATCGGTTAATTTTTTATCATCTTGCAAAGTCGCGATCGTATTGCCTGCTTTTTCAGAAATTCTGCTTGAGTCATCGGTGACTGCATTTTTGCTAACGCCAAAAACTTTGCGGGCGACAACGATGGGCTTAGCCTCTTTCGGTTGCGAGAAAGGCACATCTTTTGGGGCAACCACGGGCTGATCGTAAACCTCTATATCGATTTTTTGAATTTGTCCAAGATGCAAAGTCATTAAACAAAATACTCCACCAACAAGGGATGCATGAACCAAACTCGAAATTAGTAGCGGATTACTTTTTTTCGATCTGGATTGCAAATTTGTTAAGCCCGGCGGTCTTAATAATGTCGATGACCCTGACAACGTTTCCATATTCGGCCCCTGTATCCGCGCTAATAATTGCTTGAGTATCGGGCTGAACCTTGAGCGCAGCGATCACTTGCTCACGCAAATTTTCTTCAGTCGAGAGAGTTCCATTTAGCAGCATCTGCCCCTGTTTATTGACGGCAACTGCGATGCTGCTCATCGATTTCGAATCGACACTCGCTGTTTTTGGCAGATGCAGATTCAATATGTCTTTTGCGATGATCGGTGCCGTCACCATGAAAATCACGAGCAGCACCAAGACCACATCAACGAAAGGCGTCACGTTGATTCCGCTTATGAGAGGATCGTCTCCTGAATCTTGTATTTGCATTATTTCTGCTCTCGGTAAGCGAGGTATAAATCTCTTAAGACTTCTGAGCTCATCATTTGGCTCCGGATGCGTGAGGCAAAAGTATTGTAGGCAATCACCGCAGGAATCGCCACAAAAAGACCCGCGGCCGTTGCGTACAAAGCTTGCGAAATTCCTGACATAACATTATTCGCATTTCCTTGATTGTCGGCAAGCGCGGCAAACGAACGAATGATCCCGAGAACGGTTCCGAAAAGACCAATGAACGGAGCGTTTGCACCCAAAGTTGCGAGGACCGAAAGTCCGCTTTCGAGTTTCATTTTTTCTTTCATGAGATAACTTTTAACTGAATGCGCAACCGCATCAGAACTTGCCGCATGAAGATTCAAAGCAGAGGACATGGCGCCAGCGGTTAGAAGTTCAGGATTTTCTTTCGTCCAGGACGCTAATTTGGACCACTGCGAAGTTTGAATCAACTCTTCGACAGCGAGCGACTGCGTGTCGGTCCAGGCCTTAAACGCGCTAAATTTTCGCTGGGCCCCGATCATGATGCTCACCGACCATATTGAGAGGCCCAAGAGGCTTACGAGAACGAGTTTTTCTAAGATTTCAGTGAAGATCAAAACAACTGACATAAAAAGGTCCTTCTAGAGCGATGCGTTTGCCCCAAAAATTAAATTCACAAAGTGAGCCGCGATATGGTCCAATGATCTGAACAAATTCCGAATTAAATGGCAATTAAATAACCCGACAAATAAACAGGCTTCATATGCAAAAAAAAATAAATGACTTCGTTCTTGAAATCGCAACGGTCAATGGCAGCGGTAGCCAGTCGGCTAATAATATTTTACTCAAAACTCTTTTCCGAATGGGAGTTCCCGTAGGTGGCAAAAATTTATTCCCGTCAAATATTGCGGGTCTTCCGACTTGGTTTACGATTCGCGCGAGCGCTGCAGGCTACACGGCACGTCGCGAAGACGTCGACATTGTCGTCGCTATGAATCCACAAACTTTACTCGAAGATGTTCGCAAAGTAAAACCGGGTGGAGTTTTCATCTATAATAGCGATCTGAAAATCAAAGTCGAAGGACTTCGCACCGACATTCAAAACATCGGCATTGACTTTAAAAAACTCGTAGACGAAGCAACCGATCAAATTAAAATCAAAAAGCTTCTTATCAATATGGTTTACGTCGGCGTCCTCGCTCACCTACTCAAACTCGACTGGAAAATTTTGCAAACGACTATAAAAGACACCTTCAAAGGAAAAGACAAAGTTCTCGACACCAACTTCAAGGCGCTTGAAGTTGGACGTAACTACGCGGTCGCAAATCTGACCGGCGATTTTCCGTTTGGGTCTGAAAAAATGAGCGAGAACAAAAATAAAATTCTCGTCGAAGGAAATCTCGCGGCCGCTATGGGGATGGTCTTCGGTGGATGCACCTTCATTTCTTGGTACCCGATTACTCCGTCAAGTTCGGTCGCCGAGAATTTTATTTCACTCGCCGAAAAATATCGTAAAGATGCCGAAAATAAAAATACTTTCGCCGTCGTGCAAGCAGAAGATGAACTCGCGGCTATCAGCATGGTTGCGGGAGCCAGCTGGGCCGGCGCGCGTGCCATGACCGCAACGAGTGGCCCCGGCCTAAGCCTCATGTCCGAAGCGGCAGGATTATTTTACTACGCCGAAATTCCGGGCGTGATCTGGGATATTCAAAGGGTAGGTCCCTCGACAGGATTACCGACAAGGACCATGCAGGCCGATATCACTTTGGCCCACTACATGAGTCATGGCGATACCAAACACGTTTTGTTATTTCCGGGAACGGCTGAAGAATGTTTTGATTTCGGTGGCCTGGCGTTTGATCTCGCCGAACGCTTACAAACTCTCGTCATCGTGATGAGCGATCTCGATCTCGGAATGAATTACTGGATCACCAACGAGTTTCAATATCCCGAAAAAGCATTTGATCGCGGCAAAGTATTAAATGCCGCTCAACTTGAAAAAATGACGAGCTACCAAAGATACGGCGACCCCGATGGAGATGCCATTAGCCACCGAACTTTGCCGGGCACGCACTCTGACAAAGCGGCCTTCCTCACGCGTGGATCTGGCCACAATGAAAATGCGCAATATACTGAGAGTTCACCGCAGTATTTAAAAGTTCTTGAGCGTATCGCCCGCAAATACGAGACCGCGCGCCTACACGTTCCGAAACCGGTGGTGGATGCATCAAGTAAATCGAAGCTTGGCATCATCGCATTTGGGTCATCGGATGCTCCGATGAAAGAGACCCGCGATCTCCTCGCCGCTCAAAAAATTGAAACGAACTATCTACGTCTTCGCGCTTTACCCTTCACGGCCGAAGTCGAAGAGTTCATCAAAAATCATGACCGCATTTACGTCGTTGAACAAAATCGAGACGGTCAAATGCTCGATCTTTTGAGAGCCGAGTTTTTCGAGCATTCTTTAAAATTCAGAAGTGTTAAGCATTATGATGGATTACCAATTCACGCGATCAGCATCCTTGGTCAAATTGTCGATCAAGAAAAAAACGGTCCGAGCTGGGCTAAAAACCGCACCCAGGAGGCTTCACTATGAGTACCGAAACTTCGACTCCACCGGTTGCGAAAAATCGCATCGGACTCGACAAAGCATCTTACTCAGGAAGTAAGTCTACTTTGTGTATTGGGTGCGGACACGATTCGATAACAAATCATATCATTTCGGCGTTCTACCAATCTGACATCAATCCCTACGAAGTGGCGAAGATGTCAGGGATTGGGTGCTCGAGTAAAACTCCGGCGTACTTGCTATCAAAATCGTCGGGCTTTAATTCGATTCATGGTCGTATGGCTCCCGTCGCAACGGGCGCTAAAGTTGTAAATTCGAAGCTTGTAATGATAGGCGTGAGCGGCGACGGAGACACCGCGAGCATCGGGCTGGGCGGTTTCGCTCATATGATCAGACGAAATGTTCCGATGGCGTATCTCGTTGCGAACAACGGAGTTTACGGTCTCACCAAAGGACAATTCTCTGCTACCTCCGATGTCAAATCGACTCAGAAAAATGGAGCGGCGAATCCTTTCAATAGTATAGACTTGTGCTCTCTAGCGATCGAGCTCGGTTGCACATTTGTGGCTCGGTCTTTTTCGGGCGATGCCAAACAGTTGGTTCCGCTGATTCAGGCGGCGCTTAAACACAACGGAATGGCGTTCATTGATATTATTTCTCCGTGCGTAACCTTCGCCAATCACGAAGGCGCAACAAAATCCTTTAACGCCGTTCGTGAGCATAACGTTCAACTGCAAGAACTTGGCTTTGTTCACGCACTCGATGAAAAAGTTGTTGACTACGCTGAAGGCACAATCGAAAACGTCGAAATGGAAGATGGCTCGCGTCTGACTTTACGAAAGCTTGATTCACGTCAGCATGATTTACGTGATGGTACAAACGCCATTTCGGTTTTGAGAGCGTCACGCGCGAAGGGCGAGCTCTTGACCGGAATGTTTTACTTCAAGGGCGACGAAAAGAATTTTATGTCGACTTTGAATTTGTGCGATACTCCTTTGCCGTTTTTATCAGAGAAAGAGGCGCGCCCATCTCGTGAAGTTTTTGGCAAACTCATGGCGGAGCTGAAATAGCTTCGATAGTTCTGATTCGCTCTGACCCAAATATTGGCGAATGCGGACAACTCATTTTTCCTTAAGATAGTTCTTTCGTAGAACAATGGCTCAAGAACTCAAATCGCGTATCGGACTTACGCTTAAAATCTCCACGAATATCGCTTGTCACCGTCGTGCTCGCCGAATCTTGCACTCCACGAGAAATCACGCAGTAATGTTTGGCGTTGATGTGAACCGCAACGTGTTCAGTGTCTAAAACTTTTACTAAACAATCCGCTATTTGCTTTGTTAGCCGTTCTTGCACTTGAGGCCTTCGCGAAAAGAAGTCGACGATACGATTGATTTTAGAGAGACCGATTACTTTCGTCGACGGAATGTACGCGATCGTGGCCTTACCATCAATCGTCACGAAATGATGTTCGCAGGTCGAGATGACTTTTACGTCGCGCACCACGATCATTTGGTCGTATTTCATTTCATTGTCGATCACGGTAATTTTCGGAAAATTTTCAGACTTCAATCCCTTGAAAAGTTCTTTCACGTACATTTTCGCGATACGCTTTGGAGTTTCCTTCAAAGAATTATTCGTAAGATCGAGACCTAAGGTATTTAAGATCGTTTCAAAATGACCCGTGATAACCGAGATTTTTTGGTCGTCAGACAGTCCGTTTTCAATAAGTGGCGTCGGCGTTACCATATCGAGAAGCTGTTTCACGGTAATTTTTTGATTATCGGCCATAAAGATCCCCTGACTCGAACTCATTTTTAGAATAGAATTCATATAGCTTAAACCTGCAGGAGGCGCAATTGCAAAACAACCAGCCGATCACCAAAGAGCTTCAAATTGCTGAGTACCAAATCAAAGCCATCCGCGGTGGTTTCTTTGGACTCGATGGAGGGGCTATGTTTGGCACCGTCCCAAAAATCCTATGGGAAAAAACCAATCCTGCTGACGATCACAACCGCATCAGTATGCAGACGCGCCTTCTCCTGCTCATTTCAAAAGGCCGTAAAGTTTTAGTCGATACCGGCATGGGCTCTGATTTTATTCACAAGCACGGCGAAAAACTCGGTTCTAAATTCACAGATCTTTATGGCGTCAAAGGTGAGACGCAAATTTTTACCGAGCTCGCAAAGTACGGCGTCAAGGCTTCGGACATCACAGACGTCATTCTCACGCACCTTCACTTCGATCACGCCGGCGGAGCCACCCAATACGATGGTGCCCAGCTCGTCCCGACTTTTCCGAATGCAAAATACTATTTACAAAAAGCAAATTTTGAAACGGCGACGCACCCGAACGTGAGAGAAAAGGCAAGTTACCTACCTGCAAACTGGCAAGCCCTCGTTGATCAGAAGAAACTAATTCTCTTAGACGGAGATACCCCAAATTTGCTTCCGGGCATTTCGGTTCAAGTTGTAAATGGTCACACAACCGGCCAACAAATTGTTTGGGTCGAAGACTCGAACAATGCGCTCGTATACTGTGCTGATTTGATTCCGATGAGTACTCATGTGCGCCTGGCGTGGGTGATGGGTTATGATCTGAGACCGCTTGATCTGATCGAAGAGAAACGCCAAATTCTTACGAAGCTCGCTAAGGTGAACGGTTATGTTTACTTCGAGCATGATCCTTACGTCGATGCGGCGCAAGTTGAAGTTTCGAGAGATGATTTCAACGTCACCGATAAATTTTTGTTAGAATAGAGTAGGGAAAAATGCGTCTCGACATTCACATCACCGGACTTGGCCTTGTCGGTTCTGCAGGATCGACTCCAGAAGAAAATTGGCAATCTCTTCGCCGCGGAGAAAATAATTTTTCTAGAGAAAGTACCATCACGCAGTCGCGGCTCAATTCAAAAACCGAAGCTTCTTTTTCGGACCTTCAAAAAGATAAGTACTTAAAACTTGTTGACCGTGTCGCCCTCATGGGAATTACCGTAGCAAAACAAGCCGCCTCCAATCATGAGCGCGACGTCATTGACGAAGCGCTTGTCCTTATGGGAACTTCTCGCGGCTCTGTCGGGGTTCTAGAAAAAAATCTCAAAGATTTTCAAACCGGAAAAAATCTCGAAAAATATTTATCTCTTGCCACCCACATCGGTTCGCTCAGCTCATCGATTTCTCATGCAATGAACTCCACCGGAAATTCTCTCACTATCGGTGCCGCTTGTACCTCGGGCCTTCAGGCGATCGGCATTGCCGCGATACTTTTGCAAACCGGCCAAGGTCAGTCAGCTATTGCGGGCGCGAGTGAAAGTCCGCTCACCGAATTTACGGTGAAACAACTTTCGGCTCTAGGAGTGCTGGCTCCAAGTTCGAATGCTCCTTATCCAAATCGTCCATTTCATCCTTCGCGAACCGGGGCCGTTTACGGTGAAGGCGCCGCTGCAGTTTTCTTAGAAACAAAACCCACGCTTCCCTCGTTGGGAATCATTCGCGGTTACGCGGCCGCCTTCGAAAAAGGAATGAACCCCGGACTCACAGAAAATGCCGAAAGCCTGTACTTTGCAGTTTCGAATGCGTTGAAATTTGCGGAGCTCAAGCCTTCAGACATCGACGTGATCGTTGGGCACGGTTCCGGAACTCTCGCCGGCGATAGCGCAGAAAATTTTTGCTACCAAAATATTTTTGGCGATAGCCAACCCCTTTTAGCATTTAATAAATGGTCAATCGGTCACTTCGTCGGCGGAGCCGGGGCCGCCAACGCCGTCGTCGCATGCATGCATCTGCGAGATGATTTTGTGCCGGCTCATCCCTACTTTGAAGCCGAGCACGAAATGGGAAAATCCCATTCGAAAAAGCTCAGATATGCTTTGGTAACTTCGCTTGGAATGGGTGGCGGAGCGAACGCAATGATTATCGAGAAGGCGTAAAAGCTTGCCACGCGAGAAAGACACCTCGCGCTCTTCAGTGCTTGCTCAAGCCCTAGGCTCTTCCAATGCCTTAAAAACACAAACAACTTGATCAAATGACCACCTATGATATGAACTGATCTTCTTTTCAACGGTCGCGTAGCTCAGCTGGATAGAGCAACTGCCTTCTAAGCAGTAGGTCTGTGGTTCAAGTCCACACGCGATCACCACAATTGACAACTCGCGAAAATTGGACCGACAGATTAGAAGCTGTCGATTTTTTAGTTTTGAATGGGATAATGTTGTTTTTAGAAATACCAAACTCTGAAGTATTATTCGCCCGAACCTCTGTATCAATCGGCATAAAGCCCAATCGTCCATCGGCTAAGTAGAAATTAATTCCAACCATGTTAGGATGCACTTCAAGGCGTACAATTGTACGCTTGACAAGTCTTTTTTGTTGTGCGACAGACAACTTACTCCAACCACGCTCGAACTCTTGAAGATGACTTCTCAGAACATCAAGACTTTGCGCCACACCACTATCTTCGCCACTTTTTTCCATAAGATAATCCAAACGCTCAGACAGCTCTCTTTTTTGTATTGCTAATTGTTCCACTGGTGCCCCTGACCGGACTCGAACACCGACGCCCTTCACTCGAACTAATTCGTTAATTATTGAAACTACGAATAAATTCCAAATTCCGCACCTGAACTG
>JAYTQQ010000220.1:0-8853 GCA_043746635.1 Bdellovibrionales bacterium | reverse complement strand
CGATTTGATGAGCGAAATCTTTTAAGGGGAGGTAAATTCAAATGAGACATCTTTTTTTGTTAGGCTTTTTGACGCTGATAGGTGGAGCAAAATCCGCTTTTGCACTCGAGGTCGTATGCGCGAGTCCGTCGGGTGAAAGCCTTCTTCTTCTAACTACCCCAACTCGAGTTGTGCTCTCTTACGAAAATGAGCGCGGCCCTGAATTTACCCCAATCGAAGACGGACCCGTGCGCGAGACTTTAGGCGATTTTTATAAGATGGCCTATGATGATTTGAAAGATGTGCTGGATGGATTCGCGGTCGAATGGCAGCCGCAAGAGTGCCAAATCAATTTAAATTTCTGGCTTTCGTCATGCGGAGGAAAGAGCAAACTCATTTCAGATCCGAAAAATGAAACGGGAGTTCAGGCCACCGGAGTCTACCTCAGCCAACTGACCGAAACGGGCGCTTCGGGCGATCAGGTGACCTATCGTTTTCGATTGAGTTTTGAAAAAGACGGCAATACTTATTTTGTTCCGCTCTACTTTGCGAAAGATTTCTGCAAAGGTTCAAAACTTTAAAAGTGAAAACTTTATTAAAGAAGACGGAATTGCATCGATTGGCTACGTCGTAGCAAAACATGCCCAACGAAAAGCATACGCTACCGAAGCGATCGAAAAAATATTTCTGTATCTTCGAGACCATCTCGGAATTGCCGAAGTGAAAGCATGGACCGACACCCGTAACTTAGCATCGCACGACCTCGCCAAAAAATTAGGTATGAAAAGAGTTTAGACAATCAAAGATGCGGATTATTTTAAAGGCTCGACATCAGATGAATATGTCTTTTGGAAAAAACTAGAATGAGATTATTTTTGATCTTTATGACTTTAATGAGCCTTCCTTAGCGACCTGAGCCCTCTCTCCGAAAAAGGTATTCTATGGACCACCTTTTGCCACAATTTCGGCACAATTGGAGCTTTCAGCTCAAATCTCTTAGACGGGTCGAAGTTTTACTGCTAGCCTTAAAAACGTCCAATGCGGGACCGGAGAATCGACATGAAGTTTTTAAGTTATTTTTTTCTGTTTATCAGTTTTTTTGTTCTTTCTAGCTGCAATAGTTCTTCAAGCACGGGCCTCGCCGGAAATTTCACGGCGTTTTCATATACGGGAGCAGGCTCAAACACCAACTGGAGAATGGTTCTCAACACGACCGGCGCTTTTGCCGCGATCGAGTCGATTTCAAACACGAGTGTGCTCGGCACTTACAGCAGAGACATCAGCGGATTCGTTAAAATTCAAATCACGTCGGCGGCGGGCGCATCAGCACCTACGACATTTCCGATCAACTTAGCCGGACTCGAACTTCCGGGCGTTGCATTTGTCATGCAGCCGATCTTTTCAAGTGAGACCGCTTTGATCACGGCTGTCCTCTCAGGAAATTGCCCTGGTAACAGCATCGCCGCAAATTATATTTATACTCAGTTCAATTCATCCGACAATATGACTTCTGCAGCGAAAGGTTTTTTCGGCACATCCGTATTCCTCAGCGATAGCGGTACGGCTTCGGCTCCGACTTATTATACTTTGAGTGGTGGCTATCCGAAAGCGAATGCGGGCTTTGCGACCGGCAGCGGAATTTGCTTCAACGGAATCTCTAATCTCTCAAATCAATCTGTCGATTACGTGATGTCTTCGGGATCATTTATTAAATTTGCGAACGGCGGCGATACTTCTGGATTGATTTCAATTCCGACTCAGACTCTGACGACCATGGCAAGCCTCACCGGAAATTATGCGGGGCTCGTTTACGACGGCGCCGCAGGAACCGTGTTTCCGATTCAAACTGTGTTAACCCCTTCCGGAAATACGGCGCCCCTGATCCTAAATAACGTCAGCACCACTGATCTCGTAACAACGACGACACAATACGCGACGATGACTCTCACCAACGTCGATAGTCCCTCTGCGGGCTTTGTACCAGGCACCATCGGCGGGAATAATATTATGTGTACCGGTAATCCCGGATTCACAGGAAAAAATTCATTGATTTGCGTCGGACAAAATCCTTCGAATTCAACGAAGCCCGTCGTGGTATTTTTGACTTCGCGCTAGAAACTTATCGGTCAGAGTACTAGGAATAGCGAAAGATAATGTGAGCGATGCAGACCGGCTTTTCGCTGCCTTCTCGCTCGATCGAACACTCCCAAACGACTTGCAAACCACCCGTGATTGGAACTTCGCAAGAAGCCACCAAAAAATGAGCTCGCAGACGGCTCTTCACCGGCACCGGCGCCGGAAATCTGACTCGATCGATACCGTAATTTAAAATCTGGCGTACACCTTTTACTTCGATCGAATTTTGCGCAAAGTGAGCGAGGAGCGAAAGAGTTAGGTAGCCGTGAGCAATCGTCGACTTAAATGGAGACTCATGTTTTGCCCGAGTGGCGTCGGTGTGAATCCATTGACGATCTTCAGTCGCGTCAGCAAATAAATTGATACGTTCTTGAGTGACCTCGAGCCAATCACTCGAAGCAACTTTCTTGCCGACTTGAGCAGCGAGATCTTCAATATTTTCAAAAATTGCTTTTGCCATGAGATCATCTTACTGCTCAATTATTTATTTGCAAGAAATCGTGGTAAGGCTCGTTGGAGTTCGGCCTAAGTTCTGGGTCGTCCTTTTGCGACGGCGACGGCCGTTCTCGGATCATCGGGCCAACTGTGCTTTGGATACTTCATTTTGAGCTCACGCTTTACTTCTGGATAAGTATTCGTCCAAAAGCTTGCAAGATCTGAGGTCACCTGCACGGGACGATAGTTCGGACCCAACAGGTGAAGTGTGATCGCGATCTTTTGATCCCATATTTTCGGGGTATCAGGCATACCGAAAAGCTCTTGCAAACGCACTTCAATGTGCGGACTTTTGTCGAGGTGATAGTGGATCCGAATCTTGTTTTTAGTCGGAACTTCAATCTTCACCGGGCACTTTTTATGAAAATCATTTTTAAAAGATGGCCCAAGTAGACTTTCAAAAAAATAAACCAGATCTTTCTGGATGAGCTTCGTCCATTTGTTTTCGCCCATGCATGCTAGCGTTAAGGCCTCAATGGTCTTTTCGTCTGACCAAAACTTCGCGGATCCGAGTTGGTGTTCGTAGTATTGCCACCTTAACCACCAATCTCTCAGTTCTTCATTTTGCTCTTTAAAAAAATCAAATTTTTGGAAAATAGCTTGAGGGAGTTGCTCTTCGATTTCGTCTGGCTTGGCAATTCGGCGCCTCGGGTCCTCGAGCGGAAGATCCCACAGAGACTTAAATTCTTCGACGTAAAAATTCTTTGATTCCTGATCAAACGAGATGACCGATTTTTTTTCAAACTCATTTGAAAAATGTTTCTCGATCAAGTTCTTGGGTACTCCCGTCGCCATCCGTATATGGGTATCCTTACTGTTATCAGATTCTATGAGGTTAAGAGCAATAAAAAATTCAGATTTTTTAACGACGGAATTTTCATTTAATTCGACTCCCCTACCGCCAACCATGAGCGCACGGGGTTGTCCGGCAATCCGTCTTTTACAAAGACGATCGGGCGAGGCAAGCAGCATAATTTCTGCCAAGAGTTCAAAAGAGAGCTCAGCACTTTCTTTGTGAACCCATTTTCGAAGTTGCTCCGATGCCCTTCTGATCGTGTTAAAGAGTGGATTTCGATTTCTCGAATCAAGCATCTCGAGTCTTTCAATTAAATCACTCTCGGCATGATGTTGACCTAGAGCTTTAATATCTCGCTCTTGCAAGATCGCAGCGATGTCGCAGCCGAGCGGGCCTGCCCCAAATTGATCTGCGATCTTTAAAATCTGCCCAACTCGTGGATGCACCGGAATGTCTGCAAGCTCTTGTCCACGCTTCGTAATCTTACTATCTTTGAGTGCACCAATTTTTTCGAGCCACGCCTCGCAGTTTCTAAGCTGGTCAGTAGAGGGCTTTTCAAACCAAGAAAATTTCTCTAATTCAGATGCACCCCATTTTTTTAAGAATAAAACTGTTTCGGTAAGATCGGTACGGAGAATCTCAGCAACTTCGAATTCGGGCATTGAAAGTTCGTCTTGAGTCGTCCAAAGTTGGACGACTCGTCCGGGCCACTGTCTCGCCGCACGGCCCGCGCGCTGTTTTGCCGATGCTTTCGAAATTCTTGAAATTGAAAGTTGCTCAAAATCTGTCTTTGGATGCTTCTTTAATATTCGAGCAAGACCCGAGTCGATAACGGTATCGACACCGTCGATAGTAACCGAGCTCTCTGCGATATTTGTTGAAAGAATAATTTTTCTTTGGTCATGGGCCCTGAGGGCCCGGAGCTGATCTTGAATCGGTAGCGAACCGCTGAGAGTCATCAAAAGAATATTTTTTTCATGTGCCCAGTTACCCAAGGCTTTCTGTACTCGCGAAATCTCTGAATTACCAGGTAAAAAAACCAAGATATCTCTTCCGCCGGGTCGTGCATTCACTTCGGCTTTAATCGCCTCTTCAACCCGCTTGATGAAATGAAAGTCCGTGCGCAAAAGCTGGCTGTGTTTCGATTTTAAAATCTGCAAATCAAAAAGGCGTCCTGGTACATCAACGATCGGTGCCTGATCTAGAAAATCCGAGACGGCATGAACGTCAAGAGTTGCCGACATCACAATAATTTTTAAATCAGGGCGAGAAAGCATTTGAAGTTCTTTGAGAAGCCCAAGTGCGAGATCCACGTGAATTGATCTTTCATGAAATTCATCGAGCACGATCATTCCGACATTTTTTAAATCGGGATCTTGCAAAATTTTTCGCGCGAGCAATGCCTCGGTCAGAAAAATAAGTCGCGTTTCTTTTGAAGTTTTATTTTCAAATCGCACTTGATAACCCACCTGTCGGCCAAGTTCCCAATTATTCTCTTCAGCAATTCTTTGGGCCGCCGCAATCGACGCCATTCTTCTCGGCTCTAAGACCCAAACTTCTTTATCTGTAAGCCGCAAGAGCTCCGCAGGTAATCGTGTGGTTTTTCCGGCTCCGGGCGCCGCAGATAAAACGAGATTAGAATTTTTTTTAAGAATTTCTAAAATCTCGACAATTTTTTCATCAATAGGTAATCGTATCAGACGTTAGCCTTTTGCGAAGGACGAACAAAAGTCGGAATGAGGCCCAAGATGTTAGGCCTCAAGAGTGCGTTACCAAGTGAGTTGAGCGTGAAGCCTCCAACAAAAATAAAAAGCTCAGAGGAGAGCCCGATCAAATAAAGACCGATGATCGAACTGACGAACGCGAATCTTAATAATTTTTCTTCACCAAACTTTTTAACGAGCTTTCCGAGAAACAAAATCTGCATGCTTAAATTAATGAGCCCCGAGTAGGCGCGCAAATATCCGACTTGTTGTGGACCAAACGGACGCCAACCGATTCGATCAGAAAGTTGGCACAAAACATAAACCGAAACGAACGCTCCAACCACTAATGGCGTCGCGCCAAAAGACTTAGAATAAAGCGGCAGGAGCGGCAGGATGATCGTAAATCCCAAAACATCGACAAACACGATCATAAAAATAGTAGCGAGTTGAGGATTTTTCGACTTCATACATTTTATTCTGCTTTCGATTTCGTTAAAAGGCAAACTCAAGCCCTTTTTGGCTGAGGATGAATTTTATATCCTCGATCCACAATAACCACAGTAACCACAATAACCACAATAAGTAGTTAAATTTCAAAAAGACATCTGGTAGTCTTAGGTATGCCTGATGCCCCGCCCATCACTTTAAAAAACCATATGCAAAAATTTGGTTTTTCTTCGTTGAGTGAGATATTGACCGATCTGGCTAAAAAATATCCGAGCTTAGAAAATGTTCCACTCTGGCTAGCCGCCATTCTCACCGGGTTCGCTTCGGTCGGGTTTGCCTGGGCCTTCAGATCAGCCGAACATTTTTCTTTAAGCCTTCAAGGATCACCGTGGTTTATTTTGCTTTCTCCGCTGTGTTTTCTTACCTCGTGGTACATCGTTTTTCGATTTGCACCTGAAGCAAAAGGAAGCGGAATTCCGCAGGTGATGGCAGCGATCAGTTTGGTGAACTTTGCCGGAGTCGATAAAAAATCAATCACCCAGATGGTCGGCCTAAGAACAATGCTCGTCAAAATTGCGAGCGCACTGATTTGCGTCGTTGGCGCCGGCGCGATCGGCCGTGAAGGTCCCACGATTCAAATTGCGGCAGGTTTATTTTTTATTTTACATATTCCGTTTCGAACTATTTTTCCGAGGCTTGACGCCGAAAGCTGGCTCATCGCAGGTGGAGCCGCCGGAATCGCCGCAGCCTTTAATACTCCGCTCGGCGGTTTAGTCTACGCAATCGAAGAACTTGCGACCAAACACTTTAATCAGTTTCGAACCACCGTCATTTCGGCAGTGATGGTTTCGGGCCTCGCCGCCCTTTGGCTCAACGGAAATTATCTTTACTTCAATGCGCCTCCTCCGCAAACCTCAACCGCGCTCGATTCTTTCTACGCCATCTTTCTCGGACTCATTTCTGGCCTCGCCGGAGGGCTCTTCGGACTGGCACTCTACGAGATCGCGGGATTTCAAAAGCGCATTCCAAAAGTTTGGATGAAAGCTCTCTTTGCGGTCGTTTGTGGACTCCTCATCGTGCTCACCATTTATGTCGTTCAGCCTGAAGCGGCCGGCCCAGGAAAAGACCTCATCTCAGGATTCCTCGACAGTAAAATGAATGCGGACATCAGTCTGACCTTTTCGAGATGGCTGACGCCAATTATTTCTTACGCGGCTGGCGGCGCCGGAGGTATTTTTGCACCGTCCCTCGCTGTGGGGGCTTCGATTGGCTCGCTCGCAAGTCAGTTCTTTCACTCTAACCAAGTTGAATTTTTTATTATCATGGGCATGATCGGATTTTTAACGGGAGTGACCCACGCTCCGTTTACTTCGATGGTTTTAGTCTTAGAGATGACCGATCGACATAGAATGATTTCTTCGATGATGCTCGCAACTTTTAGTGCGTTCGTGATCACTCGGTTTTTGAAACATCATTCTTTCTACGAGCGAGTTCGTGACGATTATATTAAAGCCCTCAGACCTGTCGATTCGATGCCGCTCACTGAGCCTTGATCTCTCCTGTGAAATGGGTCCTTTAAAAGGGCTCTACTGATCGCCTCAGCTGGCTTTCCCGCACGTGGACGCACCTCAAATAGGACCAAGGTCTAAAGTGTAGTCTAGAGCTTGGGTCCGAGTATTGTGGGCCTCTCGTTTTAAGATTATTCTGATCTCATGAAACACCAATACAAATTTCTAATAGGCGCTCTCGCTCTTCAACTCATTCTTGGCTCGCAGGCACATGCCACGGCTGGCAAGGTCATCAAAGCAAAAGGCAAAAAAATTTTGATCGAGCTTCCGATCGATGCGAGGTTACAACCAGGCGATACTGTTGAGGTCGATACGGTAGAGCTAAGATCTCCTGCATCGATGCGTTCTTCGGTCGGCGGACGTCACCTGACATTAGGTGGAAGCTCGGGAGAACTTCATTTTTACTCTCGCAACAATGGTTATAACGGCGATACAACTTTTAATCTTCTTGCTCGTGGTGGATGGAATTACGTAAAATACGAATATGGACCTATTGCGCAAATTATTTATATCGCACCCGATTCGAACAACAGTTCGACCACTCTCGGAGTCGGCGGATTCTTCGATTATAATTTAGTTCCGAATGCGCCGGGCGCAACGGATGTATATGGCTTCGGCGGAGATGCCGAGATTGCAAGCGTGAACAACAAAGTTGCGGGCACTTCTGTTTCGACAAGTGGTTTGGGCCTCAACGGTGGAGCTTTTTATAAATACTTTTTATTTAAAAGCGATACGGCTCTCAGATTTGATGCCGATCTTCACGTCGGACTTTTTGATAAATACACTGAAACGGGCTTGAGGTTCTTGGCGGGCATTCAGACTTATTTTTGATCTGCTTTTTAAATGAGAAGCACAAAAAAAGGTCTCGTAAAGGACCTTTTTTTATGCGCTGAAGGGACGACTGTGAGCCTAGGCGCCCCCAACGGTATTTTCTACTTTTTCTTGCCTTTTGCTGGCTTTCCACCAACGGTTGCCACTGCTGGGGCTGGAGCTGGCTTCACATCCAGAAGTTCAACATCGAATAACAAAGTGCTATTCGGAGCAATCTGACCTTTACCGCCCGGGCCGTAAGCAAGATCACTTGGGATAACCAATTGGTATTTCGCACCTGGCTTCATGATTTTCAAAGCCTCTGTCCAACCTGGAATCACTCCATTGACTGGAAATTCAATCGGCTCACCTTTATCACGTGAACTATCAAATTTTTCGCCGTTAATGAATGTTCCTGTGTAATGAACTTTTACGATATCTCCATCTTTAGGAGAATTTCCTGAACCTTCTTTTTCAACATGGTACTGAAGACCTGAGGGAGTTGATTTCCAACCGTCTTTTGTTTTGTTTGTTGCCAAGAAAGCCTCGCCTTCTTTTTTGTTCTTCTCGCCAGCTTCAGACATCTTGCCCATTGCTTGCTGTTGAAGCTTCATCATCGCATCTTTAATTTCTTCTGGTTTCAACTTGCTCGTCTTACCTTCAACCGCATCTCTCAGCCCCGCAACGAGAGCCGTGAGATCGAGCTGGAGGGGTTGGCTTTTAATGTTGCCACCGATGGTTTGGCCGACAGCGTAGCTTCCTTTTTGAAGATCCGTATCAAGTTTCGCTGGTTTTTCGCAAGCAACCAAAGCTAACAAGCTAGTCGCAATTCCGACGACCAATAAGAGAGATTTATTTTGCATTTTGTTCCTCTGTTAAAAAATTCCTACTTTTTGAGTAGGGGTAAAAAATCCTA
>JAYTQQ010000219.1:0-4183 GCA_043746635.1 Bdellovibrionales bacterium | reverse complement strand
TTTATCTTTGGTAACGAAAGTATCTCCGGTGCGAATCGTTTCTCTCATGATGGGAATGTGGCTCCTTTCAAGTTTCTTCGGAAATATTTTGTCGGGTTATGTGGGTCTCTTGTATGAGAACAAAATCGTGAGTGCGACGAATTTTTTCTGGATCTTGACCGCTCTTGGAGTCGGCACCGGCTTTGCCATGTGGGCCTTCGCGAAACCTCTTAAGAAGGCGATGGCTCGCTCTTAAAGGCGAGCCTGCAGATATAGTGCCGGCGGGGCTTCGTTTTGCACTTATCTCCAGTCGTGCTCATGAGCACGACTGGAGATAGTTCATGTTTGCGACCGCAAAATATACTGTGACAATTCATGACCTTTTGTCGATAAGCAAGACAGCGCTTCGCGTGCTTTTAGTCTCTGCTCTTTTGAATCAAAGTATTGCTTTCGCCGCTCCCGTAGAAGCCGGCAAATGCCAAGATCTATTCTTGGCAACGACCCTTAAGCCCCAGACAGTTGAAGAAAAATTAGCCTTCATCGAGTTCGGAATTCGCTCGAGCTACGGCAACTCTTTTAGAGATATGGACATCACTCAAAAAAGCGGAGTTTCGCAGCGGGGTATTGAGAAACTCTTAGGCCTCCTTGATTTTGAACGACTGACCAAGAATCAAATACTTTTGATTCTGTCTCGGGTTTCGCAGTCGCCTATGCCGCTCCATAAACAATTAATCTTAAGACTCAAAGGAAAGAAATATCTCGTTCAAAACGATCTCGATACCGTGAGTCTTGCGAACGATTTGATGAGGCAAGGTCTCATGGGGTTTGTTGAGGACATCGGTCAATTACAAGAGCGTGGTTTTCGTGATCACTTCATGATTTATGTCCAAAAGTATTTTCCTTTTATTCGCATGGCGCTTACGAGTGTAGATTCTCTTTTTTCGCTCCTTCAGGTTGCGAGCTTATCTTCGAAATTTAAGAGCACTTGGAATCCGGAATTTAATTTCATTGAATTCAAAAATCTGAATGCTAGGGCGCAGCAAGATATTTTTGTAAATGGCTTTGTCTATACCCAAGACAATACCCGCATCTCTTTGGGGCGACGTCCAGCTCTTGCGCTCGAGTATCAAATGACAGTGAGACTTATATCGGTCATTTTCGCGATGATCGCTCTCACCATGACATTGGATCAGTTGCATCGCAAAATTGTGGGAATGCCTCCGAGTCATTACTTCGAGGATCTTCTCAATACAAAATTTTTTGAAGAAGCGACTCTGAAGCTATACGAGTCTGGAATGATCGGGGCCGGACGTAAGGTCGACGAAGAGAAGGTACGTGAGAAGATTCACAGGCAAGTGAAACGGGTGGAACAGCATCTCGACCATAGTAAGTAGAGTGATGGCTTTTCGTCCCGTTGACAGCTGGTTGATCAGCTAATCCTAACCGCTACTGATTCTTCGGGCGTGATTTTTGTTTCGGAATCGGTTACAAAATATAATTTACCGGCCGGTGAGTTTGCGATTTCTCGATTTTTCTTTTCTAAATTTACAAAAAATATTCAGTACGAACTCAAGATTGTTTCTGTGCTCAATCGCAAAGCCTTGATGAAAAGCTTTGTCTTGCCAGATCTCGACGAGCCAAAACATATAAGCTCGCGGTGATCTCTTGCACGAGCTATCGTCAAAGCATTCGCACCCTTGCTGCCCGAAATCTAAAAATTATTGCCGATCAATTTAATCAACATTCTCTGCAAGAAGGCCACTTCCTTAATTTCGCTTACAGGATCAGCCAACTCAGTTTTGATGTATTCAAAGATCGGATTAAAGCGTTCAACGGCTTGTGGACTGACAATCTCAATGCCGTTTTCGACATCATAGTTGAAGCTTCGGCGATTCCAGTTGAATGCATGAGACGTTAAATAATCGTCGTCGATCTGAACGATTTTGATATGAACCATTGGCTGTTTATAATTCCAACCGTAAATTCTTAATTTTGAAATATCTAATTTACGAAGACTTGAGCGATTTGCCGCGCCTACCAGGCCCGGAGCAAAATCATCACCCTTGATTTCTAAATTCGTTATGAGTTCGATATCGACTCCGCGGTTTGCTGCCGCGACTAATTCGGTCAAGAGCTGTGGCATATTTCCGACGTAGGGAGTGATAATACGGATGCGCTGTTTCGCCATGCGAATGTCTTTTATCAGACTTGCTTCGAGTTTACCGTCGTCGACTTTCGGACGAGATAAAAAGTGACGAAGCGAAGTGCCAAACGCCGATAAAGCTTCAAGTGCATTTGGTTTAGACTGGCCAAGAAAAGGCAAAATTTCGGTCTTGTCATTGACCGCAAGAAGATTGACGAGTTGGGTGGCTGCATCGATCGCGAAATCATTATTTTGCACACGGATATCGAAATCCGAAACGCTAAAGAAAGGAGACTCACGTTTCTCGACGACTTTACCATCTGGTCCTAGTTTATGATACTGAATATAGTCGGGACGATCTGAATAATCACTTGCGGTTTCGAGATAGTAATTGTCTGCAAGGTTTCGACCACCCCCGATATAATTACTATCTTTTGGATCAAAACCAATCGTGATTTGCGCTTTGGCGTGCATCGCCGAAGTCATATTTCTGAGAGTTGCATCGTTGGATTGATCCGAGCCGCTTTCACCCCAGAACAGAGCTTTCACGTTCGTACCATTGCCTGCGGCTTTGATCACATCGAGAAATTCTTGTTGCTTAATTGCTTGAGCTTTTGAGAATGGATTTAAACCAAACAGACGCTGATTGATTTGCGACAACACGACGACAACTTCGGTCCCTTGAGACGCGTGATACTTAAGCGCATCTAAAAGAATGCCGGTCGAGAAATCAAGACGTGCATTCAAGGCGTAAACCACAACGGCCTTAAGTTTCGGAGCGTTCTCCATGCTTGGACGAAAACGAATATCCCGTTTTTCAAAAACCTCGTATGGGACCTCGGCTCCGGTCAAAACCTTTACACGTTCGTTTAGCGCATCATAAGCTTTCAAAAGAAATTTCATGTCTTTCGGATCCGCTGAATGCCAAGGAGTATAGAAAGAAGAGTCTGGTGCAGTCTCGAGCTTTTGGCTCGCGATGTAAGATGCTTTTCTCGCAAAGAGATCCGCACATGTCTGCGCTCCGCCCTGGAGCGAAAAGCTCAGTGCTACAAAACTAAGAAGTAAATGCTTGAGAAGGATCTTCATGGACGGTCTCCGAATTGTGCGAGCGTCCGATTTTCTTCAACTGTTTTTGTTAACCAGAATGCTTCAAGCCATTTTTCTGCAGGAGACAGCAAACGAAAATCCTTAAATCCAAACTCCTGGCCCGCCAGAAGCTCTTGAAAAAATAAAGATGTAATAACTAGCTTTCCGCGTTTGACGAGAAATTCAGACGGAATAAAAGGGTTTCCTTGATCGTGATGGAAATTAAAATTATAAAGTCTGATCGCCGCAAAGAGTTCAGGATCGGTTACCGAATTTCGTGCTTGTTCAAGTTCGACAAACCATTTTTCGCTCATTTGATCCATGACATACTGTTGCTCTTCGGTTAAGTGATGCCTTTTCGCGTACAAGAACTTTTTGTAGTATTTAACGGATTCGTGTCTTACGTCGTGCATCCAAAACATGCCGCCCGGTCTATTAAATCCGTCAGCAAGGATGGGAATGTCTGACATTCCGAAGAAGTGAACTTCAATCGGCATGAGACGTTGAAAAATATCATCCTCGAGGCATGCATTCGTAGGGATGACGATGTAACTCAGCTTTGTTCGGTCTTCGAAAGCGTCTCTGAATGGTTTCGCCGAAGGACCAAATTGCTGACCAGCTGGATGATTCTGATAAACCGGAGAAGTTCTCGTCAAATAATAACGATGTTCGGTATCGATCGACTTCTGCATGAATCCGTTAACAGCCTTATCAACCCAGTTCGTAAGTTTTTGAAAGGCGCTTAAGTTTGCGAAATCAAAATGCCCAAGGAGGCGAGTCGAATAATAACTCACTTCGATAACTTCAATGTAAGGGTAGTTCGTTTTTCTAGTCTCTTGAATTTCGGTCAAGAGTTCACGAGCGTAACTCACTGCTTTTTTTCGCTCGGTCACGCGGCTCTTCAATGCTCTGATTTTAATAAAACGATTTGGCCATGTTTTGCTCATGATCTTGGTGAGGCGAGCAATTTCGTTT
>JAYTQQ010000218.1:0-8793 GCA_043746635.1 Bdellovibrionales bacterium | reverse complement strand
AAGGCAAAGCCGCTGTCATCGACGACCTCCATCTTGAGCCATTCGAGACCTTCCGAACGCTCGTAAGTTGAACGCTTAAACATCAAGAAAGCACCCATGCCGTAACAGATTTTATGGCTAGGATCGTTGATGCGTGTAGGATTAAAAAAGATCGTCGCTTGATGAAAGAGCTGAACCATCATGAGCTGCAAAGCAAAAGTCGGAGTCACTAAGTCAGGAATCACCGTTAAGAAATCTAAATTATTTTCGAGACTATAGGCGATCGCTTTTTTCAAAGACTTTTCTGAAAAGTGAACGTCGGCATCTGTCATCAAAACCCAGTCACCTGAAGTTTCGGCAACTCCGCAGTGCATGGCGTGGACTTTGCCAAGCCAACCTGGAGGCAGTTCTGTAATATGTAAAACTTTAACGTTCGGGTGTTCGGATGCGATGCGATCCATGATCAATCCTGTTTGATCTTCGGAACGATCATCGACGAAGACAATTTCAAGATTCGGATAATTGATTTTTAAAAGAGATTGTGCAGCCGTCTCGATGGTGTGGGCTTCATCACGTGCCGGAATCACGAGACTGAGCTTCGGCCAAAGCTTCGCACTTTTAGGATCATTGGCCATACTTTCGATTCGATCGATGCTTTGGTTTTTCAGAGAAAATAAAGACTTCGTAAACGCCCTTGTTCGAAACGCGAGATACAAAAACAAGCAGCCTGTAAATAGAGTCGCAAGATGTATAGCGTGCATACGTTGTCCCCCCGGACCCGTTTATTAGTAAACGCTTCCGAGAGGTTTTCAAGTTTTAATTTCATCCCGAATTGGTTTTTGGTCCGGACTCAGATGACATCCACGTAATGGAACACCAACAGAAAACTTGACAGAGAGACAAAATTTACAATTAATAAGTTCTTACAACTCTTTACGAGAAGGTTGACATGAAGCGCCAGGACGAAGACTTTCCGAGTACTCCGAGCAGTAAAAAATACTCTTACTGGGGGATTGTCTTTGGTCTTCTATTAGCCGTTGTAGGAGCTTCTGGTTTACGTGGGCTCCAAACAGAATATTCAATCATGCAATTTTTGCCCGAGCATTCTGCCGCGATTCAAATGGATAAAGAAGTGCGCAGTCATTTTCATCTTGAAGATCTTCCTATGTTTGTTGCAATCGTCACCCTTCCCCAAGGTAGTTGGCTTAACCCATTTCATCTCGATAAATTATTAAGTGCGACAAATAATATAAAATCAATCGCCGGAGTTCGAAACGCCGTCAGCATCTCGAATATTGATGGTGCGAGTGAAACCGACGGTGTCCTGAATGTCGGTCCACTCATTAAAGTCACCCCTCAAGAAAAATGGCATGACCGTATCCTAACTGATGTTTTGCTCACTCCCCAATTGATAACCCAGGATGAGCGCACGACACTTGTTTACGTTCAGCTCAAAGAAGCAACCGTGAAGCTTCTTTTAGGATTTCAATCGCAGCTCAGAGAGAAACTCTCATTAGAATTTCCGGACGCGCAAATCAGCATTGGCGGAGTTCCGGCGGTGCAAACAGATTTAGGACTTCTTCTAAACAAGGAGCTTAAGAATTTTATTGCCCTCACGATTCTTGCCTGCGCCGTCACCTTGTTATTCATCTTTCGAACTTTCTCAACCATTTTTATTCCTCTGTTTTTGACGGCATTTGCAAATCTGATGGTGTTCGCGATGATGGCGTGGACGGGACTTGCATTCACTATTTTGTCAGCAACCATTCCGATCTTGGTGTTCATTACGGTGGTTTCATTATCAGTTCATTTTCTTTTAAGGGTGGATGAGGAAGCTAAACAAAATAAAGCGCACAAAACCCGCTTCGACTTATTGAAAGCCGTAAATCGAAGAATTTGGTTGCCGAATTTATTAGGCGCCCTTACCACATGCGTAGGGTTCCTCACGCTTCTCGCCGGTGATGTCCCTCTCATTCGCAACTACGGAATCGGGGTCGCGGCGGCCGTCGTTTTATCTTGGGCGCTCACCAGCTTCGGGATTTTGCCGTTTCTCATTCTGTTTCCATTGCCCATTCCTAGAGACTGGGTTCATCGTCCCGCGAGATGGGCTCTTTGGACCATTCACAATGCGAAATATGTTGTCGTACTCATCGCAATTTTGAGCGTTGTCTTGGCGATCAATTCTCGACATCTCTACTGGACCGGAAAACTTTTCGACGATCTTCCTGAAGGACACGAAGCGCGCAGATCTACCGAACGTATCGACCGCGACATGGGCGGAGTAATCCCGATGGAAATTGTCATTCGCTCAAAAGCCGAATCCGCGTGGAATGATCCCGAACGCATGCACCAACTCGATTCGTTAATCACCGAGCTTCGCAAAACTCCCGGGGTCGGATCTGCGGTTGGCATTCCTGATTTTTTTCATGCGACCGAACATCTTGAGCACCCGATGCTACCGAGCTCGAGAAAAGCAATTGCAGAAATTTATTTTCTCTACTCGCTTGCCGAACATAATCCTATAGAAAATTATTTGGCAGACGAAGGAGCATCGGTTCGCGTTGAGCTCCGAATTCACGATTTACCTTCAGACGAAGCACAAACCCTCGTAAAGTTCGTCAAGACCCGTACTCAGTTCCATTTTCCAAATGATCAAGTGAATGTTGGAGGCATGGGATCCGTAGCACATATTATCAATGACGAACTTTCGAGCGAGTTGATCTTTGGTTTTTGGCAAGCACTCATCATCATCGTCATTCTACTCGCCATTATCTTTCGATCTCTCCGGTGGGCACTCGTCGCGTGTATTCCTAACCTGCTGCCGCCGATCGCTCTTCTTGCTTACTTGTCGATCACCAAGACACCGATCAAACCAGGCGTTGCTATTATTTTTTCGATAGCTCTCGGACTCGCGTTTAATAATACCGTTTATGTTTTGAATCGCCTGAAAGACTTGAAAACGAAACTGCGTCCGTTGCCGGTAGCAAAAACCTTTTATCTCGAAGGTAACCCGTGTTTGGTTTCAACCGGCATCATGCTCGTCGGATTTTCGGTTTTTTTGTTCTCTTACTTTTCGCTGAACCGAACATTCGGGGCCTGTATGATGGTATCCATTCTTGGCGGACTTCTCGGTGATTTGATTTTCTTACCAGCCTTTATCTCTCTCTTTCCAAAACTTTTAATCTCGAAGGATTTGAAATCATGAATTCGAAAGTTTTTTCTTATCCTACATACATCAAAGAAATTCATCTCGATGCATTTGGGCACATGAACAATGCTGCCTACCTAACCGTCTTTGAAGAAGCACGCTGGGATCTCATCACAAAAAATGGCTTCGGCCTCGAAAAAATTAACGAGACAGGCCTTGGGCCGACCATTCTCGAAGTAAAATTAAAATTTCTTCGCGAACTCAAAGCCCGCGACGGCATCGACGTGCAGACGCGTTTACTTTCATACCAAAAAAAGATCGGCATATTGGAGCAAACCATTGTTCGAGGCCGTGACATTTGCGCTCAAGCCGAATTTACTTTCGGTCTTTTTTCTTTGACCGAGAGAAAATTAGTTCTTCCGACTCCTGATTGGTTACATGCAATCGGATTTTCAAATCCGTAAATTTTGTAAACTGGCCCCTGAGCGTGTTGATGGCAATTTGGTTTTTCTTGTCCGATGAGTTTTCGGATTCCGTATTCTTTATTTCTGCATATGGACCGGTAGACCCGGCGATTCGAAATATCTCGGCAGAATTTTTCATGCAAATCGCACTCTGATTTCTTTCTTGTGAAGTTTACTTATACGACAATTTAGTTGCACACTGCAATTATTCTTTGCTAGACTGCGCCCACCGACAGACAGTTCATCAAAGAGCAATCAACTAGGATTTTCGGAGGAAAGAAATGCGGCTGAATTTGAAATTGAATAAGTTAAAACTTATAAGCTTTGCCGTCGTGGGTTGCCTTTTATTATCTGCTTTAGCAAATGCCGCAAGCGAAACCGATGGTTTAAGTTTGAACGTGATCACCATTCGCGAAGCAATCGATACCGCAATCAATAATAATCCGACCATTCATCAAGCCAAAGAAGTTCTCAATCAAGATAAAGCAAATACATCTCTGATTCGCACAAACCTTTTTCCGGTTTTGAGTTTGTCGGGATCTGGACTTTACAGAAAAGATTCGGTACTTCAAACCTATTTGGCAAACTTCAAAGGAGAACCCTATAACTCCTACAATCTTGATCTTCACCTTGCTCAGCCCTTGTTCGCATACGGTAGCTTGGCTGCTGTCCGTAATCTCGACTACACCCGACAAATTAATGAAGTCGACGTCGAACTCGCCGAACGCAATCTCGCGAATCAAGTGATTCAAGCTTTCTACAGCGTGATCCTCGATCAAAAACTTTTAGACCTACTCAACCGTCAGCTTGATGTTTTGCAAGAGACTTTGAAGACATCGCAAAATCGTTACCAAACCGGCCGCGGACAATTACTTGACGTTCTTCAAGTGAAAACACAGATGGCACTTTTGAAGCCACAAATTATAGCGTCAAAAAACATGATTGTGACTTCGGCCGCGAATCTCTCAACACTCATGGGCGGAATTCCACAAACAGAAACTAAAATTCGCGGAAGACTCGTTCGTGTTCCTCTCGCGGTGATCGATGCAAATGTTGATTTGAAACATTCAAGACTCCCTGAGCTTGAACGTATTCGCTTGAGCCGCTTGCAGTTAAATGAATTGAAAGATCAAACTTGGGGAAAGCATTATCCAAGTCTCGACCTCGTTGGCGATCTCGGTAGCAATAGCTACACCAAAGCAGATATCTTTTCAAACTACGCCCAATTTTGGTCGGTGGGTCTTCAATTGACGATTCCGATCTTTAGCGGATTCTCTTCTTCCTACGAACAAAAGGCTCTCGCTTCGCAAGATTACCAGTTAGAATATCAGGCACACGGCGAAACAGATACTCTCGAACTTGCGCAGTTGACCGCACGAAAAACTCTCGAGAGCTCTCAGGCGTCTCTTTCGTCGGCAGAAGAAGCTTCGAACTTAGCTCGTGAATCGGTTGCGGAAGCAAAAAGAAATTACAGATTAGCGACGATCGATTTCTTGGTTTTTTTAACGGTTCAGACATCTCAGCTCACTGCCGATCAGTCGTTCTTTCAGACAGAATATAATACGATCCAGGCGATGACTGGTTACTTCATCGCTTCGGGACAACCCCTTACGAAATTGATCGATTTACTTGGAGAGAAAAAGTGAAATTAACGAAACTTTTCATAAGCATGCTTTTGATGTTGAGTTTTGCTAACTCAGCACTTGCCGCTTCAAAGAAAAAAAAGAAGTCGGTTCCTCGGCCTGAAGAAGAAGTTCAGTTGTATTCTTTACCAGTTCAGCAAAGTGAAATTAAACTGATTCCGGTTGCGCCTATTCCGGTCACTCATGATGAATTTGAAATCACAGGCTCAACTTGGGCTCCAAAAAACTTTCAACTCACAAGCAATGTTAATGTGAGTGAAACCTTGAATCTATTCTCCCTCCGCCTTGGCGCCGAATACGCAATGAACAATGTTCTGCCCTGGAGTCTCGAGCCTGCTTTTGTTTGCGAATATATCTCAAATGAAAACGACGTGCACATTCACTTCGTCAGCGCAGAAAAATAAAATCGTGCCGACGCAAAAGCTTTCACTCAACATACCAAAAGAAAAACGAGTCGCTAAATCGGCGCTCGTTTCGGCTTCGATAAAAACGAGTGATCATGATATTGCGTCTCTCTTTTTAGACTCGATTCCGTTTGCAATGCAGTCAATTCGAAATGAAATGAGAAAGGCCCGCACAACTGAACTCACGATTGCTCAGTTTCGAGTTCTCGCGAATCTTTGGTGTGAACCCGCAAACAACCGTATGCTCGCAGAAACCTTAGGCTTAAGTGTTGCGGCAACTTCTCGTATGGTCGATTGGCTGATCAAGCACGGACTCGCGGAAAAGACGCAGGATACAACTGACCGCAGACAAGTAGTTGCGCAGCTGACTCCACTCGGTAAGAAAACCTTCGAAGTCGTTCAAAAGCAAACTTGCTTAGGTTTTGAAAAGAAGATTCAAACTCTCTCGCCTCAGGCGAAGCAAAATTTAGCTCAAGGTCTATCCGCCCTTCAAAATGCCGTTGCTCTTATGGCAGCTGATACTTAGCACTCGTAATGATCCTTGGAACTTACCTTGCGCGCTTCAAATCTCGAACTCTCAAGCACTCAACTTTAGCCGAATCAAACCGGTACTACAAACAACAGGGCAACAAATCCGCCGAAGGCGCCGCCGAGAAATCATATATGTCTCGGCTTCGAATTGCCACTTCCCGAAGTGAATGCTAATCTCACTTCATGCCTCTCACAGCTTGTTTTACAAGCATGATTGGCTGCTTGTTTTTAGCGCTCTTCATTTTTTCGGTTAGATTTTTAGCAAAACCGCGGTTTGAGAAGAAAATTTTTGCGAGTGCGCTCACTCAAAGTAATTCTTTGAGGCTTTCCGAAGTCAGAGATCCTGTGCTCGCCTTCAAAGCAGAGTTTGGCTTAAAAAGATTTGAATTGAACTGAGCTCATGCGCCGTGAATCAATGTGATTTTATATATAAAACTTTTTTATACATCCAATCTGAGTTTTGAAGAAAACAATTTCCTGACAATAATTCGTTTGCCGTTGCTTGAGAGCTCAACATACCCTCAGTCCAAGAAAAAATCGGAGGGGGATCCATGATCTTGAAGTCGGCAGTTTGTTCTATGTTTGCGATCTTGAGTTTGAGTCAGGCGAGTTTCGCCGTGAACCCAGCCGTCGGATCGATCGATACTTGTTTTTCACCTAACGAGCGTTGCGATCTGAAATTGATTTCGTTTATCACAACGTCGACCCACACGCTTGATATCGCAATTTACTCAATCACCCACGCGCAGATTGTTGCGGCCATCGTCGCTGCAAAAAATCGTGGAGTTCTCGTGCGCATGGTTGTTGATCGGCAGCAGGCATCGGGCACATCTTCGCTCGTGGGAGCCCTTAAAACGGCCGGAGTTGCTCTCCGAATCGGAAATGTTCAGGGAATTATGCATGACAAATACTCGATCGTTGATCTGAGGTCAATCGAAGCCGGCTCATTTAATTATACAATGAACGCGACGGCTTCGAATGCTGAAAATCAGTTTTATTTGAATGATCCTGCGACTGTCGCAAAATACGAAGCGAATTTTAATTCGCTTTGGACAAACGCTTTACAGAACTAGGGTCACGATCGACACTAATTATCGTCGTCTATATCGCCTTCATCGTCAGGTATTCCAAGGCTAAATTTCTCTACGCGGTATCGCATTGATCTAAATGTGATGCCTAAAAGTTTCGCGGCACGTTTCTTCGTTCCGCCGGCGGCGTGAATGGCCTTAATAAGCAGTTCTTTTTCGATTTGATCGAGAACCTTCTGCAAATCAATACCTTCTTCGGCAGAAATTTCGATGCCCTCACTCGATGCCATCTTACGACCCGATGGAGTATTCACGAACGGCGGCAAGCTCTCAGGTAAAACAGTTGCGCCCGCCTCGAGAGCTACGGTTCTCTCTATGATATTCTCGAGTTCTCGCACGTTTCCTGGATAGTCATACTTCTTTAAGAGATCCATCGCCTCACGACTGATCGCCGCGATATTTTTTGTGAGTTTCGAATTATACTTAGCCAAGAAATGATTTGCGAGGAGAGGAATATCGTCCCTACGCTCACGAAGACTTGGGGTACGGATATTAATAACGTTCAAACGATAAAATAAATCTTGTCTAAATGAACCATCGGCAACCATGTCTTCGAGGTTGCGATTCGTGGCCGCAATAATTCTGACATCAACATGCAAATCCTCGGTAGCACCCACACGTCTGATGACACGCTCTTGAATCGCGCGAAGGAGTTTAACCTGAATACTCAGAGGTAACTCTCCCACCTCATCTAAGAAGAGAGAGCCGCCATCGGCTACTTCGAAAAGACCTGGCTTATCGACAACTGCGCCGGTAAAAGATCCTTTTTTGTGACCAAACATTTCTGATTCCATCAAATTTTCGGGAATCGCTCCGCAGTTGATGGTAACGAACGCTTTATCTTTTAATGGTCCATTATAATGAATCGCTTTTGCGACCATCTCTTTACCGGTACCGCTCTCTCCCGTAATCAAAACATTTGTCGGAGAGTCGCTCACTCGTTTCACCAGAGAATAAATCTTGTGCATCGCCTCGGAGTTACCGACGAGATTTTGAAAGCTGTACTCTTTCTCAAGTTCTTTCTTAAGCGTTCTATTTTCAACTTCGAGATTTTTACTACGAAGTGCATTTGCGATGTTGATACGAACTTCATCAATTTTAAACGGCTTCGTAATATAATCGTACGCGCCCATTTTCATTGCTTCAACGGCACTTTCAGTTGTGCCGAATGCCGTGATCATCATGAAAATAAGTTCTGGGTAAGATTCGCGAACATGTTTTAAAAGTTCGATACCGGTCATATTGGGCATTTGAAGATCTGAGATCACCATGTCAAAAGTTTTTTTCTTTAAGATTTCTGCGGCTTGTTTGCCATCTTCGACGCAAGTAATTTCATATCCTTCTTTACGAAGCATGATATCTAGAAATTCGCGGATTGATTCTTCGTCGTCGGTGACCAATATTCTGGGCTTCATGATGCTATTCCCCTTAATCTCTCGCAGTTAAACTCTATCGGTAGGTCTTTTTTTATGGATTTCATTTTGCTTTTCTGTTTTGAATTCCCCAAGTTAAATTGTCTTCTGGGATTTTTGTTTG
>JAYTQQ010000217.1:0-42000 GCA_043746635.1 Bdellovibrionales bacterium | reverse complement strand
AGTCACCAAGATGAGGCCATTATTAAGGTAAGTTAGATCTGAAATTGCTTGCGGCAAACCTAAATCCGAAAATTTAGGAATCGCGATAGGCACTCTACGATACACGCCACCAACGGCGCCTTTTTGTAAAAAATAATTCGCACGAAATCTAGCCATATTTTTGACATCGAAACTAAAATCTAATTCTTTAGTTTCTTCAAAAAGGGCTTTCTGACCATCAGATAAAACTGAATAGCAAAGTTTACGTGTCGCCTCTTTTGTGAGGACTTCGCCTTTGATACGAACGATGCGGCCGTTCACTCTCAGCGCCGGCGGAGAACCCGCAGTGATATGCAAATCGCTGGCGCCCTGATCTGTTGCAAACTTTAATAACTGTAGAAGGCTTGCCATTTAATTAAACCTACTCGCTATCTTTAACTGTGACGTAAAGAACTTGTTCAAGAGGAATCACCCCTTGTTTGAACTTTACAATTGCAGACTGTCTCAAAGATTTCATTCCACTACGGATTGCCGCCTCTTTAATGTCGACGGTTGTTCCGGCTTTCATGATGACTTGTCTTGTTTCATTATTGATCGTCATCAGTTCGTACAAAGCGACGCGACCCTTAATGCCCGTACCGTTACAGTTCGTACAGCCTTCGCCGCGAAATGCTTTCACTCCGGCAATTTCACTCTCCGGTATCCCGACCGAGAGCAATGCTTCTGGGGAAACTTTTTCTTCAATTTTGCAGTTCGGACATATCTTGCCGGCGAGACGCTGGGCCACCACAAGGCTGACCGTTGTACAAATTAAAAATCCCGCGATACCCATGTCGAGAAGTCGCGAAATTGTTGCTGGGGCGTCATTCGTATGGAGGGTGCTGAGAACCAAATGGCCCGTGCTCGCCGCTTTAAATGCGACTTCGGCGGTTTCTAAATCTCGAATCTCTCCCACCAAAATAATGTCTGGATCTTGACGAAGAAAGGATCTGAGCGCAGTTGCGAAATCAAAACCGATATCTGGCATGACCTGAACTTGATTAATTCCGTCGAGGTTAAACTCGATTGGATCTTCGGCCGTTGAAATATTCAAAGTCGGATCGTTCAGAGATGAAAGTGCCGAATAAAGAGTGGTCGTTTTTCCAGAACCGGTTGGTCCCGTTACGAGAACCATTCCTTGCGGCTCATTTAATTTATTTTTGAAAAGTGCGAGCTCTTCGTTTTCAAAACCAAGTTTTGTCATATCCAACTTCAGATTCGCTTTGTCCAAAATCCTCATAACGATCTTCTCGCCGAAGATGGTCGGCAAAACGCTCACGCGAAAATCGACATCGTCGCCCTGAGCCGTTTTAACTTTTAAACGACCATCTTGAGGTTTACGACGTTCAGAAATATCAAGCTTACACATAATTTTAATGCGACTCGAAAGGGCTGCTCCGACCCCGGGCGGCGGCTGACTCTTTTCGTAAAGATTTCCATCGATGCGATAACGCACCCGGAGTCTTTTTTCGTAAGGCTCAATGTGAATATCACTCGCTTTTAGTTTAATGGCCTCACCCAACATCAAATTAACAAACTGAATAATAGGTGCTTGATCGGCTTCGCCAGCTCCCTTGAGAGCTTGTGCCTGATTTGCATCGTTAAACGTGAGCGCATCTTCAGAGTTTTCGAGATCCGTTACGATACTTTGAATCGACCCAGTCGACGGCGATAAATAGTATTTCTCAATCGCTTTTTGAATGGCAACTTCGGTCGCAACAACCACCTCGATTTTACATCGAGAAATCACCATCAAATCATCGCGAACAAAGACATCGCTCGGATCGGCAAACGCAACCACGAGCGTGTTCCCCGAGCGCGAGACCGGAATAACCATGTGTTTTTCACAGATATTTTTTGATAAAATTTTAATCGCGTCCGGATCTGGCTCGAACTCTTCGAGATTTATACTCGGATAGCCGTACTGCTGAGACAAAAATTCGGTCATCTGCTGATCTTTCACAAGACCAAGCTTTACAAGTGCAGATCCAAGTCTTCCGCCGTGTTGTTTCTGTTCTTTTTTTGCCTCTTCAAGCTGAACAGCGTTGATCAACTTTTCACGCACCAATAGTTCAGCTAAAGGCTTTCGAGCACCCATGATTTCACCTCAGCAATTAGTTTAGCTTGTGGTGACGAATTTGGTAACTAGTCATAAGTCTGTTTTAACTGTAAATTGTCTTGAGTGTTTCTTTATATCTTGCGACGTCAATTTCGCAATTTAAAACTGCTTTTGCCCAGGTAAAATCTAATTCCGAAATCAGATCTAAACCAAGCTTAACTTGAAATCCAAAACTCAAAGCCTCATTTGCCAGAGTCGAAACGGCCTGCGGACAAGACTCAATCCACAGCGCTCCCTTAGGGAGAAAATTAAAGTAAACAAGAGCTAACTTGGTCGTCTCGTCTAGTTCGCCCGAAATAGTATTGACGCCCATTGAGTAAATATTTGGTAACTGAGTGATGTAGCCAATCTCGGTCATTTCGAAGCGTGTCGAAAAGTAAGATCTCTTCATTTCCTGGACTAACATATGGCAAAGCTCAGAATCAGAGTCGGTCACGTTGAAACGACTAAAACCCATTTTGATGAGAGCCGAAATGATCGTTTTACTATCAGAATTTGCACCGACGATCAAAATGGGAGATGAAAAATCAACCTGCTTAATTTCATTCGTTAATAAATGAATAAATGCGTGAAAAAGCTGGCTCCGAGGCCACCACCTCTTACCTGTTTTCACTAAAGAATCAAAAGTTTTTGTTTGCATCAAATCTGCTGGATATTCTGTGGACATTAAATCAATTTTTTCTTTAAAAAATCCGCCGATGCGTAGTTGATCGAAATCTATTTTGATCTGCTTCAAATAATTGCGAAAGATATCGCAATTTTCTTCATTTTCAAAAAATTTTTCGACTAAAAATTCTGCAGGTAAAACGGGTAGTACAAACTCATTTTCAAACTTAGAAAGTTTGAGCTCTTGGCTAAGAGCTTCGAATCTTTTCGTTTGGGGTTCGTTTGAAATCTCGGACCATTTCATAGAATTTTTTTCGCTTCACGTATATCGATATAGATCTGTGCGACGAGCTCGGTTACACCGGTAAACTTTTTTTCATTTCGAAGCTTCGATACAAACTCGACCTTCAATTCTCTTCCATAAATGTCTCGATCAAAATCAAGCAAATGACATTCAATAGTTTGATGCGACGACTCTGAAAACGTTGGGTTTACTCCAATATTCATGACCGCCTTAAACTTTGGCTCACCCTTAAGTTGTGCGTAACCACAATAAACTCCCGAATGGGGAGTAGTCTCGGTCAAACATAAAATATTTGCCGTCGGAATACCGATGGTGCGACCGCGCTGAAAACCTCTCTCCACAATGCCTTCAAGATAAAAATTGCGGCCGAGCATCTCACCGGCAAGCCTGACATTACCTTCGTCAATCAACTGTCTGATGCGTGAACTCGAAACGATCTGATCTTTCAGTTTAACCGGTGCAATCAAATCGACTTCGAAACCAAGCTCTGCGCCTTTTTGCTTTAAATATTCGATCGAACCTCTTTTATGAGCGCCAAAGGCAAAATCATATCCAACGACAACTTTTTTAGGCCTGAGGGGTTTAAAAAGTTTTGAAATCACAAACTGCTCGGGTGTGAGCTCCGAAAAGCTCCGTGAAAAAGATTGAATAATTAAAAAATCGACGCCCTTTTCGGCCAAAACACGATTCTGGTCTTCAAGGCTGAAAATACGTTTCACTTTGCGTTCGGGCTGCAAAACTTGCATTGGATGAGGTGAAAATGTCATGACAACGGCAGGGATCCCGGCTGCCAAAGACGCCTGTTTGAGGCGAGCAATGAGGGCCTGGTGGCCCAGATGAAGTCCGTCGAAATTGCCAATACTGACGACCGAACTTGAAATATTTTTAGGGAAATCGTCAAGGTTTGTGAGCACTTTCATCGAGAACAAAGCTAGCAGAGATTGGTAAGGAAAGTATAGAAGCTCCTTGAGCTTTTCGGCTGAGCTTGATAGTTTGCGTCAAAATGAAAGAGCTCGGGTATTGGCTAGGTAAAATTCTAAAATTGGCGGGTTTAAGCGAAGATCTTCCCCTCTATAAGCGCCTTCGTTTTTACTGGCTCACAATCTGGCGAGGTCGTGCTTTTTGGTCTCGCGCGATGCTTTGCTGGCTCATCGGCACCGCCGTCATTTTATTTCAAGATTCTCCCCAGTACGATCTCAGATTTCAGATGCGCGGAGTTCAGAAAACTTCAGATGAAATTGTTCTCGTTCAGATCACTGAAGAAGATTGGTCTTCTCTCATCGAACGGCATCAAAATGTTTTGCGACCACTCAAAGAAATTTCAAATTTATCAGACAGTTTCTTTTGGAATTCTCGAGTTTGGTATCAGCTTTTAGGCGAACTATTAAAACTTGAGCCGCGCTCGATCGGCGTTTCATTTTTTTTCGGCGACTACATTTCGATTCCGAGTTTAAATCCGGCTCAGCGCGATGTCTTTTTCAATCCAAAAATTATTTGGGCGGCAGACTTAGATAGCAGCGAAAGATTGGTAATGCCCGCCTTCGCCTCAAACTACAATTCGAATATTGGCATTAAGAATTTAAAATTAGACGAGGACGGAGTTTTGCGAAGGTACGGCTCACCCTTCTTTGAGATTGATCATTTCGCAAGTCAGCTTGTTCGGGTGGCGCACCCCAAAAGACATTTTGCTATTCCGAAAACGAATCAACTCATCAACTATCAGGGCCCAGAGAATACGTTTCAGAGCTTCGACCTAAAAGAGATATTGAGCCATAAGGTAGATCCTTCGCTACTGAAAGATAAAATTATTATCATTGGATCAAGCTCAGGAAGCTTTGATCTCTTACAGACCCCTCTCGGACCAATGAGCCGCGCTGAAATTTTGGCTACTATCTGCGACAACATTTTGAGTGATAAAAGTATCGATCACTATCACCGCGCATTTTACATCGCACTTTTATTTCTTGTTTTAATGGTGAGTCTCTGGATTATTGAAAGTTATCCGCAGACGGTTGCGCTCGTTATTTTATTCTGGCTCGGCACTCTCCTCGCTACACTCTCTGCATGGATTTTCGATTCACATTACTTTTGGATGCCGGTCATCGCCCCGATCATTCAAATCGCCGTCACCTACATCGTATTCTTAAGCTACCAACTGACCTTAGGCGAGCGAGTCAACTGGCGCCTCAAAGAAGAGCAACGCTACTTAAGCGAGATCGAACTTCTGAAAAGTAATTTCGTCAGCATGATGAGCCATGATCTAAAAACTCCGATCGCAAAAATTCAGGCCATCACGGACAGACTCTTAGCTAAGAGCACAGATGAAGATCTTAATCAGGATCTCAAATCTATGCGTCGATTCAGTGATGAGCTTCATCGCTACATTCGAAGCATTTTGCAGATCTCTAAAGTCGAAGCGAAAGACTTTCGCCTCAACAAAGAAGTAACCGATATAAACGAAAACATCTTACGGGTCATCGCTCGCATTTCTCCGCTAGCGTTCGAAAAAAATATTTCAATCGACACGAAGCTTGAACCGATGTTTTCACTTGAGGTTGACATCACCCTGATCGAAGAAGTGATCGCAAACCTCCTTGAAAATGCGGTTCAATATACATCGTCTGGTGGCGAAATTAAGATTAGTTCCCAAGACGATGGTGAATCGGTGATCATTACGGTCGAAGATAACGGCGTCGGTATCGAAGCCCTCGAACAAGAACAAATCTGGGGAAAATTTACTCGTGGCAAACAAAGCGAAATGAATGTAAAAGGATCTGGCCTAGGTCTTTATTTGGTAAAATACTTTATTGAACTCCACAATGGAAAAGTCTTTTTGGAAAGCCAGCTCGGGCTCGGAACAAAAATTGGTTTTTCACTTCCGGTGAATGAACAGGATTTGTAATATGAAAAATAATCTCAAAATTTTAATCGTGGACGACGAAAGCGAGCTTCGAAAAGCCGTCATCAGTGTTTTGAAATCAAGTCTTCCTGAATTTGTTTTTGAAATCGACGAAGCGACGAACGGTGCCGAAGCGGTTGAAAAGTTTAAGGCCAATGCCTGGGATATCGTTTTGATGGATGTTCGTATGCCTCAAATGGATGGCCTCGAAGCACTTAGCCTCATTAAGCAACACGATCCAAGAACATTCGTTGTGTTAATGACGGCGCACAGTAACCTAGCTGACGCGGTGACCGCGATCAAAGACGGAGCTTACGATTATCTCGAAAAGCCCGTTCAACCTGAAAAACTAATCGAAATCGTCAGACGCGCCTTTGAAGCCAGCGAAATGGTTTCAAGACTGGCAATCTCAAATCCAATCTTTGATGACGATGTTGAAAGTGAATTTGTTGGTTCAAGTAAAAAAATGCGCGAAGTTTTTGATCTCATCTATAAACTTTGCCGCGTTGACACCAATGTTCTCATTCGTGGTGAAAATGGTACGGGCAAAGAGCTTGTAGCGAAGGCGATTCATTACAACTCTCCACGTAAAAAAGGCTCGTTCGTCGCAATCAATTGCGGCGCGATTCCGGAGACTTTGATTGAAAGCGAACTGTTTGGTCATGAGAAAGGCTCATTCACCGGAGCGAATGAGAGAAAAATTGGCAAATTTCAAGTCGCCAACAACGGAACGTTTTTCTTGGACGAGATCGCAGAACTTAATCCGATAATGCAGGTGAGTCTCCTCCGTGTTCTTCAAGAGAGAAAATTTATTCCCGTGGGCTCAAATCGCGAAGTCAAAACCGACGCGCGCATCATTGCGGCTACAAATCAAAATCTCGAAAAGATGATCGAAGACGGAAGTTTTCGCGAAGATTTATTTTACCGTCTTAATGTCATGCCTATATTTCTACCGCCGCTTCGTGATCGTATCGACGATATTCCAGATCTCTCTCAATATTTCATGAAAAAATTTAGCAAGATTCATGGACGCACTCTGACCACGATCAGTGCCGACGCGATCAAAGCGATGCGGGCCTACCGCTGGCCAGGAAATATTCGTGAACTCGAGAATGTTATCGAGCGGGCGTTTATCATAGAAAGTGGCGACCAGATCAATCTTAAATCCCTCCCCGAAAATATTTTGAAGGCATCTCATGAAAATAGCCTCAGCCAATCGCGTGTTCAGGCGCAACAGATGTTGCCAACGCTTAATCAATCGGGTCCTCTCGATTTTGAAATTTACAAAGAACAGGCCGAAAAAGAATTCATCATAAATGCACTGAAGGCAAATCACGGAAAGATTAACAAAACGGTCGCGCTCGCTAATATTCCAAAAAATACTTTGCTTCGTAAAATTCGTAAATACGGAATTAATGTGAAGGATTACGTTTAGGATTTGCGTGAGTTGCGGCCCCTTCGCCAAACAGATCTAGCACATGCTCTGGAGCCACAAGCTTCATGCAGGCATGATTGCCGAGCGGACACTTCTTGGCGCCGTGCCGACCGCAAGGACGGCAGTAAATCGCGCTTTCAATTGTGCGGGCCTCATTATTCCAAGGACGATAACCTTGCTCGATTGAAGTCGGACCAAACACTGAAAGGACGTTCGCGGAACTGAGAGAAGCGAGATGCATCGTCCCGCTATCATTTGTCAGAACTTGATCCGAACAAGCTAAGAGCTCTGCCGACTCCCACAGAGTGGTCTCTCCCGCAGCATTGTAAATATTTGTGAGACCTGTTGCCAAATCAGAGCAGAGTTTACGTTCGCTAGGTCCACCGATTAAAATGACAAAATGTTTCAAAGCGAGCTCTTCGCAAACTTCGCGAACGTATTCACTTCTCCACATCTTTGTTTCCCAAACGGATCCGGGAGCAATCACAAATATTTTTCGACCCGCCGATTGTGACAGAATCATTTTAACCTTTTCAATCGCAAGCGCAGGATTTTTTCGGGCAGTTCTTAAATCACTGAAGTGCGAAATCTCCATCGATAACTCTACAGGAATTTGCCTAAAGACCCGTACAATATTTTGATGCGACGGACGCTTGAGCCCAAACTCATTCATCATCTCTTTCGTCATGTTGAAATTAATCTCGCGCAGGTGATCGGTTTTCTTTCTGTACTCATCAAATGCGATTTTGAGTTCGGGTTGAGAGTTTTGCAGAAGCGATAAAGTTCGGAGAGCTTCGGGCAAATCCATCGGACGTTCGATACGTTCATTGAAAGTAAATAAAGTTAAGGTATTCTTATAAGAAGTTTTTCTTGGAGCACTCAACCCATGACTTAAAAAAATCGAGCGTATCGACTCGTGCGGGCAAATGATCCAATCCCATTTTTCGGATTGCAATTTTTTTTTGATTTCGAAAAAATTTTTGTATTGAGACTTGTCGAGTTCGATCACATGATCGGTAAATCCAAGGCGAGTTAAAAAATCTCCCATGCCGCTTCGGCAAAGGTAAGTGATCTCAGAATCGGGATTATTTTGCCTGAGATTTCTTAAAAGTGGAATACTAAGAAGAGCATCACCGATGAACGCCGTTTGAATGATTAAAATCTTTTTGCTCATGAAGATTCAGAATCCCTTTTTGGCCAAGTAAAATGCCTGAATAAATTTTATCGATATCTACTAAGTCATAGCACATCGTTGATTTTTCACAAACTCGTTTCCAACAGGGGCCACAAGTGGCTTCGCTCAAGACTTTGACTCCATGGTCGAAAAGATCAATCTCTTGACTACAGGTTGGTCCAAACCAGGCTACCATCCACTTTTTGAGCGCGATTCCCATGTGCATTCCGAGACTGTCTCCGCTGACGATGATATCGCAAGCATTCAGACTCACCACGCCGTCGCGGAGTCCTCGATCGGTCGCGCTTTGAACGACACTGAGCCCTTCGGCAATTTCTAGATTGCGAGCAGAATCTTCTCTACCACCGAGCAAGACAATTTCGAAATCTGAACTCATCGCCTGTATTTTCTGAATCAAATCACGATGTGCCTTCACGCTGAGTTTCTTATAAGAAATAACGTTGCTACATCCCGTGTTGAGACCAATAACTATTTTAGAATTTTGAGACCAGATTTCTCTTCTTTCTCTTGATTCACTTCTTTCGACTTCACTGAGTTGCAAGACGTAGGCATCTCTTTCAAAGGGACCAAGCTCGAGGGCTTCACAAGTCAGTTGGGTCTCTGCTTTTTGATTCTCAAAAAACTTTTTTTGATTATTCAGCCCTAGGCTCCAGAGCTCATTTGCAAATGGCGTCGCCGGCACGATGGCTCCGCTGTGACGATCTAATTCAAAGCCATACAAAATTTCTGTTTGGATGTGAGCAGCCAGGCCTGTTGCCTGCATTGATTTATCGATACAGAGAGTCACGTCAAACTCGAGCGCCATTAAGGCTAGTAAATTTCCCGCTTCATAAGTTACAACGCGATCAATGAAAGGATTCTGCAACAGTAACTGATCGGCTGGCTTTAGCGTCACCCACGTGATATGGGCATTCTGAAATTTTCGCTTAATGGGCGCAAGGAGTGCGGTCGAGCGTAAAACAGCCCCCAACGCTTCTAAATGAATAATCAAAATACGCGTCGTAGGAACGCTCATCGATGCGCAAGACTCTTCGCAGACGTCATTCTTACCGCAAGGTTTGTATCCATTAAAATGTCGACATTCAGTGATAGCCATAGGCATATCTTACTACGATTTCTATTTTAATGAGCGTCTGGCTTTGGTTTTTCAGGTACTGAGTCGGGCGCTGGCAGAGCCGTTCCTGGCACAACGTCCTGGCCTTTATCTAGAGATTTGATCTCGGCGACGATCGTGCCGATTTTGATTTTACTTTCGATACGCAAAATAAAGTGACGGTCGTCATCGGTCAGCCAAAGAAAAATATCTCCGATGGGTTTAAAGACTCCACCAATTTCGATATGTGGTTTCAAAACAATTGCGTCAAATTCACCCGCGGGCGTACTGAGCTTTTCGCGACGAAGAACTTCGGCGGTCACTAAGATATTTTCTTTTTCATGAGCAAGCCGATAAACCAGTTTTTTTCCGGGCTCGAGAATAAAAGTTCTTAAATAAAATGGCGCAGAAAAAACATTCTGAGAATAAGGTAAAATATCCCATTCATATTTTTTTTCTTCGACGCCATCGTCTTTCGTAATTCTCTTATCCCAAAAGCTTGCTTTCAAAGTTTGCCAATTAAAAAAACATCTTGTTTCCCTTAATTGCTTACTCTCTTTCACATGAAGAGCGTAACTACTCGGAACCATATTTTCATAGTCGACAAAGGTTTCAAGCCAGTCATCGACGGCGTAAAACGTTTGAAAGACACTTGCCGTTCTTCCGCTAGCGGTAAAATGATAAGATTTTCGACCGTTGACGTAAGCAAATGGCAAGACTTGCATGGTCAGTTCACCGGCGACCACTCCAAAATAACTCACTTCAAAAGTCATTTTTTCACCAGGCCGAAATGGATCGGTAAGAGGTCGACGCTTCACGAAACTGTTTGGATCTTCAAAATCAGGCTGGTGCGCCGTCGGCTCGACGGCAACGCTTTCAGCTTTTTTCGCGGTCCGCACCTTGGAGGCTCGGTGCCTTAAAATTTTTGTTTTTATTTTTTTTGGATAAAGCTCAAGGTAATCTTCGCGGGTAATTTTGACGTACTTTCCGGCAGGGGTTTGTACTTCAGAAACGCGCACCGCTTTGTCGTACTCATCACTTTTCAAAAGCTGTTCGGAATTATCTTTTTTTAAAATTTTAGCTGAACAAGAGCTTATGAAAATCGCCATGGCCAAAGCCGAGAAACTTGAAGTGAGAGTCTTACACTTTGGGAGCGTCAACAAAATCCTTCCACCGTCGGTGAATCCACATCCACTGTTCGGGATACCGCCGTACGATCTGCTCAATCTTATCAGTATACTTTTGGGTGAGCACAGAAATGGTGTGCGCCCGATCAGGAGACTGCGGATCTAGCCCGAGGCCTTCAACAGAAACTTCTTTCTCAAAGACGACTACCATTTTGTTATCAGGTCTTCGATAGGTATATGTCAATATCAGAGGCGCTTCGGTTCGTAAATGTACGAGCGCAAGCCCCATCGCCGTTCCGGTTTCGCGACCGAAAAAGTGAGTCCGAACTCCAACCGGGGGGCCCATAAATTGATCGAGTACAAAAATAACAATTTCATTGCGCCCAAGTGCCCTTAAAATATCGAAGGAGCTTTTTTCGGGAGAGATAAATTTCGTTCCGTGCTTTTCGCGCATTCCAAACCAGAGACTATCGAGCCACTTCGACTTAAATCTTTTTGAAATCAAATTGAGTTTGAGCCCCATAAGAGACGACGCGGCGACGGCGAAATCTCCATTGCCGAGGTGCATACTTAAAAAAAGAATTCCTTTTTTTTTCTTCAAGGCATCGGTCACGTTTTCGAAACCATCGTACACAAAAAAGTCAGATATTTTTTCGCGTTTAAAAAAAGGAAACTGCGCAAACTCGACGATCGATCGACCCATATTACTCATTGAACCGCGGGCGATCGCCAAAACCTCTGATTGAGATTTCTCGGGATAAGCCATGCTGATATTTTCGACAGCAACATTTTTTCTAATTTTTAGAACGTCGAGCCATAAAAAGCCGACCAAGTCGCCGAGCGCTCTGCGCACAGGTACCGGCGAAAAAGCGATGATGGCAGCAAAAATTTTACCTAGAAATCCGAGAACGAACTGCATCCAAGAGCTCCGGAGCTGAGAGTTTAAGTTGACTGACGATTACCGGTATTTTGAAATTAACTCCTGTTAGCTTAACAGCATCTTTTTCAGTGACAACAATATACTGAGCATCCGCTTCAGCTGCGAGGATTTCAATCTTTGAGATAACTTCTTTTCCGTAAAGCGAATGATCCTTAAGCTCCATGTGACCTTTTACATAAGCCCCCGTCAACTCGCTTACCAGCTTTAAAAATTGCTCCGGACGAGCGATGCCGCTTACTAAAAAGAGACTTTTACCTTTGAGCTCCGGAGCCAAAAGGGTCTTTTTCGAGTTTAAAAACGTAAATAATTCTATGATTACTGATGCTTCAATGAGAGCCGTGCGATCTGCCTTAAGATAGGCCAAAATTTTTCTGATTCTGACCACACGTTTTGGCTTCGCCAAATTGACTTTATTCAAAACAAGAATGTCGGCTCTGCGAATCCCTAAATAAAAATCTTCTCGTCCTCTGCCTAGCGGCAGCGGAAGGTAATCCAAGGGACTAACGCTTGCATCGATGACGACAATATCGAGATCTCGCTTGAGTCTGCGATGCTGAAAAGCATCGTCGGCAAAAATAAGATCTACTTTGGGATATGCGGCGACTAAGGCTTTCGACACCGTGACCTTGTCCGATCCTACCCAAACCGGCGTATCGGGTAGCTTTTCCGCAAACCAAGTCGGCTCATCACCAAAAATTTCAGATGCGTTCTTCAGTTCTGATTTAACCTGAGTAAATGGTTCAGCGTACGTTCCGCCGTAGCCGCGACTTACGATTGCGGACGACCCAAAAGCTTGAGCCAAAAAAGCGGTGACCGGAGTTTTACCGGTGCCCCCGGCAGTGATATTACCGACACTAATGACTCTCGATCCAACGCGAAAACTTTTAAGAAAGCCAAGATCATAACAGATATTTCGAACCACCATGATGACCGCGTAGATCAACCCGAGAAGAACAAGAAGAGGCGACAAAATAATTTTAAAAATAACTTGAGGGCTCACAAATACTCGTCAAGAATTTTAGCGACCCTTGCGGTCGCATCCTTTTCGCCGAGTTTGTATTGAAGCTGCGCCAGGTTTCTCGCTGTCTGATCATATTTCTCTTTTGAATCAATAAAGACACTCAAATTTTTGACGAGTAGCTCTGGATCGGCCTCTTCTTGAAAAAGCTCTGGCACAGCTCGCTCATTCAAAATCAGATTTGCCATTCCGAAAAATGGCGTTTTATTTACTAGAAGCTTGGCTACTTTTGCTGTAAAAGCATTCATCCTATACATGATGACCATCGGTTTATGCAGAAGTCCTACCATCAATGTCGCCGTCCCCGAGGCACACAAAATCATATCGGTGATCGCGATCATCTCCATAGGCTGATCTTTAATAATTTGAATTGGAAGATCAAATTTTTGAAGCTCCGCCATAATGAGCTTGCGATCAAGCGTTGGGGCCAGAAGCAAAACAATCTTTAAATGAGGATACTTTTGAATGAGCAGACGACTCGCTTCGAGTTGCGCAGTCAGGTGATGTTTGATTTCCGATTTGCGGCTTCCGGGCATCAAGCCAAGAACGAGATCGTCTTTTTTTAAGCCAAACTTTTCTCGTTTAAAATTGATAAATCCGCGATCAAAAAGCTTCGGGTCAATTTCATCCAGCAAAGGATGTCCTACGAATTCAACCGGTACGTTGTATTTTTGATAAAAATCTTTTTCGAAAGGCAAAATCACGAGCATACGATCAACGACTTTTCGAATATTGTGAACCCGGCCGGTTCTCCAGGCCCAGATTTGCGGAGAAATATAGTAAATCACCTTGATGCCGAGGGCCTTCAAATCTTTCGCCATCCTTAAGTTAAATTCGGGGTAATCGAGGAGAAGTGCAAACTTTGGCTTTCGTTTCTTCGCTTCTTCTAAAAGTTTTTTATAAGTGTTTTTGATGAGCGACCAGTGAGCAATCACTTCTTGAAGGCCAACGACGGCCATCTCTTCAGATCGACCAATGCATTCAAAGCCGATAGATTCCATTGCGTAATTACCGACGCCAAAACAATGAGGAACTTCTTCAGAAGTTTTATTCCAATATTGAAGCAAGCGTTCGGCGTAGAGCGCGCTTGAAGCTTCGGCGGCAATGATCATCACTTCTTTTTTAGCCATATTACTCGACAAAGCGAGTGAGTCTTTGCTGAATATCTTCTCGGATACGCTCAGCTAAAGTCATAGCGATGAGACCGTCTTCACCAGACACGATGGGTCTCGTGTTATTTTCGATACATGAAATAAAGGCTTTGGTTTCTTCAAGTAAGGCATCGCCCTTGTCGAGATTCCAGCTGTCGAACTCGAGTGGCACCTGGTCTTCTTTCCATTCACCGCCCGTTTTAGTCGTGAGGTTCACTTCGCTCGTACCGAAATCAATCGAAAGGTACTGGCGACTTTGGAAAACGCGAAATTTTCTTGTCGACGTTTGAGAAACACGCGACGCCGTAATGTTTGCGACCGTGCCGCTCTCAAATTCGACTCGCGCATTAGCGATGTCGACCGTCTTGGTTAACACGGGAGCCCCGACTGCCGAAACGCTTTTGACCGGAGATTTCACGAGCGACAAAATCACGTCAAGATCGTGAATCATGAGATCTAAAATAACATCCACATCGACCCCGCGTGGCTTAAAAGGAGCCAAGCGATGACATTCGATAAAAAGTGGATTCAGTAATTTTTCTTTTGCCGAAGTGAGGGCGGCATTGAATCTCTCAACGTGGCCTACTTGCAATTTAAGATTTTTTTCTTGAGCGATTCGAACGAGATCGCGGCCCTCTATGATCGTTGCGGTCATCGGCTTCTCGACGTGAACGTGAACGCCATTTTCTAAAAAGAACTTCGCAATTTCGAAGTGAGTTTTCGTCGACGCCGCCACGGTCACCGCATCGACAAGACCGATGAGTTCACGGTAGTCTGCAAAAGCTTTGGTCTGAACTTCCTTAGCAATTTCTTGCGCGCGTTCGAGACTCGCATCGCAGACTCCAACGAGTTCGATCCGACCAGTATCCGCAATTGCTTTATATTTTTGGGCGTGAAAACGACCGAGGTAACCCACACCAATCACCGCACATCTTAATTTTTTCACTTTCATCCGATCATTTATTCGCGAGCAATCCCACGATCTGATGGCTCTTCAATTGCTTTCACTAAAAAGCTGAGAGCCTCACTTGGAGCACATTCTTCTTTGATACGCACTAAAGACTCTTCAATGGTGCCCGTTCCTTTTGTGAATATACGGATAGCACGATTGATCGACTCTATGTCTTCTTTTACGAAACCGGCTCGCTCGAGGCCAATACGATTCATTGCACGCATCACTGCGTATTTTCCTTGGGCGATCGTGTAGGGCAAAATATCTTTATTCACGGCGCTGTCACCCGCGATCATCGCGTAACGACCTACCCGTACGAACTGATTGAAAGCGCAAATGCCACCCACCTTTACGTGATCTTCAAGAGTGACATGACCAGCGAGTTGAGAGGAGTTGGCGATGACCACGTGGTCACCGACGCGACAGTCATGCGCGACGTGCGAATACGACATGATCAAGCAGTGACTTCCGATTCGGGTCAGGCCGCCGCCGCCAGGAGTTCCGATGTTGATCGTAGCCAACTCACGAATATGATTGTGGTCACCGATAACAAGTTTAGTCGCTTCATTTTTATATTTTAAATCTTGCGGCGGACCACCGAGGGCCGCACCAGCACAAACGACATTATTTTTTCCGATTTCGACGATACCGAACTCGCTGCCAATACAGACATGTGAAATTAATTTTGTGCCAGAATCAATTTTAACTCGGCCGATGATATTACAAAACGGTCCGATTTCGATATCATTTGCAATTTCGGCTTGTTTGGAAATAACACTCGATGGATGAATATGAGATGCCATGCTCTCCTCTTAATTTGGCGTCGTGTTACGAGGATCGACTAAAAGAAAAACCTTCGCCAAAACTTCAACCTCGGCAACAAGATTTCCGCGAACTTTCGCTTCGCACTTAACAACGATCATCGAGCCACGATCTTTTTTAACCTCTGCGAAAATTTCTAAGACGTCACCCGGAACGACCGCCCTTCGAAATTTTGCTTCTTTAATTGCGGCAATCAAAACATCAAGCCTTGCTTTACCCGGCTCAACAATGATGAGGGCGGCAGCTTGCGCCATCGCCTCCACCTGAAGAACTCCGGGCATGATGGGCCTGTGAGGAAAGTGTCCTGGAAAATAAGGTTCGTTAAAGCTTACACATTTTGTGGCCCACAATTTCCATCCGGCGCGGCTTCCACCGGGCTTGACAGGAGGTTTCTCAACGCGCTCGACCCGGTCGACCAACAAAAATGGAAATCGATGAGGGAGGAGCTGCATGATTTGATCAACGTCATAGTGTGGTTTTTCAGCAAAATGCATTTTAAAATCCTAATTATTTTCCGGCAGTTTTTTCGTAATCTTTTACGATCTCGTCTGTCATATCGATATCTTTTTTAGCCCACAAAACACTCTGCTCTGATTTCTCAAGAATAACAGTATAACCTTCAGCCTTCGCGCGCTTATCCAAAAGCTCTTGAAGCTTTTCTAAGATAGGTTGAGTCATGTCGCGCTCTTTTTTCTGAAGAGTTTGTTGAGTCGTCTGAACTGTCTGTTGAAACTTCGCCATTTCCTGCTGAAGTTCCATTTGTTTTTTCTGTTTCACTTCATCGCTCAAAACAAGTTTCTTTTTATCGAGATCATCGTTCATTGTTTTTAAATCTTTTTCTTTTTTCTCGAGCTCTTCTTTTTTAGCGTCGTATTCTTTTTTCAAGTCTTTTTGAGCTTTTTTGCCAGTCGAAGTATCTTGGAGCGCCTTTCTCAAATCGACGTAACCGATTTTGATATCCGCAGCGTGAGCCGCCGAGGTGAGGATAAGAGCTGCAAATAGAACGGCGAAAAACTGTGTTGTTTTCTTCATGAATCATTTCTCCTTTAAGCGATCAGACTAGTGAGAAGCCTCTGAATTCTCAACCCTTAATGCATATTGATATTTTATTTTTACTTCTTCGATCAGCTGTATTCGGGCGCATGTCAAAACGGCATCACGAGAGCCAGAAGGCTTCAATTTGAGCCCCCTGTCTAAGGGATCGACAGAAAGCCTTTGGGCTCAATTAAAAATAATATGTAAATTCAGTTACTTAGCGAGCGCCACTCTTGAGAATGCTTATTGTATCCTTAAGGTTTGAGGAGAGGTGTTTGTGCAAGGTCATTTACCAAAACTATTCGAAAATGAAGCGCTGCGAGTTCTTCGCTTTGCCTTTTTGGCGCTTGCCCTGACGGCGTCGGTGGTTTTTTCGGATCTCGCCTCAGCACAAGAGCCAGAAATCGACAACTCACCTGCAAGCACTTCAAGCATCAAAGCCGGGACCAGCTGGAACTCAAATCCGATGACGACTTCAAATCCCCTTAGCTCCAATAAACTTCAGTACGATTTTCTCGCGGGTTTTGGCGGCAATTTCTACGGCGATGAAAAACAGCAAGAACAATCCGCAGCCGCTTTGCTTTACACGAAAGTCGATTACAAGCCTATTAGCTTTGCAGAATTTGACTTGTTTGCGGGCCTCAATCTTTTGACCGGTCACTCACAATATCGTTACGGCGATTCAGAGCCCCATAGCGGATTTATGTTCAAAGAAGCCGCCGTGAGGCTGTCACCATTCGATCACTTTAAAATCGCCATCGGCGCCCTCTACGTTCAAGACGAACCGATTCCGAGTTTGCTCATCTCAGACTTCTCATTTCCGGGAGTGAGCGAAGAAGTTCAGTTCGGAACCACGCACCAACACATTCAATTTTTTGCCGAGCAAATGATTCCGACTTCGAGTTCACTTTCAACGCAAACAGCAGATCAAGAGCAGACTCCTGGGTTTTACGCCGAGGGAATTGATTTGCGGTCTCCACTTTTTTCACGAGATTTGATTGCCGGACTCTACGCCGGTCACTTTAAATTTTCAACTCTCCCCGGAGCTGTCGCAAGCCAGAGTGCCCTATTCGGAAATACCGTTCACGAAACAGGTCCTAATTCGTCGCAATTTGAATATGGCTTTGAAGGTTTTTTTGGTGGAAGCGAACTCGAGTGGCTGATGAGTCGACACCTTAAAATTATGGTAGGCGAACATGTGATCTCAAACCGAGATGCGCCTCAAGATTCACGCTACGGTGAAATGACCCAATTGAAAATTCAGTATCGAGTGAATAATGATTTGATCATTACACCTATTTTTGAATCCTTCATGAATGAGTCTGATTCATCGCCGGCGTTTTTTAATTCTGCCGAGTACGGACACAATAACATGCAGGGATTTGGCGGCCATTTAAGAATCGATTTTCCGATGGAGCACTTCTACGCGCGCGCCGACTATTATAGCGCCGACTTAATTAACGTGAATCCGAGCCAGTACAATCAACAATTTTTCTTTTTGAGGTTTGTGACCGAGTATGGCAACACTAAGCTTTTTGATTAAACATAAAGTCAACCGAGGCGTTTTCTCGATGATTTCAAAAGGTCTGATCGCAGTCACGCTGCTCGCAGGATGTATTCGTCCCGCGCATAAAGACATGAGTGCCCAGTCTATAGAAGATCAAGAAGAAAGCCTTTCGACTTTCTCTCTGAAAGAAGCCACCGCAAGCTTCGCCCCTCAAGATCTCGATGCCAATTTCAAGGTTGTAACTTCGACCAAACTGACGATCAACCTCTGCCTTGAAGATAAACGTACACTCGAAGCGGTCATCGGACACACCTTTCGTGTCGACGGTGGCGATTCGCCGAAAGATTTGAAAACGAATATCTCGGGATGTCTGGTGTGGACAGAATCTTTCAGCGACAATCCATTTGCGACCGTGACTTTCATTTCTCAAGAGAGAAAAATCGTAGCGACAGGTGTTCATTCTGGTCACCGCACTTTTCGTTTCGCTTACAATCCTTGGGTTGCTCCGTATTCATATTTTGCGGATCTCAATTTTCAGCCAGGCTGGTTATCGACAAGAGATCTCGTTTCGGTAGAGGATTCTAAAGATGCATTAAACGGCGTTTTAAAAGACGGTCAAAAGATCAAACTTCCGGCTTGGCCTGAATCATTTAGCGTTCAAGCACTTGATATTGAAGCATCCAGCAAAGCCCGCAAGCTCAAACTCCATGGTGAATTTACGCCAAACTTTTACAGAACATACTCTTATGGTCCTGCCACGGCTCGTCCTCTCGCCGATGGACTCTTCGAGTATCATATGTATTTCGTGATCGAAACGAAACCGGGCGCAGCAGATGCGACCCAAAATAAAAAATTCATCGCCTACGAAGCGCACTCGAAAAAGCCCATTAAGATGGACAATCTCAAACTCAAGTTTGATGAGGTTGTCGAACTCGTTAGCCAAAGCAATCAAGGCGAACTCAGACTTGCCGTGCAGATTATTCCGGTGCAGGGTCCCGAGTCTCTTGTTCCCTTTCATGGCGTCTACACTCTCGGCGAATCAGGAACTCTGAACGGAACTTTCTCACCAAAATTAATCGACACTATGAATAACGTCAGCCAAAAATTTGATATCTCGACTTATCTAGACGGTGCTTACCGCCAAGATGGATATAAAATTAAGACGAATCAGAAATCGATGAGCTTAGTTCAAACGACTTCTGCTGAAATACAAAGTTTGAATCTCATCTCGATTCACTCGATGAGTATCCCGCAGTCGGATGCAGGTTTTGAAGTAAAAACAGATATGCAGGCGCAAAACGATACTCAGCAGTATACCGATCGCGATCTGACCTTCAAAGCTTGTATCCAAAATGCTTCGGGCCTTCCCGTCATCGGACAAAGCTTTCAGGTTCAGACCTTTTTACCTGGCCCACCAAAGTCGCTCAAGACAACGATTGAAAATCAAGGTTGTCTTAACTGGACAGAAACGTTCAAAAATATCTCGTACTATGCGCGCGAAATCCCTCAAGAGGGAATCGTGACAATCACGAATGGCGACAGCGTGATGAAAATTCCGGTGGCGATTGACGCACTCGGAAGTCCCGCATTTTATGATTTGCGACTCGCTCACAAAAAACAAGAGTTCGAAAATCTTCAAGCCAATCTTAAAACACGTAAAATCACTTTGCTACTCAAGCAATTTTCACTCACCCCGCATGGCGACCAGCTCTTTGCGATCGATCGATCTTTGAACCTAGACACGTCACAAACTTTCAATTTTGATTTACCAGGCGTTCAGATTCATCGAAGTGATCGCCCTGCCGGAAAACAAAATGAAGATATTCGTGATGGATATTATTTATTGCGAGTTGCCCTTCAAAAAGATTACATCGACCACATTGAAACCGAAAATTGCAAAACCAAGCATACCCTCAAGGACGGATCAGTCGATGGCTGTGAAAAGCAGCACGTTGCCACTTCTCAGAAGGTCGTGCATTTTCTTGGTGGTAAAATTCAGGGCACGATCATGAATCTCTTCTTCACCGATTGGAGATTCTTAAGAGTAATTAATAATATTTTAGTTGAACTTTACCCTATCGATTATTCAAAACTCTCGCCTCAAAATCTTGATGCGCAAATGCAGAATCTCAATCTCGAATTTGCGGATGCATCGAAGTCGCCTGCTGCAATTGCGAAATTTGATTCGCTGATCGATAAAAATTCAGACATCTATTCGAAAGATAATTTTATCGGGCAGGTCATTCCTCTTGAAAACCTCGTCTATGATCCAAACCTCTATATTAATAACGATTCCCGTAAGCTTTTGATTTGCGAAATGAAACAATGTGGAAGCGGATTCCAGACCGGCGTGCAATACGACACGACCGATTCAGATCCAGAAATCGCCAAGTTTCGACTCGGAAATATCCATCTTATCGGCGTAAAAGTCGAAGACCTTATGCCGGTCGAAAAAACTTTGGTTGATAATCTCAATATACAAAACTCAGAAACTTTTGACCTCGGACAATTTGCTAAAAATAACTACAGCGATCTCGTCATGATTAAGTCCACTGCTCTCGAAAACGAACTGGGAAATTCGGTCAACAAAGTCTTGCCGGTTCCGACTAAGACCGCTGCAAATGCACAAGAATTTGTGAACGTTCTTAATAAATTTGCTCCTGATTATAAAAAGTGGATGTACGATTGTGATCGCAAAACTCTTACTTCAGACGCTGCTTGCTTTGCGGATACAATGGGAACGGGCATTCAGACGCGGGTGAAAAATGAGCCGGCAAATCTGATGGTGCAAGACCGAATTTCAACGCTCGAAAATTATTTACCTAAATTAACGGTCGATGCACTTTCAAAATTTGTTCGCTACACGAAGTATGGTGAGCCAACTTCAAATGAGGCGGTTGACGCGGTGATCGCAAGAAGCCAGGCCCAGATCATCGATCAAAGAAATCTTTCGTATCGTCTTTGTTACTTCTGGTTCAAGGAGTATTTGCCAGGTCAAAATAAAGCATTCTCGCAACTTTATCAGCCCTCAACTTGGCTTTTGAGACACGTCATTAAAAAGAGCGATTGGCTTCAAGGCAAATACGATAAGTGGATGCCCAACTTTCTTAAAGAGACGAATCAAAATGAGCTGGCAGAAGACTTAGTGAACGCTTGCGTCGTTGAGACCTATAAAGATCCGGACTCTACTTTCTCTTTCGAAAAGAAATTAAAGGTTTACAATTTCAAGCAGTCTGAAGATACCCAATCACTTGATACATTTGGGATCGACATTAGTTCGACGGAGTCGATTGCGGCGGGCATCAGCAATTCGAAGTCAACGTCGTCTTCTTTGAGCTTTAATCCTGTGGCATTCTTAGGACTATTTAAAGCCATTGGTAAATTCATAAGTGTGTTTTCTCCATTCAACTACACATGGAATTGGACCGACACGCAAAGTTTATTGACTAGCACCACTAATGGAAATACGACAACCACCGATGTCACCCTCGATGTCGAACAAGAAAACATGCGACTTAATTTACTCGACTACGATTCGTGCGTGACAATTCGTTTAACTCCGGCGTTTATCGCAAGTGCCGAACTTCTTGATCGTGTTGGGCCGAGATTTTCGCAGGCGAACACCGCAATCAAAAGTGAGAAGCTCAAACTCCTCACGCGAGGCCTTTTAGTTTGTAACGGAGAAAGAGATAAGGTTCCGCTCATGTATACCGAAAAGTATTATTTCGTAAGGCAATCCCTCAATGATCAGACCGTGACGAGACGTTATGATTTTAGAAATAATCCGTATTCGTTTAAACTTCGCGGAGATAACGAGCTTCAGACTTTCTTTGCACTCACTCAGGCAAAATCAAACTCAATTGAAACCGCGAAGGTCAATCAAGGTCACAACCTAAAGTCAAATGTCGAAGAGCGGATGCAAAATTTGACTGGCAAAAACCAGTCGATTCCTTATCGGCAGCCCTCATTTCCTGGAGTGATCACGATCGACTAAATTGAATTCTGTTTTCGAGGTCTCCTAAAAGTGAAGTCTCGTCTCGCCACGCCGAGAAAAGCCGTATGATCTAGCTTCCGTTCTCGGCATTCGCGGATAATATGCGATAATGTAGTAAGATTCTCGTCTACCCGAAATTGAACCAGCAAACTTGTTTTTTGGTTCAGAAAATTTCTGAAACTTCGTCATCCCAATTAAAGGCTGTCGAATGATGAAAGTGCTTCGGCGTTAAGCATTGACCCGTTTGTCCCACTCCTCTAAATTAAAATCTCCACGCTAGGAATTAAAATGTCTGACACTAAATATCTCCACGGATTTTCACGAATCGAACAAGAACGCCTCATTCATCAGGCAGCCTTTCTGGAGAATTGGGTCTACGAAGGAATCGATCTAAAAAAATGCAAAAATCTTCTCGAGGTCGGTTGTGGAATTGGCGCGCAGTCTAGAATTCTGCTCAAGCGATTTCCGAAAATGCACATCGACGGTGTTGATTTTTCTGCAGAGCAACTAGAAGTCGCCAAGATTTTACTTAAAAAAAACCTTGGCAAAAGAATTGAACTTCACCGGCAAGATGCGCAGATTCTCAAATTGGATCAAAAATATGATGCGGCATTTTTATGTTGGCTGCTCGAGCATGTGCCGAATCCCGCTGCTGTTCTTGAACAAGTGCGAAAACATTTGAACCCTGGTGCAAAAATTTACTGTACCGAAGTTTTTAACCATACTCTGTTTTTAGATCCTTATAGTCCTGCCGTTATAAAGTACTGGTCTGAGTTTAATGACCTTCAGTGGAACATCAACGGGCACCCTTTCATTGGTGGTCAACTCGGTAACCTTTTGAAAGCCGCCGGGTTTAAAAATATTAAGGTCGAGTTCAGGCCGCTCCACTTCGATGCGAGAAATATCAAGCTCAGAAACAAGTTTATCGATTATTTCTTTGGTATTTTTCTTAGCGCCTCAAATGTCCTTCTCAGTGAAGGCCGGGTGACTGCTGATCTCATTGCTCAGATGAAAGATGAAGTCGCTCAATCCAAGAAAATTAAAGAAAGCATGTTCTTCTATTCTTTTGCCCGCGCCGTCGCAGAAGCTTAAAAACTTTTTATTATTTAAGAACAAATCACCCTCACCCCCCGCTGATACAAAGTTTAATGAGTGTATTTTGCATTTTTCAATCTGACCTTAAGTTGGACTAGCGTCTGCGGACAACTCAAAGAGTTAGAGTCGATCGTAGAGCTCAGTCAAAAATTGGAAGCCTCTCGCAAAGTAAAGTCGCTTGATCTTTCAATGCGACCCAACTATATTTCGCGCATGTTCTTATTAGAATTTCTGACGCGTAGTTCACCTTACTTACTGAACATTTCTTTGCTAACGGCTCCGCTGAGTGCATTTTCAATTTGGTTTTACGATCAAAAAAAACGTCCACGTACAATTTCGACTATTTATCTTTTTGGATTTTTATTTGTCGGCATCAGTATCGCCCTCATGATGGGAATTAATTCTCAATATGCAAGCGAGAGGGGATATCTAGGTCTCTTCGTAGGATTTACCGTTTCTGTTTTACTATTCGGCATTCTTCTTAAGCTTTGGTATCGCCTCACGTGGCCCAGCACAATTTTAGCGGCATGGATGCCCATCAGTTACTTTTCATACTTCTTCTTCATTTCGAATTACCTCTAGACTAGGCGAGTTCGCGACGTTCCTTGCTGTAGAGTGAAAACATTATTTTTGAAACGTCTTAATAAATTTGCTAGCCATGACTTCGTCGTCACCTAAATACCCAATGCTCAAGCGTAGGAGTCCCCTTGATAATCCCATCAACTTCTGTTCTCCTTCAGGAATTTCGCTCGAAGTACTTATCGAAGGACAACTCATTAAAGTTCTCGAAAACCCAAGAGAAACCGCGTACAAGCCAAATTTTTCTTGCTGCAGACGATTTGCGAAGTCGAGTGCGCGTTCCGAAGTTCCGCAATCGACCACCATCATTCCGCCAAAGCCGAATTCAGAATTTCTCATTTCAGAAAAAAGTGCGTAGTTCGGATGAGACTTGAGGCCAGGATAAATTACCGAAATTTTTGCGGCCTCAAGCTTTTCCGCCAGAAATTGTGCGCTCTTTGAATGCGCACTCATGCGGACACCGAGATGATCGATGCGGGTGTAGAGCTCGTGGGCGATGCGGGCATCCATCACTGGACCGGTCAGCATCACCATTCCATGGTTAATATCGACGAGTTGATCGATAAATTCTTGGCTCGAAGCGATGACTCCGCCCATGAGATCACTCGAACCAGAAATATATTTCGTGCAAGAATGAAGAACGACGTCGGCTCCAAAACGTGCGGGCGAAACGATCATCGGCGTAAAAGTATTATCGACGACAAGTTTCAAATTTTTATTCTTACAAATTTTACTCAAGGAAGGAAGATCGGTCAGTCTCAGCAAAGGATTACTCAAAGTCTCGACGTAAATCATTTTCGTTTCGCTCGTCACTGCTGCTTCGACAGATTTTAGATCTCCAACATCTAGAAAAGTTACTTTAATATTTATTTTTGGAAATAAATTTTGAAAGAGCGCGTAAGTCCCGCCGTATACGGTTCTTGATGAAATGATGTGGCCGCCATCGGGCATCATCTGTCGAATCGATGAATAAATTGCCGACATGCCGCTGGCGACCCCGAGCGCGGCGGGCATTCCTTCGAGGGCCGCTAATTTTTCACCAAATGCCTTCACCGTAGGATTCGAGTGGCGACTATACAAATAACAGCCCGCGAGCTCACCGTGAAAAGCTTTTTCCATGTCGGAGGGATTTAAGAAAGTAGATGTTGCAGAAACATCCACGGCAGGTACGACCCCGCCCTCTTCACCGAAATGCTGAACGTCACGAATTCTTTGAACAATTGATTTTTCCATAAAGGTCTCCAGGGGGAGAACAATAGCTCTAGCCGAAGATTCTGTATAGCTCTAATTTGTGGATTATTGCCCACCGGCTGACGCTGCAGGAGCAGTCGCCGCTGCCGGAACGGCCATAGGCGTTTTACTTTTATTATCTGGATTGAAGAGCTCCGGATAAATAAAAATAGTGGCACCGAAAACGATCAACATGAGAACGGCAATAATTGCGAGAGTTTTATGTGACATGAAATTACAATGAGCTTTTCGCTCATGCGAGTCAACTTTTGACTCGCTTCTTTTCATCAAAAGGTCATGATCAAGGCCTCAAATCGGACTTTTCGGCTTGCCTACAGTCTGTTATATGCTTGGACTTTCGCGCAACGACCGTCTTCTTGGGCTAATACTTTAAGTTGTTTCACGAGAACCGCCGGCATTTGAGGGCTCACGGCTACAAAGGCCTTAATTCTGCTGGCTGATTTTTCATTGCACATCGCAGGCGCCAATTCTTTGGCGATGGCCGAAAGATATTCTTGATCGCGATTGAAACTATTTGAAATAAAATTGAAATAATCATCTGCGAAAGTTTGCTTGAGATCACGCTGCTGATATGGAAATAAATTGCGCGCGATCTGACCAATCTGCTCTAAAGAGTAGTCGGACTTCTCAGCTTTCACTTTTTCGTACCAAAATTTCTTATTTTCTAAATTTGGAAGTGACGCCATACAAGCGAGATAACTATCTTTCGCACGATTTGACGTATCAAGTTTTTCTTCGCTGGCTAGAATATCGGGCGCTCTTGGATCTTTAAATTTACAAAGTTGTTGCACGATCAACCATCTTCTATCTTGATCTACTTTCGGTCCTGAGACGCTTTTGGAATCTAAGCTCTGAGCAAGTCGATTTAAGCCGGTGGGAGTTTCGGTTGCGTGAGTGAGTGACTCGAACCAAGTCATTTGCTCGTCAGACCCCAACTTAGATTTTTTGAAATTTTCGTAATAGGTATTTTCAACCAAGGCCACGAACTTCTGTCGTGCCAGACGCTCATCCGGAGTGTCGTTCGGCATAAAGAAATATACGCAGCTGTCGTCATAGTGTTTTCCTCCGGAGATCGAGAACACAAGTTGCTTTAAAACTTTCGAATCTGTTTCGGTCGTCGTGGCTTTCAGCGCGATTTCTGAATAGTCTCCGATCTTGAACTGTCGATCGCGTACCATTTGCCAAAGTGTCGTCGAAAACATCAGACGCAAAAAAGGATCTTCTACTTTCGAAAAGGATATTCTTAAGTTTGCAATCGTTACGCCGTCTAATTGAAATTTAATATAATCGTTGTCGTGATAATTTGGATAAACCATCTTAGGACATTCTTGTCCAATTGCATCCGCGACTGACATTTTCTTTTGGTTCATGACGACGCGAAAATTTTGGCTTACTTTCATTCGTGAGCCTTGCTCAGTCAGAAAAGCAATTTCAAAGGCATGCACGCGGTTTTGTTTTGCAGTGTCTGGATTTAAAATCTCAAGATCGAGACTCTTAACCTTTTGGGCTTCGCACTTGATTTGAAATTTAAGCGTGTCCACTCCTGAGTCCTGCAACCAACCTTTTGACCATTGGCCAAGATCTTGTCTTGAGGCCGCACTCAGCTCGGCCATAAAATCTGCGAGATCCGTATTCTTATAAGAATACTTTTTAAAATATTGACGAACTCCTTCCCGAAAAGTATCTGCACCAATTTTATACTTGAGTTGCTTAAAAACGGCAGAGCCTTTGCCGTAGGTAATTCCATCGAAGTTCAGAAATGCTTCGTCCGTATTTTTAACTGATGCTTCAATAGGATGAGTCGTGATCAGCTGATCTTCTTGGTAGGCCCACTGCTTTTCGCCGAAGAAAGCATCGAGATCGGCATCCTTAAATTCGGTCGCGCCTTGGGTCGCGAGATTCTCCATGAAGTCGGCAAAACTTTCATTCAGCCAAAGATCATTCCACCACTTCATCGTGACGAGATCGCCGAACCACATATGTGCCATTTCATGCAAAATCGTTTCGGCGGTATTTGATCTTTCGTCTCGAGTTTGTTTTCCACGAAAGATCATGCGTTCAGAAAAAGTAACGGCGGCGACATTTTCCATCGCGCCGGCATTGAATTCAGGCAAAACGAGTTGGTCGTATTTAAAAAATGGATAATCAATCGCAAAATAATCTTGGTAAAAACCAAGACCTTCTCTCGTGATTTTAAACCAATCCTCTGCGGTGACGTATTTTGCAAGACTTTGTCTGACAAAAAGCCTCAAAGGAATTTTTCCAAAATTTGATTTCCAGACTTTAAAATCTCCCGCGTGAAGAGAATAAAGATAGGTGCTGATCAATGGGGTATCCGGAAATATCCATTTTTGAATTTGCTTAGAAATCTTATGTTTCGAACTTTCATAGTTCGCCGTGATCACTTGCCACTTTGCCGGAGCCAGCACGGTCAACTGTAGTTTTGCCTTTAGATCAGGTTGGTCGAAGCATGGCATAAAGCGATTGGCGTCGAAGTCTTCAAACTGCGTGTAAAGATATTCTTTTTTATCTTCTGGATCTTCAAAACGATGAAGGCCTTCACCGGAGTGGCTATAAACTTCGACGTACTGAATGGCGACCTCATTATATCCCTGCTTCAAAAGACTTTGCGGAAGCAGGATCGATCGTTTGGCTTGGATCCATTTCGTGACATCTTGCCCATTGATTCGTATTTTTGTAATTTCAGAATCGGTCGAGTCTAATTTTAAATCTGACGAAATGTCGCTCAATTCAAAAGTGATGAGCATATCTCCTTTGAAATTCTTTTTGTCTCCCGTAAGGTCAACGTTCAATTGATAGTGAATTTGTGAAAGACGCTTTGCTCTCGCTTGCGCTTCTTCTTGGGTGAGAAACCGAACTTCAAGATTTTGTGCAGCCATCGTCGCGGCACTATCAGCCTGGACTTTCGGATGATGAGCCGTGCTTTGGCAAGCAGTGAAACTCATCAAGACTAAAGACGAAAGCAAAGTGGCGCGTACGACATTCATGGTTTAGACCTTTCAAAAGAGGGATCACAAAAGCTCTCAAACTTAGAGCAAGAATGCAAGACGAGCCGGAGGTGCCGGAGGCCTTTTCGCGATGCAACGCATTGACAAAAGGCGGTCGACACTCAAGCAAATCCCAAAACGAGCCGAATCATTGAGTGATGAAAAAATTCTTCTCTTTCTTCTTATTTATAGTTTGTTTATGCTCAAGCAAAGCTTCAGCCGGAATTGTCGATCTGAATCTGCTTTATTATTCAGATACCCTCAGCACGACAACGAACAGTTCAAGCGCAAAGACATTTTATGATTTTTGCTTAGGCTTTAGCGTTTATAAAAACGATAGCATCCTTATTGGATGGAATTACGGAAGCTATGCAACAAGCTCAACGGCAAATAGTTCTACGACAACCTACTCTTCAACCCAAATGGGCCCGAAATTTTTATTTTTCTTAAATCATGATCACAATTGGCGTCTTGGTCTTGCCTATAATCTGATTTCGAAAGCCGCTTACCAAAATGGGGCAAGTCCTTCTGAAACTTGGAAAGGCACCGCCTACGCTATTGATGTAGGTTACCAATTTCAGATTTCCGATAGTTTGCTCTTCGGCGCAAGACTTAACTATTCACTCTCGAACTACAATGAGAAACTCATCGGTACGACTTATACGACAGATACTAGTACAGAAACTTTTATTTATCCGTCACTTGCCGTTTCTTATTTGTGGTGATTTTTTTCGAGCAAGTTGAGCCAGTACTTCCAAAATCGCTTCACGAAGTTGCGGTCTCGATAGTACTCGCAAGCACAACACCTTGTTTGATCGCGGCCTTAGCATCAAGCTCGAACGCCTCGAAAGCTCCACCAATAATGTAAGGCTTCTCTTCGATGAGTTCTTGATAAAGATCTTTGAGAGGTTCTTGCCCCGCGCAGGTGACAACTTGATCCACTTCGAGCACCGAAACTTTTTCATTCTGTTTGATATGAAGTCCGAGGTCGTCAATTTTCAAGTATTCTACTCCGCCCATCATTTGCACTCCATGATCTTTTAAAAAAGTACGGTGAATCCAGCCGGTGGTCTTACCAAGAGATTTTCCGGGGTGGCCAGGCTTTCTTTGAAGAAGATAAATCTTCTGATCTGATTTTTCAGAAATTTTATTTTGGAGTCCGCCCGGAGTCTTTAAAGACTGGTCAACACCCCATGTTTTACAAAATTCATTTATTTTTTCGGCGTCACCCACCGAATGCTTTTCGCTTAAGCCTAAAATAAATTTTGCGGTGTCAAAGCCAATTCCGCCGGCGCCGATGATCGCCACTTTCTTCTCAGCCTTGACCCTCCCTGAAATAAGATCGACATAGCTGACAACTTTTTTATGATCGATTCCTAGAATTTGTGGAATACGAGGCTTGATTCCGGTCGCGATCACAATTTTATCAAAACCTTTCAGGTCTGCACGAGAGGCACGTATTCCGAGCATGAGTTTTACGCCGTGAATTTCAATTTGTTTTCTATAATAACGAAGAGTTTCAAAAAACTCTTCCTTTCCGGGAATTTTTTTTGCCAGATTAAACTGCCCACCAATTTCGCTTGCCGATTCAAAAAGCGTTACTGAATGCCCACGTGAAGCTGCCGTTACCGAAAAAGCCAATCCTGCTGGCCCTGCGCCCACGACGGCAATTTTTTGAGGTGTCGACGTGGTGTTGACAATAATTTCGGTTTCAAAACAGGCTCTCGGATTAACCAAACAGGTCGCGCGCTTTCTTTTAAAAATATGATCGAGACAACCTTGGTTGCACGCGATGCAGGTATTAATTTCATCGGCCTTTGCCGCAAACGCTTTACTCACAAAGTGCGGATCGGCGAGATAGGGTCGCGCCATCGAAATCAAATCGGCGTCACCCCGAGCCAAAATACTCTCGCCCACTTCAGGGGTATTGATTCGATTGGCGGCAATCACCGGCAGAGAAGTATGCTCATGCAAGGCGCGGGTTGCCCAAGTAAAAGCACCACGCGGAACATCGGTCGCAATTGTCGGCACCCTTGCTTCGTGCCAGCCAATGCCCGTACTTAGAATATTCGCACCGGCTTTTTCAATTTCTTTCGCTAAGAAAAGAACTTCTTCAAAAGTTGAACCTTTCTCTACAAGATCTAAAATTGAAATGCGGTAGATGATGATAAAGTTTGAGCCCACCCGCGATCTGATTTTTTTTATAATGTCGGTTGCGAAGCGAGATCGATTCTCGATCGATCCGCCGAACTCATCTTTACGCAAATTTGTTTTTGGAGCCACAAACTCATTGACGAGGTAGCCCTCGGAACCCATGACTTCAACTCCGTCGTACCCGGCCTCTTGAGCTAATACCGCGGTTCGTGCAAAATCTGAAATCGTTGATAGAACTTTGGAGTGACTCATCGCCCAAGGCTTGAATGGCGAAATGGGTGCTTTCAGCGCTGATGGAGCTGCCGCAAATGGATGAATCGAATACCTTCCCGCGTGGAGAATTTGCAGAGCCATCTTCCCGCCGGCGGCGTGCACCCTCGACGTCAAAATTTGGTGGCGCGCAACTTCAGAGTGAGAAGAGAGCTTCGACGAAAAAGGCAAAAACCAACCCGTACGATTTGGAGAAAATCCGCCGGTGACGATCAAACCGACGCCACCCTCGGCCCTTTCTCCGTAAAAGGCAGCAAGCTTTGAAAAGTTTTTTTCAGAATCTTCAAGACCCGTATGCATGGAGCCCATGATGAAGCGATTTTTAAGCGAAGTGAAACCAAGGTTCAACGGCTCAAAGAGTTTCGGATATTTTGCGTGAGCCATTTTTTCTTTCTAGTAGAGAACTCCGATGCGAAGACCAAATGCACCCGGAACACCAATATTTATTGTTCACAAACTCAGACGTATATCCTGCAAAAACATCAAACTGCGTAGACGAAGTTCTGAAAAATTGCCCTCGCCGAATCCAAAGTAAGTTGTATTATGCGACTTCACACGTGCTTCAAGTCGGTGTTCATCTTGTGGTTTAACTTCGCCGACTCGCATATCTTGTATCGCTTAACCGATTGAGTGAGCTGAGGATTCGCGTCGGAGGAGGGAACTTCTGCAACGTAAAAACGAGCGGCAAAAATAGCAATTTCATAAGAACTCCTTAATGAATCAGTTAATTTTAGATTCTTTTGCATGAACAATCAAAGTATCATTTGTAGGGGTGTAGGGATGTAGGGGCATCGCGTGATATCCTCGGCTCTACCTATGTCGTAAAAATAACACACGCATTTTAGCTTCTGTTTCGAGCTAAAATTTTGTAGCATAATTTGTTATCACTTTAACCAAAGGATGTTTTATGTGGGGAATGATCAAAGGCCAACTCAGATCAGTCATCGAATGGAAAAATCCGTCTCCCGACGCGATTTTTGAAATGTGGACAGGCAGCGGTGATGAAATTAAAAATGCTTCTAAGCTGATTGTTGGTCCAGGCCAAGGTTGCCTATTCGTCTACGAAGGAAAAGTGCAGGGCGTTTATACCCAATCCGGGATCGTTGAGATTGCCACTGCGAATATTCCGTTCATTACGACGATCTCGAAATTCATGCAAGGGTTTACGAGCGAACATAAAGTGGGATTTTACTTCTTTAAAACAACCCAACTCGTTGACTTAAAGTGGGGCACTCCTTCGGTCGTCAAATACGAAGATCCAAAGTATCATTTTCCCGTTGGACTCAGAGCCTTCGGAAACTTTTCTCTGCAGATTCAAAAACCAGAGTGGTTTTTTACAGGCATCATCGGCGCGCACGAACTGTTCACAGCAAGTGAGCTGAGAGAACTGATGAGTTCGCGCATTATTCAGCCTATGACGAATACTTTTGCAACATCCGCGTTTACTTATACCGAAATTGATGCGCACCGAAACGAGTTTGCACTGACTCTGACGAATACGTTGAATCAAGAGTTTGAAAAATTAGGCTTTGCGCTTGTCGATTTCAGAATCGAAGGAACTTCATTCGACGACGACACAATGAAGCGTATCAATCGCATCGCCGACATGAGCGCTGAATCGCAGGCCGCAGGCGCTGCCGGCGTGAGCTACGCACAACTTCAACAGCTACAAGCCTTGAGAGACGCCGCGAAAAATACCGGCGCGACCGGCATGATGATGGGGATGGGAATCGCGGGCGGAATGGGCCAGCAACTCGCCGGCATCGGCTCATTTGCGGCTGCTTCAGGCCCGACTGAAGATCCCGCGACTCGTCTTAAAAAATTACAAGATCTTTTGACCCAAGGTTTGATTTCAAAAGATGAATTTGATGCAAAGAAAAAACAGATCATTGAAAAAATATAATTTAATCCTTCACTTTTTGCCTCTCTTATTTTTATGTGTCGATGCTTTCGCACGCGGTGGCGGCGGAGGTGGCGGTCACGGCGGTGGCGGCGGGCACAGTGGAGGTGGCAGTTACGGTGGCGGCGGTCCCGGCGGTGGAGGCGACGGCTTTCTCTTTGAACTTATCATAAATATTTTTTTCCGATCGGGCCCCGTTGGATGGATTCTTCTGATCGTCGTTATTTTCCTATTCTTTCGTTACCGAAATGGCTTTACGGCAATTGAAACTCGTGAAGAGACTCCGGTCTATGCTCAGGAGCCGACCGTCACGCCCGAATTTCTTCAAGGAGAAAATCTCCTTGAATTTAAAAATAAAGTAAGCGCAGCGTTCATGGGCGTGCAAAAGTCTTGGTCTGAAAAAAAACTAAGTCTCATGCGAAGATTTATCAGCGACGGTGTTTACCAAAGGTTCAACGCCCAGTTTACGATGATGAATATCTTGAGAGAGAGCAATCCGATCACGGATGTTCACATCCATGATATTCGAATCATCAACGCATCAAAAGAACCTGGTTACGATTGCGTTGACGTGGCCATTTCAGCTTCAGCGACCGACCAATTTATCAGCGAAAAATATCCGCAACTGAATTCTCCCGGAGGCAATGAGTCTTTTATTGAGTATTGGTCTTTTATTCGCAGACATGATTTCAAGCGTGGTTCCGATATTTTTCATTCCGAGCTTTGTCCAAAATGTTCTGCTCCTCTTACGAGTAAACTCATTGAAAGCGCCCAGTGTCCTTACTGCGGAACCTATCTGAATAGCGGTGAATACGACTGGGTTTTAAGTGAAATTTCTCAAGCAGAAGATTACGGCTTCAAATTTCAAGGCGCTGACGCTAGCTTCAAAGATCCTGCCCTCATTGCAAAACTCGATTTTTCTCCGCACGTTTTAGAAGACCGCGCAAGCAACGCTTTCATGCAAATTCTCATCGCGCAGCTCACCCAAAATACCGACGTCTTGAAGCGTTTTTGTACGCCGAGTGCTTTTGAATTCTTTCAAAAATCGACCCCCCATGTGAATGCGGCCTACAATCGTCTCTACACCCAGGCCGTTCAAGTCTTAAGAACACAATTGACCGGCAATGAAATCAGAGCTTTCGTCGCGATTAAATTTGCATACAGCGTGGTTTTTCTCGATAGCGGAGCATCGGGGTCGCAGGCCGAAGAAGATCTGAACTCGGACATTAAAGTTTTAGAACTTTTTCGATTGAAATCAGACGCCGTCGCAAAAGGGAGTGTCTTCGCGAACTCGTGCCCAAAATGTGGTGCCGCACAGAAAGATAATTTGTCGGCGATTTGTGCTTATTGTCAAGCTCCTCTCAATGATCCAACTCTCGATTGGGTCGTAGCCGATATGATCGACCTTAAGGACTTACCAGCCAGTCCTTAAAATCTTTTGGATGACTCAAATATAAAAGCTCTGCGTGATGACCGCCCTCAATCACGCGCCAAGTTTTTTCACCCGACCTGATGGCTCCAAAAATTTTTGAACTCATCGTCGGCGGAACAAGAAAGTCAACAGGTCTTTAGTCGGGGCACCAAGCCTTTGGTTGTTTCACTTGAAATGCCATGTTAAATTTCAGTTTAGTCTTTCACTTGAACCTTTTGGTCACAAACAGATGTCATTACGCTATAAACTTCTAATCTTGATGCTGACACTGACTGGCGTGTCGCTGGCGGCCTTTTTGGCCCTTGCCGTATATTTGTTTAAGCAAGATAAAGTGGCTTACGTTTTTGAATCGAGCGCCGAAAATTCGAAAAGTTTAGCGAGCCAAGTAAGAACAGAGCTCCGAATGCACTCTGCGGAAATGGTTTTATTTGTTTCTGGTTTTGATTTTGGCAAAAAAATTTTTGACAGAGATGCACTCAATATTTTTGAAAAGAAAGAATCTCTTAGTGAAGTAAGCCTCAATCGCTGGGATGGTAAGACATACGAAAATATTGCCGTGATGAAAAAACCTGATTTTAACGACAAAAAAATCAAAACCCTTGAGCCGATCGTCAACCAAGTTCAAACGCAAGCCTATCATGACAGTATCTCTTTCAAGGTCGTTACATCCGACGCGAGTTATTTAATTTACTCCCAAAAAGTAACGATGGACGGAGATCCCGTTACTTATTTCATCACTTCAATTGACCATGACGATACTCTCGCCGGACTTCTTAAAAAATCGCCTATTTATGATAACTACATCGCGAAATCAGACGGAATCATTTTACTACAGTCTTCGATTGAAAATCCGCTGATCAGTCTTGGCAATTGGACCTTCTTTAAGAAAATTAGCAATGACTCTCTTCCCGAAGGATCCGAAGAAACTCTTAACCTCGCTGGCCGACCGAGCCTAGTTTCTTATTCCAAATTGGGAATTGGCAATCTCATTTCAATTTCGACTGTCGACAAAAGCCTCGCGTTTCAAGCGGTCGATTCACTTCTCTTAAAGTCGGGACTTTTTTTCGTTGCGCTCATTTCACTGACTGCAATTCTCGCAATTATTTTGTCGAAGCAAGTAACGAGTCAGCTGAGTATTCTTGATTCGGCGACAACTGAACTTGCTAACGGTAATTTCGATGTTGAGCTCGATATTAAATCTTCTGACGAAGTCGGAAGACTCTCAAACAATTTCAATTCGATGGTTACAAAAATTTCGGCGCTGATGAAGGATAACGTCGAAAAGGCCCGAATGGAGAAAGAGCTTGAGACCGCAAAAGTTGTTCAGGATACTCTCTTTCCTGACCGTAACTCAAAAATTGATCGGGTTCAAATTAGCGGCTACTACGAGCCTGCAAGTGAGTGCGGCGGCGACTGGTGGTATTATTTTAAATCAGGAAGCAAAGTGTTTCTCTGCATTGGAGACGCCACCGGGCACGGTGCCTCTGCCGCTCTCATCACGAGCGCTGCGCGATCGGCCGTTTCGCTGATTGAAACAAGTCCATCGCTCACACCGTCAAGTTTTCTACAACTTTTGAACCGAGCAATTTATGTTTCTGCAAAAGGTAAAATTCAGATGACCTTCTTCGTTGCTGCGGTTGATCCCGAAAAAGGAATCTTAACTTACGCGACCGCCAGTCACACCGCTCCGTATCTCCTTAAAAAAATGGACGGTCCCGTTAAAAAGAACGATCTCGTACCACTCCTCGGAGAAATCCAAGGCCTACGACTCGGCCAGGATATCAATAGCCGCTATACAGAAAATGTAGTTGAATTAGGAGCCGGCGATCTCGTATTTGTTTACACCGACGGACTCACCGATATCGAAACCCCCGAAGGAAAAGTATGGGACGAACGAGGACTTATCAAGTCTCTCGTCACAGCCCTTTCTGAAAAAACGGATCCTCAATTTATTGTTGAGAGTGTTTCGAGCAAGTCAAATGAGTTTCGAAATCTCGCGGCGCTCAAAGATGACGTTACTTTTTTCGCTTTTCAATATCTTTAATTGAGAAAAAGACCACTCGTCTTCTGATTCAAAGTAAAAATAAAGTTATCGTAAGCCTTCGACATTCCCGGCGACAAATAAGGAACATCATAGGATTTATTTATCTCAAGCGAAAACTTCAGTGCGTGTCCAGAAGCTAAATCAGACCTGTAGATTCCCACAATATAATTTCTTAAATTTTCATTTAGCTTCATCTCGCTCTGAAGCTCAGAGCGATAGTACTGAGCGAGGCCAGCGTCGACACTTTTCAAATCAAGATCAAACAATGGAATAATTTGTTGATTCTTCAAGTCTGAAAAGTTCATCGCCTCTTTCGCGAGCGGAACTAAGTTCGGATCAGCGTTCAAAGTTTGCTTATCTGCCATTCTAACGTTACCCACCTCAGGAAAAGGGTCGGGCATATACTTACTGAGATAATCCTGAGAGCTCATGTAAAATACGTAATCAAAGTAAGAAATAGGCTGGCCCTCACTTGGATTATAATAATCAGAAAGCAATATCGGAAGAAAACGACTCGTCTTTCGAGCAGCCTTCAATACTTCCATATCTGTAGGCTTCAAAATTAAAAGATTAATAATTTTCATCGGAAGAGAATAGAGATCTTCGACTTTCACCAAGTTTCGTGTCGCATCCATTCTGTTGAGCGCGACTAAGTCTCTCGAAAAATACGTAAACAGTCTTGTCATGATAAATTCGCTATCAAACCAGTGCATAAAAGAACGGTCGGCGGAAGTACTTCCTCTACTGCTGATCATTGAGTTCAATCCGCTTGCTACAAAGTCATCTTCTGAGTCGGTGAAGCTTATGTCGTTAAGTTTCGGCCTCTTATATTCCATCAATTGTGACAAATTTTCTGGAAGGTAAATCTCTGTCAGGTTTTCAATTGGATCTTTTGAGCTTTGATAAAACCGCTTTGCGTTGACGGCAAAATCAATGATGAGACTATGAAAAATATTTTCATCAAATCGCTCGGTGCCGAGAGAGTTGTGACCCATATCAACAAACTTATACTTTTTATTGAGTTCGGCTTTTCGCTTAGGATCATTTCTCAAAGTTTTCATATCGGCATAGACCGACTTTAAAAACTGAATGCGATCGAGCAGGATCTTGTCCTGCTCCTCAATTTCTTTGTTAAACAAAGTAAAGTAACAATGATTATAGTCGCTATTAACTTTAATAAACTTAGTCAGCTGAGACTGAACGAGTTGGTTCGTCTGTGAATAAAGTCCTTCAAGGCGCTCAACTTTTGATTTATCAGCGCTCAACTTAGCGAGATAAGATGTATATAAGTCGATATAGAGTCTCAACATATGTTGATTAGGCTCAACTAAAATTCGGACGTAGTCGAGACCTTCGGTGCGATTCGCATTATGAAGCTGAAATCCGTTAAGATCTTGAAATTTTGCAATAAGGGCTCCCAGGAAGGCACCCTGTTCAAATTCACTGACTTCACCGGATTGGAGGCTCTTGTTGAAAGGTTCCCTGGCATCGACGCGATGATAAAAACCTGCACCCGATTCGATCCCTTGGCAAAGTCTCAGAACATTCTGCCAATCGTTATCAGATTCAAAATGTGTCTGAATATCAAGAATATCATTGCTGACAATACGATTTAGGCCAGCAGAAAGTTGAGTAAACAAATCAAAAATATAATCACTGACATCTATTCCAAAATATTCAAAGGCTTCTGTGTTCATGGCAATATCGAAGGCATACATCAGTTCTTGCGATTTAACTGTCGGGATCGTGTCAGGGTTTACCTTAGATTTCTCGATGGTCGAATAATCAAACCAAGGCGTGTAGATACCGTGATATAAAAATTGGGTAACGGTAGCGCCGTCAATATTGTAAGGACCGTAGCCAAAATCGACCGTTTGGTTAAAGCCTTTTACGTACATCTCGCGGGCAAGCATCATCATATGCGGAAGAACAACGTAGTAGTAGATATTTTTTGCCGTCGCGTTGAGGTAATCGGATGTTTCATCTCTTATTAGACCTCTCTTAGCTAAAACGTAAGAGCTAACTTGATTCAGCAGCAATACACGCTTCGAGAAATCCATCAAATCGATGCTGATTGAATGACTTTGTAAAATGACTTGAGAATATAAATCCGCAACCATAACGGGGTTTGAACTCGAGAAAATTTGGCTCATCTTTGAATGAGCTAACAAAACTTTTTCAATAAATTCGACCTGAACGTAATTTTTAAGTATACTTGAAAACTGAGCGTAATCTTGATGACTCGCATCCCAGAGAATATCTGCTTCGCTGATGCGTATATCACCGGTAAAGAGACGATCAATAAGATAAAAATACTCGTTACGCGTATCAAGCTTTTTGAGTTGTAAATTCGAAACCACTCGAGATTTTTTGGTAAACAAACTTTCTTGTCGATCCGAAAAGCTATTTTGTTGATCTTGAATTTTCTTGATTGCACTAGTCAAAATAGAAGAAACGGATCCAGATTTCTCGTACATATTGTTTTGGGCATTTGCCAGAAATATGCTGAGGTCGTCCGAACTAGCACCTTGAGATTTTGTCATCGAATACTGCCAAGGAGAAAACACTTTCAGCAACTCAGAAAACTCAGGGCTCGATTTCAGAACGTTATCCGAAATAACGATCGAAAGTAAGTTTTGATTTTCTACAAATAATTTCGAGTTAGGGTGAATTTTTACGTATGAAATCAACTCCGGAAAACGCTTTACATAGAGAGACAATAATTGAGGCTGGCTCTCCAAGTTCTTCAGAGAGAACGCAAGCAAAAGCATTTTATAGTAATCAGCGACGTCGGATTTCGACTTGGCAATTAACATTGCGATTCGTACCGACATAGGATCCTGCTTTAAAATTTCGACAGAGTCGCAGGATTTCAATTCACTATCGCAAGAATGCAAGAGAAGAGCTTCGTATTTTTCGAGGACGCGATTTTTCGAAATCACGCCGATATCTTTTTCGTTCAGCTGCAGGATTGCTTGATTTAGATGAGCCAAATTGTCTCGAGTCAAATCAGAATGCGCCGTTTTCGGATCAAGCAGTTCGTTGGCATCGAGCAGAGATTTTTCGAAAGGCTTGATATCCGTTTCGTATGTCATAGGACCAGAGAGGAGAGCCGGCACCTTTAGTGACTCAGCCGGCTTCGCATCCACCGACAACGTATTTTCTAGTTCGTGCGGACTCACCAAAGAATTTGTTTTATGGCAACTTGCGAGCGCTAGAAAAATGAGGAGGTAAGTAAAGTTAAATTTCATAGACGATTCCGAACCCTAGAATTTGTCTATATTGATCGACAAACCACAAATCGATGTCGCTTTGATCGGCATATGTACCGTTCGAGTAGGACAGAGTTACGTGCCACTGACGGTATTTAAAGTTGAGGGCTTCTTGATTTTCAAAATGAATGGTATTAGTGCCATCAAGAGTATGAGAGACGCGTCCGCCTACTCCGAAATCGAAACTCATAAAGCGATTCATTCTAAGCACGTTCACGAGCTCATACTGACCGTATGAATTAGGATTTGAAAGTAACGTCCCTGGAGAATAATTATAACGATTAAAAATATAGCCAGCGGCTACTGAGTTAACGATATTATAAATGCCCTTCACCACTCTAATATTCATCTCGAGAAATCCAGTTTCGATTGCTTCGTAACCGTCAACTTTGGCGGCGTCACTCGTCGGCAAACTCGTTACGAGACCGGTTTTTAAACTTAGAATATTGGTAAGACGTTTCGAATAACTTGTTTTGAGAGTAACATCACTCGCCTCAATTGAATCTTGAGGAATGTCACCGCCGAGGCTGACGTATTTGATGCCTGCATTGATGCCAACATCGAAAGTTTTAAAAACATTCAGAGAGGCATCAACATCGAATACATGTAGAAACGCTTGCGGGCTCGCCTGGGAGGCGATGTCTGTCATAGCTTGGTATTCGAGATTGATCGAGTACTCATAGTTTGATGCCGGCGAGTTCTCTTTTCGTTTTTTAGCCCTTATCGAAGTCGATGCGCTCCGGGTGCTATCAATATAAATAGGATCTTCAATTTCAGATGGAGCAATTAATGCCGCATCCGTAGACGCTTCGGCGTTCATGGCTTCAGCAAAACCGAAACTGCCCTGACATAGAACGAATAGGCTCATCACCATATTCAGAAAATTCATTTTTGCGTTCCAAACTTTGCAGGAGCAACACAATCTGGAGTATCAAAACAATGATGAGTTTTCGGCTCATTAAAATCATAGATCGAATCATCGTAAGCCTTCAGCTTATTTCGACTAATGTAAATCGGTCCGCTCTGGCTAAAATCAACAGTATAGGTTCCTCGTTCGTTAAGATCGAAGAGATATTTCATTTCTTTCGAAGCTCCCTTGTTTTCAACTTTCTGAATTGCGTCCCTGAATTCTATGACCATGCCGATAGTTTTTATGACCTTCGGCTGATACAGCTTCATCATAATTGACTTAATTCTCTGATCTTTATCCGGCGGTAGCAGAAACTCTTCAAAACTTTTAAGTGTTGCGTACAAGTTTATTGCGTCATCTAAGATATTATTGAAGATATTAATGTCGAGTGGCCCACTTTGCTCGTGAAAGTCGCTCTCTGACAATTTGTCTGTGGCAACCTGCATAAATACAGAATCTAAAAATGCTGCCTTAATATCATTCTTTTTAGAAATATCTTCGAGATCATCGAGCGATCTGCCGATCGACGCAATCCCAAGCTTATTCGAAAGCCCGAGCCAACTAAGGATCGGTAAGTCGGCCGCTGTAATATTAATGGTTTGAATTAAATCGAACACTTCCGAGATAACTTCGTCAGCAGAAATACGATCTGTTTCACCTAAGTAATAACCGAGTTTGTAAAGAGCGGTCATACCCACGATTTTCTTTTTCTTAGGAACCACTGAAAAACCTTGAGTCCAACTCAAATACGTGTCGCCTAGACCATTCAATCTCTTCATCGCGTTTGCTATAAAATCTTCTTTCCTCATAAGCTTGCCGTCCGAACCACGAAAGCTCAATATCTGTGAGCTTCCCCAGTAAGATAGAGTTTTAGGATCAGCAATTTTTCTGACGATAACTTTCGGGGTCAGGTTCTCTAGGTTATCCGAAATTCTCAGCAACAAACCATATTTGCTGTATCGGTAACCAAGATCAGTGAAAAAATCTAAATCTTTAGCGTCCGCCACATTTAATTTAAAATCTTCATTGGCTTTATCCAAAGCTTGCTTGGCTGACTGAGGTGAACCGTCAACCATTGCATAGACGTCGTAAACGCGCGATAAGTAGTCCGCTTCACTTTTGAAAAGTTCGTATTGATTCTGCCTTTCGAGTCGACTCATTATGGTTTCGCAATTCGAAATTTTTCTGTGTAGGGCAAGTGCCTTTCTGAAATACTGAGTCTTTAGGGCGTCGAGTGAATTAACCTGGGCCTCAACGGCACTCACCAGCTCGGCTTTTTCGCTGGCCGTAGCATTAATAAAATCTATATCCTGTTCGAGAATTTTCACCATTGCTTGTACCCGCACGAGCTTGCGATCAAAGCTAGACCGTACGGCGTCCGCGACCCTATTATCACCTGCATTTTTTCTGTAAAACTCTTGAAATGTGCCAGTGAGTCCGCTCGATGAGCTGCCAACACTCGCATACTGATCGAGGTCTTCAATATTTCGATTAATGAATGTGTTCGAAGTAATTTTTGAGTCTGTTTTGTTGTACGTCAGACTACCGCAAACCCGAATAGCCTCGCCAAAACTTGCGTTTGAGTCGAAATTAGTTCTAAGGTCATTGATCGCGGCTTCGAGATCAAGCTTTTCAACCAAAAGATACTTGGTCGTAACTTTTTCAAAAAGATTTTTTTGAGTGAATGAAATTGTGCTGTCATTCATGACTCGGGGATTATACTCTTCGAGAGTTCCGGTCATATTCGCAAAATGATAGGAGAAAATAATTCCTACTTTGCTGATGCCAAACATCACATCGTTACCAAACTCAAACCAAGGATTCCATTTTCCATCGAAAAACTGAACGACTATTTCATCTGGCCTGAGTA